>JASJCA010000036.1 GCA_030066215.1 Rhodobacter sp. | reverse complement strand
CGACGCTGGAGGTGATGATCGCCGATGCCTGGCGCTGGCACCAAAACGGATCCTACCAGGGCTGATCTCCCGGCGCGCTGCCTTGACCTGACGCGCCTAATCTCGCGGCAGGGCCGCGGGCCGCTGACCGGGATCGACCGCGTAGAACTGGCCTATCTGCGGCGGCTGATCGACGATCCGGTGCCCCTGTACTTGCTGATCACTACACGGTTCGGCCATATCCTGTTGGACGAAATCGGGGCGCGTGCGCTCCTGGCGCGGATTGAAAGGCGCGCGCCGTGGGGTGCAATGGACCTGATCGGCCGGTTTCGTTGGAAGAGCTCAGCAGACCGACGCCGCGCCGAAGCGGATGCACGCCGGATGTCGATATCGCGCCGCCGGAAGGGAGGGCTGCGCCGGATGCTGCGCACGACGCTGCCAAAGGGCACCGCTTACCTCAATGTGGGGCACAGCAACCTGACCGACGAAATTCTGCAGGGCTGGCGCGACTCCGTCGGTGGCACGATCAACGTGCTTGTGCACGACGTGATCCCATTGGATCATCCGCACTTTCAGAGACCGGCACAAACAGATGTCTTCCGCTCTCGGATGAAGCGCGTGTCGGCGCTGGCGGATCTTGTGATCTACAATTCTACGGCCACGCGCACCGATGCCGAGCGTTGGTTCGGGAATTGGGGCCGGACGCCCGACGGTGTGGTTGCGCATCTCGGCGTCGAGCCGTTTCGCCCGGACATGTCGCAACTGCCAGCCGATCTGCCTTTGGACCGGCCCTATTTCGTGACTCTCGGCACGGTCGAGCCGCGGAAAAACCACGCATTGTTGCTGGATGTGTGGGAAGCCATGGCGGCAGAAACCGCAATCGAAGACCTGCCGAGCCTCGTCATCGTCGGAACCCGTGGCTGGGCGAACGAAGCCCTGTTCAAAAGGCTCGACACCACACCGCTGCGGGGCCGGGCCTTGTTCGAATATAGCGGGCTCGACGATCGGGCGGCCGCCGGACTTCTTTCCGGTTCGGCCGGTTTGCTGTTTCCGAGCCTGGCCGAGGGTTTTGGCCTACCGCCCTTGGAGGCGGCTGCGTTGGGAGTGCCGGTCGTGGTCTGCGACCTTCCGATCTATCGAGAAACTCTGGGGAACATACCCGTTTACCTAGACTCGGGCGACGTGTATTCTTGGATGCAAATAACAAAACAACTGGCGGAAAAGAGGCAGGCAGAGCGAGAGCGGACCGGGACGCCATCCCCCGCGACCGGCATCCCCACATGGACCGATCATTTCAACCTAGTCTTAAAGGTGACGTGATAGCGGCCGTTTGGTAGATCGGGACGATTCCTCTGTCAGAGGGTACGGTTTGAACGCGTTGAGGTCATACCGGCTGAGGTTGCAACGCAAGCGGTGGCGCATCCGCGCCTTCCGCAAGCGCCGGGAATTGTCGGTGGCCAAGGACCGCACCGACCAGATCCAGCCTGACGATATCTTGGTCTTTTCGACCCTCCGGAACGAAAAGATCCGGCTGCAATTCTTCCTCGACTACTACCGCAGGATGGGCGTCAATCACTTCCTGATGGTGGATAATGGGTCTGACGACGGGTCCTACGAATACCTGATGGAACAGCCGGACGTGTCGCTTTGGACCAGTCACGGCAGCTATAAACGCGCCCGGTTTGGGGTCGATTGGCTGAACTGGCTGCAGTCGCGTCATGGCCACGGGCATTGGACGCTGGTCGTCGATGTCGATGAATTCTTCGTCTACCCGTTCTGCGATACACGCCCGATCCGGGCGCTGACCGACTGGCTTGACGCGTCGTCGATCAAATCGTTCAGCGCCATGCTGCTGGACATGTACCCAAAGGGGCCGATCGACAGCTTCCCCTATACCGAGGGGCAGGACCCGATCGAGATCGCCAACTGGTTCGACAGCGGCAACTACACGATCGCCAAGAACCACCGTTTCGGCAATCTTTGGATCCAAGGCGGCCCGCGCGCGCGCGCGTTTTTCCACGACCGGCCGGAACGGGCACCGGCGCTGAACAAGGTGCCGTTGGTGAAGTGGCACCGAAACTACGCCTATGTCAGTTCGACCCACATGCTGCTGCCGCGGGGGCTCAATTTCGTCTACGACGAGTGGGGCGGCGAGAAGGCCAGCGGCATTCTCTTGCACGCCAAGTTCCTGGACACGTTCAACACCAAGGCCGAAGAGGAATTGAACCGAAAGCAGCACTACGCTGCTAGCCACGAATACAAGGCCTATCACCGGCACCTGAAGGACAATCCGGACCTCTGGTGCAAGTGGTCCGAGAAGTACATCAACTGGCGCCAGCTCGAAATCCTGGGCCTGATGTCGAAAGGGAATTGGGCATGACGGTCGGCTTCGTCATGCTGGTGCACGAGGCGCTCGACCGGGCCGAACAGGTGGCGCGGCACTGGTCAGGCCATGGTTGCCCGGTGGTGATCCATGTCGACAAACAGGTTCGGGGCGCCGATTACAAGGCCTTCGTCCAGCGGCTGTCGAAGGTCTCGAATATCCGGTTTTCCAAGCGCCATCGCTGCGAGTGGGGCACCTGGTCGTTGGTCGCCGCCTCGCAGAGCGCGTCCGAGTTGATGCTGGCGTCGTTTCCCGATGTCCGACATGTCTTCCTGGCCTCGGGCTCGTGCCTGCCGCTGAGGCCTGTGCACGAGCTGATCGAATATCTCGAAGACCGGCCGATGACCAATTTCATCGAATCGGTGACGACCGAGGACGTACCCTGGACGGTCGGCGGGCTCGACAGCGAACGCTTCACGCTGCGGTTCCCGTTTTCCTGGAAAAAGCAGCGGTATCTCTTTGACCGCTATGTGCGGCTGCAGCGGCGGCTGGGGCTGAAACGCAAGATCCCCGACGGGATCGTGCCGCATCTGGGCAGCCAATGGTGGTGCCTGACGCGCCAAACCCTGTCGGCGATCCTCGAAGACCCGGACCGGCCCACCTACGACCGCTACTTCAAGCGGGTCTGGATCCCGGACGAAAGCTATTACCAGACTCTGGTGCGGCTTTATTCTTCGAATGTGGAAAGCCGGTCGCTGACGCTGTCGAAATTCGATTTCCAGGGCAAACCGCACATTTTCTACGACGACCACCTGCAGCTCTTGCGCCGATCCAGCTGTTTCGTGGCCCGCAAGATCTGGCCGCGGGCGAACCGGCTCTATGACACGTTCCTCGCCCCGGGCGCCGATGTGATGAGCGGGGCAGAGCCGAATCCCGGCAAGATCGACCGCATCTTCGCCAAGGCCGTCGAACGCCGCACCCGCGGCCGCGCCGGGCTTTATATGCAAAGCCGGCTGCCCAATGCCGGCTGGGAGAACGGTAAAACCTGCGCGCCCTACTCGGTCTTCGAAGGCTTCAGCGATCTGTTCGAGGATTTCGAAGCGTGGCTGGCAAAGATGGTCGGCGCGCGCGTGCATGGCGCGATTTATGCCCCCGGTCGGGTCGAATTCGCCGGCAAGCAGAAGGTCTATGCCGGTGCGCTGAGCGACAGCGCGATGCTGCGCGACTACAACCCGGTGGCGTTTTTGACCAACCTGATTTGGAACACCCGCGGCGAGCGGCAGTGTTTTCAGTTTGGCCCCCGCGACAACCAGAAAGTCACCGCTTTCATGGCCACCGATTCAAACGCGCAGATCTCGGTGATCTCGGGCGCCTGGGCGGTGCCGCTGTTCCACGCCAACCGCAATTTCTCGGAGATTCGCAAAGAGGCGGCGCGGCTGCAAAAGATCGAGACCGCATTTTTGCGGTTGCTGCGCGCGCCGCAAACCAAGGCGCGGGTGCGGATCTGGACGATGGCCGATTTCGTCGATTCGCCGATGGAGCCGTTGCAGACCATCATCGACGAGATTGGGCCGCGCAACGTGCGCCGGTTGACCGAGGCGCCGCGCATGGTGGACCTCAACGGGTTCGGCCAGTTCCTGCAGAACCTCAAGAACCAGGGCATGCATCCGCATTTGATGGGCGATTTTCCGGGCGATGACCTGGCGGTCGATACGCCACGCCCGCGCCGCAAACCGTACCTGATCAAGAAATAGGCGCGGGTGCCATGTTAGAGCCGAGATTTGCCGTTCCGCCGACCCTGGCCCTGCGGCACCCGGGCGCGCGATAGATGCCGGGGCGGTTCGACTATTTCGTGATGTTCGCCGAGATGCGGACAGGGTCGAACTTTCTAGAGGCGAACCTGAACGACTATCCGGGGCTGGCCTGCCTGGGTGAGCTTTTCAATCCGCATTTCATCGGCGGGGCGAACAAGTCCGAGATGTTCGGCATCACCCTGGCCGATCGCGAGGCCGATCCGTTCGTGCTGCTCGACCGGATCCGGGTCGAAACCGACGGCCTGCCGGGCTTTCGGTTCTTCCACGACCACGACCCACGGGTGCTGGCGCATATTCTGCCCGATCCGCGCTGCGCCAAGATCATCCTTACCCGCAACCCGGTGGACTCTTATGTCTCGCGCAAGATTGCCGCCGAGACCGGGCAGTGGCGGCTCAGCGACATGAAGCGGGCCAAGTCGGCGCAAATCACCTTCGACCGGGCCGAGTTCGAGGCGCATCTGGAGCGGACGCAGGCGTTTCAACTGCGGCTGCAGCACCAGCTGCAGTCCACCGGGCAGACCGCGTTCTACATCGGTTACGACGATTTGGCCGATCTGCAGGTACTGGACGGACTGGCGCGGTTTTTGGGGGTGGATCACCAGAAAAAGCGCACCTCGCAGGCGACCAAGGTGCAGAATCCCGGTGGATTAGAGACTAAAGTCACCAATTTCCCCGAGATGGAGGCGGCGCTGGCGCGGATCGACCGGTTCGACCTGACGCGGACGCCGAACTTCGAGCCGCGGCGCGCGCCGATGGTCCCGCATTACGTAGCCGCCGCGGCCTCGCCAGTTTTGTATCTTCCCGTGCGGGGGGGACCGGACGAGCGCGTGCATGCTTGGCTTGCCGCTCTGGACGGGGTTGACGATGACGCGTTGCTGCGCGGGTTCAGCCAGAAGACGCTGCGCCAGTGGAAGCGGCAACACAAAGGGCACCGGGCGTTTTCGGTCGTGCGGCATCCGGTGCAGCGGCTGCATGGGGCCTTCGCGCGGCATATCCTGGTGCCGGGGCCGGACTGCTTCGCCGACATCCGCGAGACGCTGCGCAAGCACTACCGGCTGCCGATCCCGCAGGGTGCGCTGCCGTCCGGGTTCGATGCGGCGCGCCAGCGCGAGGCATTCCTTGCGTTTGCGGCCTTCGTGGCGGGCAACCTGAATGGGCAGACCAGTCAGCGTGTGGATGCCAGCTGGGCCTCGCAGACCGAGCTGTTGCAGGGCATGGCGCAAGTGCAGCTGCCGGATATGGTCCTGCGCGAGGATCAGCTGCAGCTCGGGCTCGATCAGGTGGCCGCGCAGATCGGCCACGCGCCGACACTTGCGCCTGATTGGCAGGACGACGCGCCAGTTCCGCTGGCAGAGTACTACGACGAGGCCGTCGAAGCGGCGGTCCGGACCGCCTATCAACGCGACTACATGATGTTCGGGTTCCGGCCCTGGGGGGCGGCGTAGTGCGGGCATGTCCTGTAACGTGCGATGGGCTGGGCCAAGCGTGGACTTTGGCCAACGGGACGCAAAAAGGCCCGTCGAGGTGCCCTTTCTGCAGACGCTACGAACCCTGATTCAGGGCCGCTTCGACACTGCCTAACGCCCGAAACGGCGGATTTTGACCGAGACGCAGGATTAGGGTCGGTCGAGACTATTTGCGGATCATTGGTGCGTGTCGGAAGCCATTCGCGTCATGGATGGAACGTGTCGCGCTCGACCCAAGGCTCAGAAATCCAAGTTCTCCACGCTCAGTGCGTTTTGCTGGATGAACTCGCGGCGCGGCTCCACCACATCGCCCATCAGCTTGGTGAACAGGTCGTCCGCCTCGGCGACATCTTCGATCTTCACCTGCAGCAGGGTCCGCGCCTCGGGGTCAAGCGTCGTCTCCCACAGCTGGTCGGGATTCATCTCGCCCAAGCCCTTGTAGCGCTGCAGGGTCAGGCCCTTTTCGCCCTCACCCAGAATTGCGTTGAGCAGCCCGATCGGCCCGTGGATGACGAGTTCTTTGTCGCGTCGGATCAGATGCGCGGTTTTGCCATAGATATCCTGTAGCCCGGAGGTGAAATCGCCGAGCTTGCGCGCCTCGCCCGACCGCAGCACCGGCCCGTCCAGTGTACGCACCTCTTCCACCCCGCGCAGGTTCCGCGAGAACCGCAAACCCCTATCCTGGGTCGGCCGACCCTGCCAGCCGCGCTCGTATTCTTCGCTGACCAGGTCGAGCCGAGCCGCGACGGTCTCCGCCGTGCCTTGCAGGTCGGCATCGAGCCGGCCCGGCAGGAACGCGCCGGCGATGGCGGCCTGTTCAAGGATATTCTGCGGGTAATGGGTCGGGAAGGCCTGTAGGATGCGGCGCACGTTGCGGGCCTCGTCGACCACCCGTGCAAGGTCGGCGCCGACGATCTCCTCGCCAGTGCCCAGCCGCAGCACCGCCCCCTCGACGCCCATCTCGACAAGGTAGTCCTCTAAAGCGGCCTGGTCCTTCAGATATACCTCGGACTTGCCACGAGCGACCTTATAGAGCGGCGGCTGCGCGATGTAGAGATGGCCGTGTTCGATGATCTCGGGCATCTGTCGGAAGAAGAACGTCAACAGCAAAGTACGAATATGCGCGCCGTCCACATCGGCGTCGGTCATGATGATGATCTTGTGATAGCGCAGCTTGTCGAGGTCGAACTCGTCTCGGCCGATGCCCGTCCCTAATGCCGTGATGAGGGTGCCGATTTCCTGGCTCGACAACATCCGGTCAAAGCGCGCGCGTTCGACGTTCAGGATCTTGCCCCGAAGCGGCAGCACCGCCTGGTTGGCCCGCGCACGGCCCTGCTTTGCCGAGCCGCCGGCGCTGTCGCCCTCGACCAAGAAAAGCTCGCGTTTTTCGGGGTCCTTCTCTTGGCAATCGGCGAGCTTGCCGGGCAGCGAGGCGATGTCGAGGGCGGATTTCTTGCGCGTCATCTCGCGCGCCTTGCGGGCGGCCTCGCGCGCCAGCGCCGCCTCGATGATCTTGGTGACGATCTGCTTGGCGGGGCCGGGGTTTTCCTCGAACCACTCGCTGAGCTTTTCGTTCAACAGGCTTTCGACGGCGGGGCGGACTTCGGAGCTGACGAGCTTGTCCTTGGTCTGGGATGAGAATTTCGGGTCGGGCACCTTGACCGACAGCACGCAGGTCAGCCCTTCGCGCGCGTCGTCGCCGGTGAAGCTGACCTTTTCCTTCTTCGCGATGCCGGACGACCCGGCGAACAGGTTCAGGGAACGCGTCAACGCGCCCCGAAAGCCCGCCAGATGGGTACCGCCGTCCCGCTGGGGGATGTTGTTGGTGAACGGCAGCACCATCTCGTTGTAGCCGTCGTTCCACCACATCGCGACCTCGACGGTGATGCCGTCGCGTTCGCCGCGGATGAAGATCGGCTCGTCGATCAGGGGGTGTTTATGGCGGTCGAGGTAGCGGACGAATTCGTTGACGCCGCCCTCGTAGCACATCTCGACATGCTGCGCCTCGGCGGGACGGTCGTCGTGCAAGACGATCTTCACGCCGGAATTCAGGAAGGCCAGCTCGCGCAGGCGGTTTTCCAGCGTGTGGAAGTTGTAGTCGAGGTTCGAGAATGTGTTGGTCGAGCCGAGGAACCGAACCTCGGTGCCTTTCCGGCCGCCCGCATCGCCGACGACGGTCAGATGTTCCGCCGTCTCGCCGTTTTCGAACCGGGCCTGGTGTTCCTTGCCGTCGCGCCAGATGGTCAGTTCCAGCCAATCGGAAAGCGCGTTCACGACCGACACGCCGACCCCGTGCAGGCCGCCTGAGACCTTGTAGGAATTCTGGTCGAATTTGCCGCCGGCATGGAGCTGGGTCATGATGACCTCGGCCGCGCTGACGCCCTCTTCGGGGTGGATGTCGACCGGAATGCCGCGGCCGTTGTCGGTCACCGAGACGCTGTTGTCGGCGTGGATTTTCACCGTCACTTCGGTGGCGTGGCCGGCCAAGGCCTCGTCGATACCGTTATCAACGACCTCGTAGACCATATGGTGCAGGCCAGAGCCGTCGTCAGTGTCCCCGATATACATCCCGGGACGCTTGCGAACAGCTTCTAACCCTTTGAGAACTTTGATCGATTCCGCGCCGTAGTCGTCCGGCTTGCGGGCTGGTTCTGCCATGCAGAGGATCCTCGGTGTTTTGCCCGATTTTATAGCTGTTTATGGGGGGATTGTCACGTGTGACACACAATATTTGGTGTCAGGTCAGGGGGATGACAACCCCGACGCAAATCAGAAGGCAACCGGCAATTAGGTTGGTGCGTTTGAGCGCTTTGGGAGAGGTCAAAAGGCGTCGTGCGCGGTCGATGAATAAGGCGAAGATCAAGTTGCCGATCAAGGGTACCAGCATCGACAGAAAGACGATGGCCAGGATGTCGGGGGCGGTGACGCGGGTGAGGTCGAAGAAGCCCGGCAGCACGCCCATGTAGAACAGGATCGCCTTGGGGTTCGACAGAATCACCGCCACGCCGGCGGCGAAACCGGCCCACATGCCCGGGCGCGTCAGGCGGCTGTCGCCGGCGATGGAACGGTCGGCGTGGCGCAGGATCAGTGTGCCCATGATCAGGAAGATCGCCGCGGCGGTCCATTTCAGCACCGCCATGGCGCCGGCGAAGGTCGAGACCAGCCAGGCGACGCCGAGGACGGCGATCAGCGGCCAGACGGCGTCTCCGACGACGACGCCAAGCGCTAGGGGCCAGGCGGCGTGGAACCCGCCGGACAGGGTGCGCGCCACCATCGCGACCCAGACCGGTCCCGGCGTCAGGAACAGGATCGCCAGCGCGCCGGCGTAAAGCGCAAGGTCGAGGGTCGTGGCGGTCATGGGGCAGGGGTATCGCGGCCGGCGCGGATCATCCAGGGGCGATGACCGAGGTGCCGCCGTCGTCCCGCACCTCCAGCCGCGCCGCCCGGTCGCCGAGGTCGGCAAACAGCTCGGGCCCGGTGCCGGTCATCCAGGCCTGGGCGCCAAGGTCACAGATCTCGTCGTAAAGCGCGGCGCGGCGGTCGGCGTCGAGATGGGCCGCGATTTCGTCAAGCAGAACGATGGGCGGGGCGCCGAAATCCTCGGCCAGAGCGCGGGCATTGGCCAGGATCAGCGAGATCAGCAGCGCCTTCTGCTCGCCTGTGGAACAGGCCTTGGCCGGGGTGCCCTTGGCGGCGTAGACCCCGGTCATGTCGATGCGATGCGGGCCGACCAGAGTGCGCCCGGCCTGAAGATCGCGCGGGCGGCTCTCGGCGAAGGCCTCGGCCAGGTCGGCTTCGGTGTCGGCCCAGACCACACCGTCGGGCGCATCGAGTGACAGGTCGGCGACCGGAAATGCGGTTCTGGCGCCGGCCTGGGCCGACATCAGCCGGGCGACGGCGGAGGCGCGGGCGTCGATCACCGCGGCGCCCGCCTGGGCCATCTGGGCCTCGAGCGCGGCGTACCAATGGGCGTCGCGCACCTGGTCGCGCAACAGCCGGTTCCGCTCGCGCATCGCCTTGTCGTAGATCAGCGCATTTTCGGCATGATTAGGGTCAAAACTCAGCGTCATCCGGTCCAGAAACCGCCGTCGCCCGTCGGCGCCCTCGATCCACAGCCGGTCCATCGACGGGACCAGCCAGACCATGCGGGCTATGCGCCCCAGGGCGGTCTGCGAGGCCGCCTTGCCGTCGATGGTGACCTGCCGCGCGGCGCCCGGCTCGGCCCAGGTGGCGATCTCGTGTACCTGGTGCAGCGACTGCAGCACGCCGGTCACTTTCCAGCCCAACGCCTCGGGCTGGCGTGCGATCTCGTCGGCTGCAGCCCGGCGCAACCCGCGGCCGGGCGAAAACAGAGACACGGCCTCTAGGATGTTGGTCTTGCCCGCCCCGTTGGCCCCGAAGATCGCGACCGGCCGGCCGTCGAGATCGAGCCGCGCCGTCTTGTGCGACCGGATATGCGACAGGGTCAGTTTCGTCAGGGCAAGCCTGGGCACCGACCCCGCTCCTTCATCTTGGCAAAGACACTCCCGCCGGAGGCCAGCGGCGTCAGACGCGCATCGGCATCACGACGTAGACCGCCGATTGGTCGTTGCCCTCGCGCATCAGTGTCGGGTCGCCGGCGGAGTTGAACAGGAACACGGCGTTCTCGCGGTCGACCTGGCTGGCGATCTCCAACAGGTACTTGGCGTTGAACCCGATCTCCAGCTTGTCGTCGCCGTAAGCGACCGCCAGTTCCTCTTCCGCCGCGCCGCTGTCGGGGGCGTTGACCGACAAGAGGAGCTTGTCCTCGTCGAGCTGCAGCTTGACCGCGCGCGAGCGTTCCGAGCTGACGGTGGCGACGCGGTCGACGGCTTGCGCAAACTCGCCGGCATCGACCTCGAGCTTGCGGGTGTTGCCGGCGGGAATGACGCGGGAATAGTCGGGGAAGGTGCCGTCGATCACCTTCGAGGTCAGTGTGATCTCGGGCGTGGCGAACCGGACCTTGGTTTCACTGACCGACACCGCGATCTGCGCCTCGTCATCGTCGAGCAGCTTGCGCAGCTCGCCCACCGTCTTGCGCGGCACGATCACCCCGGGCATGTCCTCGGCACCCGCGGGCAGATCGGCGTCGATCCGGGCCAGGCGGTGGCCGTCGGTGGCCACGCAGCGCAACACCCGCCCGCCATCGGCCTCGGCCACGTGCATGTAGACGCCGTTGAGGTAATACCGGGTCTCTTCGGTCGAGATCGCGAATTTCGACTTGTCGAACAGCCGCCGCAAGACGGGCGCGGGGGCGGAGAAATTCGACTGGTATTCCGACGAGGCCATCACCGGAAAATCCTCTTTCGGCAGCGTCGCCAGCGAGAAGTTCGACCGCCCCGCCTCGATCGTCAGCCGCCCCGAGGCGCCGTCGTCGGTCAGCTGCACCAGCGCGCCATCCGGCAGTTTGCGCACGATCTCGTTCAGCGTCACGGCGTTGACGGTGGTGGCGCCGGCGCGTTCGACCTGAGCCTGGGCCTTGTCGACGACTTCGATGTCGAGGTCGGTGGCGCGAAAGCTGACGGTGTCGGCCTCGGCCTCGATCAGGACATTGGCGAGGATCGGGATCGTGTTGCGGCGTTCCACGACCGACTGCGCCTGACCGACCGCCCTGAGGAGTGTGCCGCGCTCGATGCTGATCTTCATGCCCTCGACCCTCTCGTGTTCCGGGGCGGCAAACCTACCGGTTTCCGTCCCCGGCTCAAGCGATTTCTGGACTGAATCGGGGTTTCCGGCCGGCGTCAAGGGCGCGCCGGGCCGGTCCCATTGCGCGCGTTCAGGCTTCGAGCGCGCGGCGCAGCAGCTCTATGTCGTCGGCGATCTGGCTGTCGGTCGCTTTCAGCTCTTCGATCTTGCGCACGCCGTGCATCACCGTGGTGTGGTCGCGGTTGCCGAAGCGGCGGCCGATTTCGGGCAGGCTGCGGGTGGTGAGCTGCTTGGCCAGGTACATCGCCACCTGCCTAGGCCTTGCGATGGTGCGGATCCGGCGCGGGCCGATCAGGTCGGAGAGCCGGATGTTGTAATGCTCGCTGACCTTGCGTTGGATCTCTTCGATGGTGACCTTGCGGTCGCTGGCGCGCAGGATGTCGGCCAGGCAGTCCTGGGTCAGATCCAGCGTGATTTCCTTGCCCACGAGCGAGGCGAAAGCGAAAAGCCGCATCAGCGCGCCCTCCAGCACCCGCACGTTGGTCGAGATCCGGTGGGCGAGGAATTCCAGCACGCCGTCGGCGATCACCAAGTCGGCGTATTGCGCGCGGTGCTGTTCGACCTTTTGCTGCAGGATGCCCAGGCGCAGCTCGTAGTCGGTGGGGTGCAGGTCGACCACCAGGCCGCATTGCAGGCGCGATTTGATCCGCTCTTCAAGGTCCTTGATCTCGCCCGGTGCGCGGTCGCCCGAGATGATGATCTGCTTGTTCTGATCGACCAAGGCATTGAAGGTATGGAAAAATTCCTCTTGCGTGGAATCCTTGCCGGCGATGAACTGGACGTCGTCGACCATCAGAATGTCGACCGACCGGAAGATCTGCTTGAAGTCCATCATCTGGCGTTCGCGCAGCGCCTGGATGAAGCGGTACATGAACTGTTCGGCCGACAGGTAGACGATTTTCAGGTCGGGCCGGCGGGTCTGCAGCTCATGCGCAATGGCGTGCATCAGGTGGGTCTTGCCGAGGCCCACGCCGCCATAAAGAAACAGCGGGTTGAAGGTCACCTCGCCGCCCTCTGCCACGCGGCGGGCGGCGGCATGCGCCAACTCGTTCGGCTTGCCGACGACGAAGCGGTCGAAGGTGAAGCGTGCATCCAGCGGCGCGCCAGGCAGGTCGGCGTCCTCGGTCACCGGGGCCAGCGCCGGTTTCGCGGGCTCTGGCTCGGGCGCGGGAGCGGCGCTTTTGATCGGCTCCGGGACAACGAAGTCCACCCGTGACACCCGGTTTCCGGCGGTCTTGAGATGTTGCAGGATATCTTCGCCGAAGTTGCGCGACACCCAGTTGCCCATGAAGTTGGTCGGCACCAGAAAGGTCGCGACGCCCTCTTCGAGTTGCGCGAATTCCAGCGGCTCTATCCAGTTTACGAAATTGTCCCTTCCTACTGTCCCGATCAGTTCGTCCCGTATCCGTCCCCAAGTATCTTCCGTCATTCTCTCTTCGACCCGCACATTCGTTTTCATTATCCCCACCTCAAACGGCGGAATTTAGGCGGGGTCCGATCCCGCCCGGTTCTGCGCGCGTCCCGTCGCTATCCCTTGGGCGCCGCCGCGGGACACTCGACCGACCTCGACCGAAATTGATCGAAGCGCTCCGGCCGACCAGCAGCTTGCCCCGACGCGGCAGCGACGCTTGGGGCCCCTCCAGCCCGTTCGCGGCACAGCACAGCGCCATGGGATGTCTTGGACATGTCGGATGCGCGGGTCGGGGTGCAGACGCACCCAACACAACGCCCCGATTACCGTACCGCGCCGGCCCCGATAGGCCCCGCGGTCCGAGAGTGATCAAACCGGATCAAGGTGTTCTGGCAGCACCTGTTTGACGCTTAGGAATTGGCTCTCGTTCCCTCGCAGTCCCCGTTTCGACCGCATGTCCCCCCAGCACGACGTGAATCGCAGCGTCAAGCTAGCAAGGCGTCTGCGGCGCGTGCAACAGTCAATAAAGCTTGACTCATCGGAATGCGGGCGGCGAATCTGATAAGCCTTTGATCGCGGTGAAATCAGCGGCCAAAAAAACACATCGGAAAAAAAACGGCGCGCCGATGGGGCGCGCGTTTGGTTCTGCGTCGGGGTGAGTCGGCCTAGCCGATCGCTTTCACCCGGGCGTTCAGCCGCGAGACTTTGCGGGCGGCGGTGTTCTTGTGCAGAACGCCCTTGGAGACGCCGCGCATCAATTCCGGCTGCGCCTGCCGCAGGGCCGCGGCTGCGGCGTCCCTGTCGCCGGAGGCGATCGCCTCTTCGACTTTGCGCAGGAAGGTGCGGATGCGCGACCGGCGCGCTTTGTTGATGTCGTAACGGCGCTGGTTCTGGCGCGCGCGTTTCTTGGCCTGGGGCGAATTCGCCATTTTTCGATCCCTTCGTCGGGTGCGTTACATGTCAATTGCGCAACGAGACCCGACCGGGTTTGCCTACCGGTTCATCCGGCCAAAGCGGGCCTCACGCGCATGTGGCGGCGGCAGATACGGCAGATTGGCGGGCTTGGCAACCCTTGCGGCCTGCGTCACTTGTCGCGGAATTGCGCCTCGCGCTTTTCCAGGAAGGCGGCCATGCCCTCGGTCTGGTCCTCGGTGGCGAAGAGCGAATGGAACAGGCGGCGTTCGAACAACAGCCCCTCGCGCAGGCTGGTCTCGTTGGCGCGGTTCACCGCTTCCTTCACCGCCATCACCGACAACGCGGATTTCTCGGCGATCTTCTGCGCGGCGCCCATCGCTTCTTCCATCAGCTTCTTGGCGGGCACCACGCGGCTGACCAGACCCGACCGTTCGGCCTCTTCGGCGTCCATGAAGCGCCCCGTCAGGTGCATGTCCATCGACTTGGCCTTGCCGATGAACCGTGTCAGCCGCTGAGTGCCGCCGATGCCGGCAATGACGCCGAGGTTGATCTCGGGCTGACCGAACTTGGCGGTGTCGGCGGCGATGATGAAGTCGCACATCATCGCCAGTTCGCAGCCGCCGCCGAGCGCATAGCCCGCCACCGCGGCGATCACCGGCTTGCGGCAACGCATCACCGCCTCGGTCTCGGCGGCGAACATGTCGGTGGCGAAGACCTCGACGAAGGTCTTCTCGGCCATCTCGGTGACGTCGGCTCCGGCGGCGAAGGCCTTGTCGTTGCCGGTCAGCACGATGGCGCGGACCTTGTCGTTGCCCTCGGCCTCGGCAAGCGCCTGGCCGAGCTCGGCCAAAAGCTCGGAATTCAGCGCGTTCAGCGCGTCGGGCCGGTTCAATTTGATGAGACAGACGTGGTCTTCGATGTCGACGATGAGCGTCTTGAAGGCCATGAAGATTGCCTTTGATAGTTCCCCGTCCGGCGGAGTCCATACCACCGCGTCGCCGGGGATCAAGTCATCTTTGACATTTCGGGCAGTAGAACGACGACCGCCCGGACTGCACCACACGGGCGATTGTGCCGGCACAGCCGGTGGTATGGCAGGGCGCGCCTTCGCGGTCGTAGACGTCGAAGGCATGCTGAAAATATCCAAGCTCGCCATCGGCTTGCCGGTAGTCGCGCAACGACGACCCGCCCGCGGCGATGGCGTCATTCAGAACCTCCCGGATCACCGGAACCAGTCGTCTGACCCGGGCCTCGGCGATCCGCCCGGCCATGCGTTTGGGCGAGATATGGCCGCGGTAAAGCGCCTCGCAGACATAGATATTGCCCAGTCCGGAAACGACTCGCTGGTCCAAAAGCGCGGATTTGATCGGCGTCCGGCGCCCCTTGAGTCGTGCCGCCAGATAGTCTTCGTCGAACGCGTTGCCCAGGGGCTCGGGCCCGAGGCTGCGGATCAGCCAATGCTCCTCGACCGCGCCGGTCGGCGTCAGATCCATTGCTCCGAACCGGCGCGCGTCGTTGAAGGTAATCCGCGCGCCGTCTTGCATGGTCAGCACCACGTGGTCGTGCTTGTCCGGCGCCGGATGGGCGTGGTGGAACTGCCCGACCTCGGCGCCCGACACCAGCATCCGCCCCGACATACCCAGATGCACGATCAGCGTCTCGCCGCTGTCGAGATCGGCGAGTATGTATTTCGACCGCCGCCCCAGCCGCAGCACCCGCCGCCCGGTCAGCCGTGCCGCCAGGCTTTCGGGAAACGGCCAGCGCAGGTTGGGCCGCCGCACCTCGGCGCGCGCGATCACCCGGCCTTCCATCACCGGGACCAGCCCGCGGCGAACCGTCTCGACCTCTGGCAGTTCAGGCACTTGGCGCTCCGTTGCGACCGGGGGCCGGATTGTAACGCCCCCCAAGCGCCCTATAAGGAGGGGCAGTTTGCACAGGCCGCAAGACCCGATGACCGACGACGACCGCAAAACCACCCATTTCGGCAACGAAACCATCCCCGAGACCGACAAGGCCGGCCGGGTGCATGGCGTCTTCACCAGCGTGGCGTCGCGCTACGACCTGATGAACGACGTGATGTCGGGTGGGGTGCATCGGCTGTGGAAGGACGCGATGATGGACTGGCTGGCGCCGCGAAACGGGCAGCGCCTGCTCGACGTCGCCGGCGGCACTGGCGACATTGCGTTCCGCTTCCTCGCCCGCGCGCCCCTGGCCGAGGCGGTCGTCTGCGACTTGACCGAACCGATGCTGGTCGAGGGTCGCAAGCGGGCCGAGGCGGAACGGCTTGCCGACCGGCTCGACTGGGTGGTCGGCGACGCCATGGCGCTGCCGTTCGAGGATGCCACCTTCGACGTCTATACGATCAGCTTCGGCATCCGGAACGTCACCCGCCCCGAGGCCGCCCTAGCCGAGGCGTTCCGCGTCCTGCGCCCGGGCGGGCGGCTCATGGTGCTGGAATTCTCGCAGCTGCCGAATCCGGGGCTGCAGTGGCTCTACGACCGCTATTCGTTCAACGTGATCCCGGCGATGGGGCAAGTCTTGGCCGGCGACCGCGAGAGCTATCAGTACCTCGTGGAATCGATCCGCAAGTTTCCCAATCAAGAAACCTTCGCCGACATGATCCGCGGCGCCGGCTTCGGTCAGGTCAAGGTTCGCAATCTAACGATGGGCGTCGCGGCGCTGCATTCCGGTTGGAAGCTCTGAGCATGTCCAATTCAATCGAATTCACAACCGCGCCCGAACGCATTTGCAGGCGCAAACGCTGCCTCGGGCGGGATTGTGAATGCCGACTCCCGTGTAAATTGGACGCGCTCTAGGTGCGCGGGCCGCATAACATTTGGCGGCTGGTGCGCACTGGCGCGACGCTGGAACGCACTGGCGCGATGCGGGTCGTGCTCGATGCCTTTAACGCGCCGGCGCCGATCCGGGTGCTCGCCCGCAGCCTGGCCTGGCCGTTCCGCTGGCTGGGGCTCAGGGGCGACCCCAACCTGCCGCCGGCGACCCGGGCGCTGACCGCGCTTGGCCCCGCCTACATCAAGTTCGGCCAGATCATGTCGACCCGGCCCGACGTGGTGGGCGAAGAACTGGCGATGCAGCTGCGCGTCTTGCAGGACAAGCTGCCGCCGTTTTCCGTCGAAGAGGCCAAGGCCACGATCGAGACCGAGCTCGGGCGGCCGGTCGACGCGCTGTTTTCCGAGTTTTCCGACGCGGTCGCCGCCGCCTCGATCGCCCAGGTGCACCGGGCGCGGATGATCGGGTCCGGGCGCGACGTCGCGGTGAAGGTGCTGCGCCCGCGCATCGAGCGCGCCTTCCGCAAGGACATCGACGCATTCTATTTCGCCGCCGACGCCATCGAGGTCTTGTCGCCGGCCTCGCGCCGGCTGCGCCCGCATGACGTGATCGAGCATTTCGAAGGCGTGGTGAATGGCGAGCTTGACCTGCGCATGGAAACCGCCGCCGCCGCCGAGTTTGCCGCCAACACCGACAAGGACCCGGGCTTTCAGGTGCCCAAGGTCGAATGGGTTTTGTCGGGCCGCCGTGCCATGGCGCTGGACTGGGCCGAGGGCATTCCGGCGCACGACCTCCCCGCCATCGACGCCGCCGGGCACGACCGCCGGGTTTTGGGCGAGCGCGTGCTGCAGCTCTTTCTCAGCCATGCCCTGCGCGACGGTTACTTCCACGCCGATATGCACCAGGGCAACCTGAAGGTTTCGGCGACCGGCGACATCGTCGCGCTCGATTTCGGGATCATGGGGCGGATCGACGAATATACCCGCCGCGTCTATGCCGAGATCCTGTTCGGCTTCATCCGCAAGGACTACCGCCGCGTGGCCGAGGTGCATTTCGAGGCCGGCTACGTGCCCGCCGACCGCGACATCGACGAGTTCGCCCGGGCGCTGCGGTCGGTGGGCGAGCCGATCTTCGGGCTCGACGCCAGCCAAGTCTCGATGGGCAAGCTTTTGGCCTATCTCTTCGAGGTGACCGAGCGCTTCGGGATGGAGACCCGGACCGAACTGATCCTGCTGCAGCGCACCATGGTGGTGGTCGAAGGCGTCGCCCGCTCGCTCTACCCGCAGATCAACATTTGGAGCGTCGCCCAGCCGATCGTCGAGCAGTACATCAAGCAAAACATCGGCCCGCGCGCTTTGCTGGGCGATCTGGCCAAGACCGCGCGGGTGATCGCGCGATTTGGCCCGAAACTGCCGCAGATCGCCGAGGCGGCGCTGATCCGGCAATCCGAAGAGCCGGCGAAACCCCGCGGCACCGGGCCGCTCTGGCCGATTCTCTGGATGACCGCCGGCGCCGCCCTCGCCCTCGCCGGCGCCTGGGCGGGCGGCGCGTTTTGAGGCGCACGGCCCGAGGAGGCGAGCAGTGCCTTCAGTCGCCATTCGGAGTAGCATACCGCTTAAAGGAGCCGCTCACGCCAAGCGGCCAATGACCGTCCCATGGCAGATCCAGTCAAACGGGCTGTTGGCTGTGCCCGGCGCGATCGAGCATCGCCAAATCGAGCTCGGCCGCTGCAGCGTAATCCACCGCGCCGCGTTCGGCCTTCCAAAAACAATACGCCGCCATCCGCCAGTAGAAGGCCGATGCCAGCGCTCGATATCGCGCGGCGCGATCTGGGTGCCCATAAGCCTCCAGGAAGGCCGCTTCGTGCGCCTTGCTGAGGGGTCCTTCGCCATAGAGTGATTGCATCGCGGGAGACAGGAAGATCGCCAGGTCCTCTGCTGGATCTCCCACGCTCGGACACTGCCAATCGATCAGGCGCAGACCCGCACCGGTCGCAATGAAGTTCGCTGGAACCGGGTCGCCGTGCAGCAGGACTGCAGACATCGGCTCCACCTTCGGTGTCTCGGGTCGCACGGTGGCGAGGCGCTTACGGCGCTCCGCGGATAGGCTGCGGCGCATGGTTTCGCCCTGTTGCAGGATTTCAGACGCGCCCTGCGGCGCGCGGCGCAGGCCCGCGGGCGGCGGATGCTGATGGACCCGCGCCAAAAGCTGCGCACAGGCGGTCACGGACCCGGTGCCGGCCGTGCCCGACAGATGTCGATAGACCAGGAAGGCGCCGTTCACGTGCATCTCGGCGACCACCAGTTCTGGCGCCAAGCCCGTTCCAGACAGCGCAGTCAGAACCTGCGCCTCTGCCGCGGCCTCGTTCCCGAAAAGCGGTGTAGCGGCGGACAAATCGTATAGTTTGCAGACCAAATCGCCGGCAGTTGACTTACAGCGCCACAGACAGTTGGTCCGCCCGCCGCCGAGTCGCTGCCAAGCTAAATCGCGCGGGGCCAACCCCAATTCGGCCAGCCGATGCACCAGCCAATCGGGCGGCGCCGCTGCACGCTCGGTCCTGGCTGCCTGCACCCCAAATGCCCCTGTTCGACGTCCGGGCCCAGGCTAGGCGCTTGGCTCAGACACGGCAAGCAATCAGGCCGCGCCGCCCGGCTCGCGCAGTGCGGTGACCTCGGCCGTCCCGATCGACGCACCGCCTTTGAGGATCAGTCTGACCTGACCGTCTTCGATCCGAGCCTCGGTCACCCTGTTGTACACCTCGACCGGTTCGGTGGCCGTCAGGGCTCCGCCACTGTAGCTTTCCAATGTGAAGCTGTAGGCCCCCACGGGCAATGGACCGCCCGCCGGACCTGTGCCTGCCCAGACAACAGGATCTTCCGACACCGCGACGGCACTGCGCTGCACTTCGACGCCCGCGGCGTCGGTTACCACAAGATATGCCTGTTCGGCGGTGGCCTGCGGTTTGGGGTAAAGCGTAAGCGGGGTCCCGTCGAAATACCCCTCTGCTGGGACCCGGGCCTCCATTCCGACCCAATCGGCGGCCTGTGCGATACCGCCCACGCCCATCTCCGCTGCAAGCGCCTCCAGTAGGTCGTTCGTACGCACCTGCTGCTCAACGCCGGAAAAGGTCGCAAGCTGCACCGCGAACTCCTCGGACTTGACCGGATTGAGCGGGTCCTGGTTCTGCATTTGCACGGTCAGCATGCGCAGGAAAGTTTCGAAGTCAGAACTGATGGTGCCGTCATCGCCGCCCTTGTCGGGCTGCGTGGTCGGCAAGGGGCCGGTCAGGGTGGGAGAGATTTCCATTCGTCGGTCCTTTCCTAAATCCGCATGTCTACGCGCCCGCCAAGGTCGATCCGCAAAGGCGCCGGACCCGGGTCGGCTGGGGCGGGGTCGATGCCGGATCCCTGATCTTTGGCTTGGCTCTCTTGATCCGCGGGATTGTCCATGCCCGCGCCACCGTGACCGCCACCGAATTCGAACGAGATGTCGCGATATCCGAGCGAGCGGAATTCTTGCGCCAACGTCTCGATATGGCGGCGCAGCAGGTCGGCGGTTTCGCCGCGCTCAACCGCCAGGGTCACGACGATGGCATCGTCAGCGGCGCTGAGCGTCATCCGCACGCGGCCAAGTTCTTCGGGATTGAGCGTGATTTCGACCGGCCGGTCGGGTAGGTGCCGCGCCGCCTCGGCAATCTGCAGGGCGGTTTGTCTGGCGATGGCGGGCTCGGTTGCCGGTCGCGCCTCGCTGGGTATTCCGTCGACCCCGGCGGCGTTGGTCGGAACAATGGCCAAGGTCGGCTCGTTTGTTAGGGCCTCCGTTGAGGCAACACGGCCAAAATCTGCCGCAGCCGGGACAAGCGTGGCCATGCTGAGGGGTGGCGAGACGGTCCCGGCCGCAACTGGCGGTGAGCCCGCAACCTCGCTTCTACTCATTGCTTGCCTGTCGGCCGACGCTGCGCCGGCCGGCTCGGCGGAGGTGGCGCCGTGCACCGGTTCTGAGGCCGCCAAGGTGCCGGCGGCGGCCCAGTGGCGTGGATGTGGCCCGCGTGGGTCAGGCACCAGCTTGGCCGTTGCGAGGTTTTTGTCGACGGAGGGCGTCTGGTCGGGGACCCTGAGCTCTTGGCTCGTCAGGCCCTGCGATGGGTCAGAGCGGGTCGGGACCGTGGCTAGGATTGACGGCGGGGACTGGGCGACATCGCGGCGGCTGCTCGGCGCCGCTGGGTCGACCTTGGGCGTGTCTCGGGACGGGACGGGCTGACTAACTATCTCCGGTGTTTCGCCCTTGGCCGCATGACTCGACGGGTGTGGCGTGGCGGCTGACACGTTCGGTGTTTCCGACCGTATCACAGGCGTGGTCGACCCGGTGTCGCCGAAATGGTGCCAGGCCGCGGGCTGGGCGATCTTCGTGCTTGCATCCGAGACCCTGACGGACGAGGGCGAGGTCTGCATCTGTTCAATCGCAATTGGGTCCGCAACGGACTGCAGTGGCGGCGCAGGCCGAAACTCTGGTTGTCCGACGCTGGCCGTCTTGATGTCGGTGGGTCGATCGACGGCGCCGCGGTCTGGCGGGGTCAGAGTGGCCGACCGGTTCGCGGGGGCCGGAGCGCCATTTGATACCGGCGCGACTGCGACCGATTTGCGCTGCACCGTGTCTTTCCTAGGATCTGCCACAGCGCGCGCATCGACCGAGACTCTGTCGCCGGATTGCCACTTCACCCGGGCCGTTTCTTCATAGTCTGCTGCAGCGGTGGGACTGACCAATACACTTCCTTCGCCAGCGCCATCCGGTGCCCCGGCCGGCGGCACGGGTGCTTCAGACGCATCGGGAACGTGGTATGGGGCGACGGCTGCGCGAGACAGTATTCCCTCATGCGGCAGCGGCGTTTTCGAAACGGACGCAAGGTCGTTGTCAGCCCTGGTCGGGTCGCGTCCGATGTCGGGCACGGGGTGCGGTTGGCCGTTGGCCTGGAGCAACTCTGCTGTCGGACGTGACTGCGCGACCGACTTCACAGTGGCCAACCGTGGGCCGGGCTCCACCGGCGCGCGAATCGGCTCGTGCGGTATGTCAATGTCGGAGGCGCCTTCGGCGGAGATCAATGGCGTGATTTCGGCTGCACGGTTCGAAGCGGTCGCCGGAACCGCAGGCCCTGAGGAGACTGACGGTGACGTGGAAACTGGGTCAACACTGAGTGGCGTCACTCTGGGCGACGATGTCTCCGCACGTCTGTCGGGTTCGGCGGCCCTCGCCACCTCAATGGCTCCTGCATCCGTCAAGTGAACTGCCGGGTACGACGCATCCGGGGACGTCACAGGCACTCGATTGGCGCCGACCGATTGATCTGCCGTGTCAAATCTCCCCGCATCGGGCATCTGCGCAGCGCGGCCTGCGGGGTCATCGGTTTGAGCCGGTCGCGCTTGGTTGCCGTGTACGTCAGGGCTGGCCGGTTCGTCATGCAGCACTGTGCGCCGCGCTGCGTTCTGGTCGAGCTGATCTGCCGAACCGAAGTGAAGCGCGGACTCATATGTGGTTACTGGCGCGTTGCGCGTCGCCGCCTCGTCACCGTCGGGTACCGCTGCGGCTGTGCCGCCTGCGACCGGTCCCGAAAGTTGCGAAACACGCGCCCCGAATTCCGCTGTGGAGACATCCACCCCGATTGGGATCATCGAAGCCTGATCCGCCGGAGCGACAGAGACCCGGGGTTGCGCAGAGGGGGTGATGGCCGTCTCTGGTGTCCCAGAGGCCAGGGTCGGCAATTGGGCGGTCGGGCGGGGCTGACCGGCTCTTTGACCGGTGGGATCGTTGAGAACCTCAACGGTTTTGTTGGGCCAGCCTATGGCGTCTGGAACTTGCCCCTCGACCTCAATGGAAAACGCGATGCCGGATCTGTCGAGCGAAACGCTGGCTGAAGTTGTGTCCGGGGACCCGAACACCTGCGTGTGGACGCTGGGCATTTGCCATGACTGCATTTCATTCCCGGGCATTCTGCTACCGTTTCGGCGCACTATGTCGGGCAGGGGGTTACCGCATCTTTACTACCTGTCGGTTAGACGGCGGAAACTGCGTCGAATTGAAGGGAATAGGACATGCTGTCGATTGATGCGCTCGCTGCTCAAGCCGCGGCGGCGAAGACCCCACCGCGCGATGTTGAACTGCGCGAGGCTGCGCAGGCGTTAGAGGCGACCTTTCTGGCCGAGATGTTGAAATCGGCGGGCCTTGGCGAGACGCGTGGCGTATTCGGCGGCGGTGCTGGCGAGGATCAATTCAGTTCTTTCCTGCGCCAGGCCCAGGCGGAAGAGATGGTCAAGGCGGGTGGTATTGGGCTGGCCGAACGGCTCTTCGAAGCTCTAAAGGAGCGGGCCGATGGGGCTGTTTGACCGTACGCCGTCGGTCGACGGGCTTCTCGATCTATTGGAGCGTGAACGGGTGGCGGTGCTTGATGGCCGGTTCGACCAGCTTGAACGGCTGACGGCTGAAAAGGAACGTTTGCTGCAGGCGATACCCGGCCCAAACACCGATATGACGGAGCTTGCGCAGCTCAAGAAACTTGGCGAGCGCAACGCGGCTTTGCTGTCGGCGATGCAAAGCGGTGTGCGCTCGGCGATTCGGCGGATCGAGGCGTTTCGGTCGGGCCCCGCGTCGCTGCAGACCTATACCGCGTCTGGACAGCGGCAATGCATTGGGGACGGCCAGGCGAGCCTGCAGCACCGCGCCTAACGCTGGGTCTGCCGCCGACGAACCCAGGCAGGACGCGCCGGCGCTTTGATTGAGCGGCGCTGAGTCTTCGCTCTTGGGCCGCGTCGCCGGGGAGGGCTCTAACCAGCTGAATTTACCAAAAATCCTTGGTAATTCGCCACACTCCTGACGCTTCATTTTCACGTTCTCTTACGGATTTGGGCGGATGGTGCCGCTCGCACCCGAACGGGTGGCGCGCCCTTGGGGAAAGCCCTTTGGTCCGCAGCTGTCAGAACGGCATTTTGACCCGCCCCGATCGGGGCAGAACCCGAACCCACGGCGCAAAACGCGCCGTCTGTGCAAAGGAAATCCAATGTCTAGCATTCTGACCAACACCAGCGCGATGGTCGCGCTGCAGACGCTCAAGGGCATCAACACCAGCCTGTCGAAGACGCAAAACGAGATCTCGACCGGCAAATCCGTCGCTACCGCCAAGGACAACGCCTCGATCTGGGCGATCTCCAAGGTGATGGAATCCGACGTGAAGGGCTTCAAAGCGATCTCGGAAAGCCTGTCGCTGGGCCAATCCACCGTCGCCGTGGCGCGCAACGCTTCGGAAACGGTGACCGAGCTTCTGACCGACATCAAGTCCAAGGTCGTCGCCGCCCAGGAAGAGAATGTCGATCGTGCCAAGATCCAGACCGACATCACGGCGCTCCGCGACCAGATCAACTCGATCGTCGGCGCGGCGCAGTTCAACGGCCTGAACCTGTTGAGCGGCACAGAGGCCGTGAACGTCCTGTCCTCGCTCGACCGCGCCTCCGACGGCACCGTCACCGCCAGCAACATCTCGGTGGCGCGTCAGGACCTGACCACCTCGGCGGGCACCTATGGCTCCGGTACCAGCCTATCGGCCAACGCCACGGCCAGCGCCGCCACTGTGGTGAACACCGCCAACAGCGAGACGCTGACCATCGGCGCCGATGCCGACGTCTCGGGCGATTCGTTCAGCGTCTCCATCGCGGGCAGCACCGTGAGCTTTGGCGCCGGTGAACTGACCGGTGACCAGGACGCTGCCGCGCTTGCGATCAACAACGCGATCAATGCGTTGGGGCTTGAGGGTGTCAGCGCCAGTGTCGCCGCGAACGTGATCACGATCGAGTCAACCCGGGCGTTTGAAGACGTCGCCCTGACCGCCCAAAAGAACGGCGCGGGCGCGGGCGTGACGCTGTCGGCCTCCGAGATCGGCGAGCGTGCGGAAAACATCACCTTCTCGGCCGCGGCCAATGTCAATGACGGCGACGGCTATCAGGTCAGCGTGGGTGGCGACACCTTTACCTATGTCGCTGGCCCGAACGAGAACATGGAAGATGTGGCCCGCGGTCTGAAGGCGGCGGTCGATGCCGGCGGTCTGGCCGACATCAGCACCCAGGTCGCCCAGGACAGCTCTGGCGCCTGGCAGCTGAAGGTCGACAACGACGGCGCGAGCCTTGCGTTCAGCGTGGTCGGTGCGGCCGACGGCGTCGCTTCCGGCGGTCTCTTCGGCCTCGGCGGCATCGACGTGACCACCGATGGTGGCGCGGATGCGGCGCTGGGCAATATCGAGACGCTGATCCAAACCTCGATCGACGCCTCGGCCTCGTTCGGCTCCGACCAGGGCCGGATCGACACCCAGGCGGATTTCGTCAGCAAGCTGATGGACTCGCTGAAGGCCGGCATCGGGTCGCTGGTCGACGCCGATATGGAAGAGGCCTCGGCCCGTCTGCAGGCCCTGCAGGTGCAGCAGCAGCTGGGCATCCAGTCGCTGTCGATCGCCAACCAGGCGCCGCAGTCGATCCTGTCGCTGTTCCGGTAAGCGGAAGCGGCCCGGGGCGTCTTGCGGCGCCCTGGGCCACCCCCAGTCCCGCTGTTTGACCCCAATTCCATCCGGAAGGACCCGACGTGAACGCTCTCGACATGGCCCGAACGGCCTATTCTTCCAACACCGCCCCGATCCGCACCCATCAAAGCACCGAATTCGACGTTTTCGCGCAGATCACCAGCCGCCTGAAGGCCGCCGCCGCGCGCGGCCGGGCCGGGTTTCCCGACCTGGTGGCCGCAATCCACGACAACCGCCGGCTCTGGATTCTTTTGGCCGGAGACGTTGCCGGCGAAGAAAACCGCCTACCGCAACAGTTGCGCGCGCAGCTGTTCTATCTGGCCGAGTTCTCGCTGCAGCACAGTGCTAAGGTGCTTGACGGCACCGGCGAGCCCGGCGTGCTGGTCGACATCAACACCGCTGTGATGCGCGGCCTGCGCCAGCAGGAGGCCGCAGCATGAGCGGCCTGGTCCTGAAACTCGGGCCCAAGGAGCGGGTTCTGGTCAACGGCGCGGTGATCGAAAACGGCGACCGCCGCTCGCGCCTGTCGATCGTGACGCCCAATGCGAACATCCTGCGCCTGCGCGACGCGATCCACCCCGAAGAGGTCAATACGCCGGTCCGCCGGGTCTGTTACATCGCGCAGCTGGTTCTGACCGGCGACGCCGATCCGGAAGAGGCCAAGCTGCAATTGCTGCGCGGCATCGAACAGCTCAGCCAGGCGCTGACGGATCACGACAGCCGCAAGCAGCTGTCGCTGGCCACCGAGGAAATCCTGGCCAAGCGTTATTACCAGGCGCTGAAGGCCCTGCGCAGCCTGTTGCCGCGCGAGGAACGGCTTTTGGCGGCGCGGCTGCAATGAGCTTTCAGCCGGTCGTTCCCTTCGGCGGTTATGCCGGCTGGTCGTTCCTGACCCGCACCCGCGAGGCGCAGCAGGAGGCGTTCGAGGCCTCGGCGGCGATGTCACGGGACGTGGCCTATTTCGAGGAGACGATCGGCAGCATTACTCGCGCCGAGGACCTGATTGCCGACCGCCGCCTATTGCAGGTGGCGCTCGGCGCCTTCGGGCTGGACGAGGACATCAACAACAAATATTTCCTGCGCAAGGTGCTGGAAGACGGCACGTTGGACCCCGAAGCGCTGGCCAACCGGCTGTCGGACAAGCGGTATCTCCAGCTGGCCGAGGCGTTTGGGTTTGGCGATTTCGACACGCCGCGCACGGTTCTGTCGGATTTCCCGTCCGAGATCACGTCCGCCTACAAGCAACAACAATTCGAGATCGCCGTGGGTGCGCAGAACCCGGACATGCGACTTGCGATGGGCCTCGACCGCGCCTTGGGCGACATCGTGGCGGCCGACACCACCGAAGATGGCCGCTGGTTTCTGGTCATGGGTCAGCCGCCGGTCCGCGAGGTCTTCGAACGCGCTCTGGGGCTGCCGACTTCGGTCGGTGTGCTGAACCTCGACCAGCAACTGACCGCCTTCCGCGACAAGGCTGAAGCGCAGTTCGGCGGCGGTGAGGTGGCGCAATTTGCCGACCCCGAGGCGCGCGAGGCGCTCGTCCGCCTGTTTCTTTTGCGGTCCGACGCCATCGCGGCGCCGGCCGGGACCTCCGCCGGCAGCGCCGCTCTGGCCCTGCTGCAGGCCGGCAGCGGCGCAGCGGGCGGCTTGTTCGGGCTTTTGGGTCGATAGGAGCCATAGGTTCCATCTCGCACAGGTCTTGCAGCGACGCCGCGCGCGTGAAGCGGTTTGCGGCTACGATGGCTTGGAATTCGCAACCCCTTACTCAGCAAAGAACTGATTTCAAAAATAAAATTGGCTTTCGTGACAGTCACCGAAGACGAAAACTCTGCGGTGGCGATAGTCCCGAGGGTCAGTCTTGCGGTGGGTCGAGGCAGTTCGCCAGGCGCTCAAAGCTATCGGCGATCCCCTCCGGGGCGTTTTCCGATATCATGGCGTCGAGCGCCGGGAACACGCGGATCGCGGCATCGATGTCGGGGTCGGTCCCGGCGGCATAAAGACCGGCCTGGATCATCATCTCAGATCGGTCGTAAGCGCCGAGCAGGGCCCGAGCGCGGGCGATCAGGGCGTTCTCGGCTTCGCTTGCCGCTTGGGGCAGCGACCGCGACACCGACCGCAGGACGTCGATCGCC
>JASJCA010000097.1 GCA_030066215.1 Rhodobacter sp. | reverse complement strand
CAGAGCAGGATTTATGAACGTCCCAACAGGGAACCGGACAACGATAATGAACGAGATCGCACCGATCGCGCCCAGAAGCTGCTGCTCGGCCTCGATGCTGTGGGGCATCGTCGCGGCGTCCTCGACGGGCGCCGCCCCTGGGGCGATCGGTGCGATCTCGTTCATTATCGTTGTCCGGTTCCCTGTTGGGACGTTCATAAATCCTGCTCTGCGCCGCGATCAAATTGTATGTTTTTGGGGAAAAGCTGTGAGTTCTTTGCAGGCTTTTCCTACCGGATCTGGCGGCGCACCTTTCGTGGATCGCAAGATATGGGCAATCGGTGAGTCGGGCAATGGAAGAATTCCCGAGGTGGGTCACGTACCGCGATTGGCGAGCATTTGTATAGCGCTTCGAATCGCCGACATCGGGCGATGGACAGGGCGGGGCGGGCTGTGAGAGGCTTGCGGCCGAGAGAGGCGGAGCATGCAATGGCCCGAGTTCGAGGCGTTTTGGCGGGTGTATTGGCGGGCAGTTTGGCGCTGGTTCCGGGCCTGGCGGGATCGGCGAAATTGGGCTGCACCACAGATGCGATGGTGGTGTTTGACGGCTCGGGCTCGATGGCGGAGATGGGGTTCAACGCACTGGGCGCGCCGCGGATTTTCGACGCGCGCGAGGCGGTGCGGCGGTCGGTGCCGCATATCGCGCCGGTGCGGCGGTTGGGTCTGATCGTCTACGGGCCGGGATCCAGGGAAGCCTGCGATAACGTCCACCTGCATTTCCCGCCACGGAAGCAGGCTGCTGGAGAGATCATTGCGGCGGTGGACGGGTTGGCTCCGGAGGGGACGACGCCGCTGACCGAGGCGGTGGCGCGCGCCGCAGAAGTTCTGGACTACCGGTCGAAGGCGGGCGTGGTGGTGCTGGTCACCGATGGCAAAGAGACCTGCGGCGGCGAGACCTGCCGGCTGGCGGCGGACCTGGCGGCCGAGGCGCGCGACCTGACCGTGCACGTGATCGGGTTTCGGGTGCGCCCGGACTATTTCGAGTGGGAGTCAAACGAAGGCGCCGGGCAGCGCGAGACGGTGGCGGTGGCGGAGTGTTTGGCCGAGGAAACCGGGGGCATGTATGTCTCAGCAGAGACCGTGGACGATCTGACCGCGGCGCTGCAGGTGACGCTGGGCTGCGCGGTGATCGGGCGGGCGGGGACGCCCGAGGCGGCGGCGCCGGCGTGAGGCGGAATGTTGCTGGGGCGGAACGTGATTGTGCAGGATTAGGCCTGAGCGGGTGCGTCCAAACTCGCCTTGGGCGCGGAATCAAGGCCGCAGGCCGCCGCGCCATCGCCAACCCGCCCGGGTGGGGTGGCGATTGGTCTAGTCTCGCGCATCGCTTGATGCCCTACGGACTCGACAGCCATAAAGTGCACCCGAGCAAGCGTTGGTTCGCCACCCCGCGGGTTGGCGATGGCGCGGCTTCTCTCCACGCAATCAACGTCCGCACCAAGCCAGGGATTGGCTCTTCGGTGACTTTGTCAGGGCATCCAGTCCCGAGCCCCTCACACCGCCTGGCGGCGCGGCCGGTCCTTGCCCTCACCCCGCCTTGTGCGCTTCCTGCCAGGCGCGGGGGGCGGTGAGGAAGGCCTCGACTTCGGCCAGCGTCTCGGCGTCGAACACGGCCTGAGCCTTGGCTTCGGCCAGCACGTCCCACCAGGTGCAGAGATGGTGCAGTCGGATGCCGTGGTCGCCGAGGGTTTTCTCGGTCTCCGGGAAAATGCCGTAGTAGAAGATCACCGCGGTGTGGCCGCAGGTTGCGCCGGTCTCGCGGATCGCGTCGACGAAGCTCAACTTCGAGCCGCCGTCGGTGGTGAGGTCCTCGACCAGAAGCACGCGCTGGCCCTCGGTCATCTGTCCCTCGATGCGGGCATTGCGGCCGTAGCCTTTGGGTTTTTTGCGCACATAGGTCATCGGTAGCGCGAGGCGTTCGGCAATGAGAGCGGCGAAGGGGATGCCGGCGGTTTCGCCGCCGGCGATGTTGTCGAAAGCCTCGAAGCCGGCTTCGCGCAGTACGGTGACGGCGAGGAAGTCCATGAGCGTTGAGCGGATGCGGGGGAAAGAAATGAGCTTGCGGCAATCGATATAGGTCGGGCCCGGCAGGCCGGAGGCGTAGATGTAGGGCTCGCGCGCGTTGAAATGCACCGCGCCGATTTCCAGGAGCATCCGGGCCGAGAGCCTCGCGATTTCGTCCTGGGCGGGAAAGGCGGAGGGGATCATGGGCTGGCTCCTAAACGCGGGCAAAGTTTCGACGAAACTTTGTGGGCAAATCCTCGGCGAGGATTTGGCGCCTCACGGGGTCACCCGCCAATGCAGCGGGAAGCCGGGGTCGAAGATGGTGACGGGGCCGTCGTCGGTGTCGATCTTAGCCGGATAGGCGACGGGGGTGCCCCTGGCGAGGGTGATGGTGTCGGCGTTGGGCGGTAGCCCGTAGAAGGCGGGTCCGTGAAGCGACGTGAAGGCTTCGAGGCGGTCCAGGGCGTCCTGTCGTTCGAACACCTCGGCCAGGACCGACAGCGTGTTGGTGGCGGTGAAGCAGCCGGCGCAGCCGCAGGGGTGCTCTTTCAGCGCGTCCACATGCGGGGCGCTGTCGGTGCCGAGGAAGAAATGCGCGTCGCCCGAGGTGGCGGCGGCGACCAGCGCCTGGCGGTGCTCTTCGCGCTTTGCCACGGGCAGGCAGTAGTAATGCGGCTTGATGCCGCCGACCAGGATGTGGTTGCGGTTGATCACCAGGTGGTGCGCGGTGATCGTGCCGCCCATGTCGTCGCCCTGGGATTTGACGTAGTCGATGCCATCGTGGGTGGTGATGTGCTCCATGACCACCCTCAGTCCAGGCGTGGCGCGGCGGATCGGGTCGAGGATGCGGTCGATGAACGCCGCCTCGCGGTCGAAGATGTCGACCTCTGGATCAGTGACCTCGCCATGGACGCAAAGCGGCAGGCCAATCTGGGCCATGGTTTCGAGCACGGATCTGACCTTGTCGAAGTCGCGCACGCCGGAGGCTGAATTGGTGGTGGCGCCGGCGGGGTAGAGCTTGACGGCCGTCACGATGCCGACCTCGGCGGCAGCCTTGACGTCTTTGGGATCGGTGTCCTCGGTCAGGTAGAGGGTCATCAGCGGCTCGAAGTCGAGCCCCATCGGCAACGCGCCGAGGATGCGCTGGCGGTAGGCCGCAGCCTGTGCGCCGGTCACGACGGGCGGCACCAGGTTCGGCATGATGATCGCGCGGGCGAAGTGGCGTGCGGTCTCCGGCAGCACCGCCTTCAGTACTGCACCGTCGCGCAGGTGCAGGTGCCAGTCGTCGGGGCGGCGGATGGTCAGCGTCTCGGCCATGGCCTCGGCCTTACACAATGGCGCGGGCGGTGGCCATGGGCTTGCGCCGCCCGCGCGTTGCTCAATGTTTGGGCAGATGCCGCCGCGACGGGCGGACGGGCCACGGATTTCGGCGGACGGCATTGCGGCGGCTGGGCGGGCGCGGCTAGGCTTGCGGGGCATGTACGATCTCGACCCCTCTCCGACCTTGCAGCGCGCCCGCGGGCACGCCGCGGTGGACCTGTCGGCGACGGGCCTGCAGCGGCTTTATCAGGCGGGCTCGGCCAAGGCGTTCCTGCCCCGGGTGCACGGCGCCACGCCGGAGGTGGTGTTTCTCAACACCGCCGGCGGGCTGACCGGCGGCGACCGGTTCCGCTATGCGCTCGACCTCGGGCCCGGGGCGCGGGCGGTGGCCACGACGCAGACGGCCGAGCGGGCCTATGCCACAACCGGCGATCAAGCCGAGATGGAGGTGGCGCTGTCGGTGGGCGTGGGCGCGGCGCTCGACTGGCTGCCGCAGGAGACGATCCTCTACGACCGGGCGGGGCTGAGGCGGCGCACGCAGGTCGCGCTGACGGGCGATGCGCGGCTGCTCTGGGCCGAGACGGTGGTGCTGGGGCGCGCGGCGATGGGCGAGACGGTCGCGGCGCTGGATTTTTGCGACCGCCGCGCGGTGACGCGCGACGGCGTGCCGGTGCTGATCGAGCCGGTGCGGATCGACGGCGCAGTGCTGGAGCGGCGCGGAGGTGCCGCGGTTTTGGGCGGAGCGCGGGCCCTGGCCACTGTGGCGCTGGTGGCGCCGGGCGCCGAGGATGCGGTCGGCGGCGTCCGGGCGGTGGCGCCCGAGGGGGTGGAGGCGGCGGCGAGCGGTTGGGACGGCAAATGCCTGGTCCGCGCCGTGGCGGCGGATGGCTTCGCGCTCCGGCGCTACGTGGCGCGGCTGCTGCAGGCGCTGCGGCCGGGGCCGCTGCCGCGGGTTTGGCAGATGTGAGGCGGCGATGAACCTGACACCGAGGGAAAAGGACAAGCTGCTGGTCAGCGTCGCGGCGATGGTGGCGCGGGGCCGGCTGGCGCGGGGGGTGAAGCTGAACCACCCCGAGGCGATCGCGCTGATCACCGATTTCGTGGTCGAGGGCGCGCGCGACGGGCGCTCGGTCGCCGATCTGATGGCGGCCGGGGCGCATGTGGTCAGCGCCGAGGATTGCATGGCGGGCGTGCCGGAGATGATCCACGACGTGCAGGTCGAGGCGACGTTTCCCGACGGCACCAAGCTGGTGACGGTGCACCACCCGATCCGCTAGGCTGGCGGGGCACGGGTTCGAAGGAGGTTTTGCGATGTTGGGAACGTTGATCTTGGGAATTCTGGCGGGCTTGGGCGCGCAATATGCCGAACCGCATGTGAAGAAGGCGCTGGAGAACGTGCTGCTGGCGGAGGTGCCGATTTCGGACGCCGAGCTGCGGCTGTTTTCGTTTTCGGTCTGCCTGATCGGGGCGGCGATCCTCGCCTGGCTCTTCGGCAACGATTCGGCCCTGGCGCTGGTCGTGGGCGCCGCGATCGGGATCTTCGGGCCGCGCGCGATCGAGCGGCTGCAAAAGGGCAGGGAGTGAGGCGCATGATTCCGGGCGAGGTGATGGTGGCGGCTGGCGAGATCGAGCTGAACGCCGGGCGCACGGCGCTGCGCCTGCGGGTGGCCAATACCGGAGACCGGCCGGTGCAGGTCGGCAGCCACTACCATTTCGCCGAAACCAACAGCGCCTTGGATTTCGACCGCGCGGCGGCGCGGGGCATGCGGCTCGACATCGCCGCCGGCACCGCGGTGCGGTTCGAGCCGGGGCAGGTGCGCGAGGTGACGCTGGTACCCTATGGCGGCGCGCGGCGGGTTTTCGGGTTCAACCAGGCGGTAATGGGGTCTGTGTGAGGGCGGGGGGCTGTAGCACAGGAGGACAAGGAGATGTGCGATTTTTGCGTGATGACGTCGGTGAAGGAGCGCATGCTGTCGCGGCGGTCGTTCTTCACGGGATCCGCGGCGGCGGCGGTGGCCGCGGCGCCGCGGGAGGTGCTGGCGCAGCCGGCGCGGCGGGTCGTGGACATGACGCATGAGCTGTCCGAGGACTTCCCGACCTTCGGCGGCGTGCCGGGGATATCCTACGACAAGCAATTCGATATCAGCACGGACGGCTACAACCTTTATGTGCTGACGGTGAACGAGCATTGCGGCACGCATATCGATGCGCCGTTGCATTTCACCGCCGACGGGCAGTCGGTGTCGGAGATCCCGGTCGAGTCCCTGGCCTGTCCGCTTTGCGTGATCGACATCCGCGCGCGCGCGTCGCAGGACCGGGACACCCAGGTGACGCCAGACGATCTGACCGCCTGGATTGCCGACAACGGGCCGATCCCAGACGGGGCCTGCGTGGCGATGAACTCGGGCTGGGCGGCGAAGGTCGGCACCGACGCCTTTCGTGGGGCGGATGCGGCGCGCGGCGGATCGCTGCATTTCCCTGGATTTCATATCGAGGCGACCGAGATGCTGCTGGAAGAGACCGGGGCGGTGGCGATCGCCGTCGACACGCTGTCGCTGGATCATGGGCCCTCGGCGGATTTCGCCACGCATTACGCCTGGCTGCCGGCGGGGCGTTACGGGATCGAGTGCCTGGCGGGGCTCGACGAGATGCCGGCGGCGGGGGCGACGCTGATGGTGGGCGCACCGAAGATCCGCGGAGGCACCGGCGGGCAGGCGCGGGTGATGGGGCTGGTTTAGGGGGTGTTTCGGATCGCGCTGCGCGCAATCCGACCGGCTGGGGGATTTCATCCCCCCAGACCCCCCTGAGCGTATTTGAGAAGAGATGAAGGACAAGGGATGCGACAGGTTTCGGCAGGAGAGTTGCTTTGGCGACCGTGACGCTGTTGAGCGACGAGGAACTGTCGCCGGAGGCGGCGGCGGTCTTTGCCGATATCCGCGCGGTGCGGGGGACTGATTTCGTCAACAATTTCTGGCGCGCGCTGGCGCATGATCCAGAGACGCTGAAGGCGACCTGGGAGCGGCTGAAAGCGGTGATGGCGCCCGGCGCGCTCGACCCGCTGGTCAAGGAGATGCTTTATATCGCCGTGTCGGTGACCAATGGCTGTGACTATTGCATCCACTCACACACCGCCGCGGCGCGGGCCAAGGGCATGACCGAGGCGCAATATGGCGAGCTATTGGCGGTGCTTGGCATGGCGGCCGAGACCAACCAGCTGGTCACCGCGATGAAGGTGCCCGTGGACGCGGTGTTCGAGGCCGGATGAGCGCCCCGGCCCCGACAGGTGCGGACGGCGGCGGCCTAGCGCGTGTCCAATCTGAACAGAGTCGGGTATTCACCGCGCCGCCCGAGGCAGCGGTTGGGCCGGCAAATGCGTTCGGGTGGCGCGGTGAATTCAGTTGGATTGCACATGCTCTAGCGCGGGTCGGGCAGCGGCGGCAGTTCGCGCAGGTAGAGGATGATCGCGGCGAGGTCGTCCTCGGTCATCTGCGCCAGGTACCCGTAGGGCATCGGCGGCAGCATCGGCGTGCCGTCGGGGCGCTTGCCCTCGGTGATCATCGCGGCGAGCTCGGCATCGCTGTAGCCGCCGATGCCGTCGGCGTGGCTGGTGATGTTGGGTGCGACGCTGGTGCCCCAGGGCCCGTGAAATTCGAACCCGCCGCGGCCGAGATCGGTGTCGAGCAGCGGCCCCATCGGCCCGAACGGCGTGTGGCATTCCAGACAATGGGCAACCGGCCCGGCGAGGTAGGCGCCGTAGTCGGCCGTGACGCCCGGGGGCGGCGCCGAGACCGTTGTGATCGGCGGGCCGTAGGCGGGCGGCAGGGGGATGTTGTACTGCGACGGGCCGGGATCGGTGTCGACCGCCGGCACGGTGCGCAGGAACATCACCATCGAGGCGACGTCGTCGTCGCTGAGCCCGCGATACATCGCATAGGGCATCGGCGGGCCGACCACCGAGCCGTCGGGGCGCAGGCCTTCGCGGATCGCCCGGCCGAGGTCGGCATCCGACCACTCCGCCACCCGGCTGCCGGGGGTGATGTTGGGCGCGATGGCGGTGAACATCTCGTTTTGTTCGACAAGCCGCCCGCCGAGCTCCTGGTCCATCAGAAAGCCGTTCGGCCCGATCGGCGTGTGGCAGTTGCCGCAGCCGCCGGGGCCGCGGACCAGGTATTCGCCGCGCGCTACGCTGGGCTCGGCCTGGGCGAGGCTGGCGGTCAATCCGAAAAGTGCAATCAATCCAATGAGTTTCATCGCGCGTTTCTCCCTCGGAATAGGCCTGGGTCAAAAGCTCGGCGCCTCAAATGTCCCAAAAGGGTAGAGCCCGTCCCCGTCACCTGTCAACGCGCCCAGCCCTGAAGGACCCCGCCGATGCCCGCCACCCTCTCCCGCGCCGCCTATGCCGACATGTACGGCCCCACCACCGGGGACCGCGTCCGGCTCGCCGATACCGATCTGATCATCGAGGTGGAACGCGACCTTACAACCTACGGGGAAGAGGTGAAATTCGGCGGTGGCAAGGTGATCCGCGACGGGATGGGGCAGTCTCAGGTGACGCGGGCGGGCGGCGCGGTGGACACGGTGATCACCAACGCGCTGATCGTCGACCATACCGGCATCTACAAGGCGGATGTTGGGTTGAAGGGCGGGCTGATCGAGGCCATCGGCAAGGCCGGCAATCCGGACACGCAAGCAGGCGTCGATATCATCATCGGCCCCGGGACCGAGGCGATTGCGGGCGAGGGCCGGATCCTCACCGCCGGCGGGTTTGATGCGCATATCCATTTCATCTGCCCGCAGCAGATCGAAGACGCGCTGCATTCGGGGCTGACCACGATGTTCGGCGGCGGCACCGGGCCGGCGCATGGCACGCTGGCCACGACCTGCACGCCCGGGCCCTGGCATATCGGGCGCATGCTGCAGGCCTTCGATCATTTCCCGATGAACCTCGGCCTGTCCGGCAAGGGCAATGCTTCGACCCCCGAGGCGCTGGTCGAGATGATCAAGGCCGGGGCCTCGGCGTTGAAGCTGCATGAGGATTGGGGTACGACGCCCGGCGCCATCGACTGCTGCCTCAGCGTCGCCGACGAGTACGACGTGCAGGTGATGATCCACACCGATACGCTCAATGAGAGCGGGTTTGTCGAGAACACCGTGGCCGCGATGAAGGGGCGCACGATCCATGCCTTCCACACCGAAGGCGCCGGCGGCGGCCATGCCCCTGACATCATCAAGGTCGTGGAACAACCGCACGTCATCCCGTCCTCGACCAACCCCACCCGGCCCTACACGGTGAACACGCTGGAAGAGCACCTCGACATGCTGATGGTGTGCCACCACCTCGACAAAGCGATCCCCGAGGACGTGGCCTTTGCCGAAAGCCGGATCCGCAAGGAGACCATCGCGGCCGAGGATATCCTGCACGACATGGGCGCCTTCTCGATCATCGCCAGCGACAGCCAGGCGATGGGCCGCGTGGGCGAGGTGATCATCCGAACCTGGCAGACTGCCGACAAGATGAAGAAGCAGCGCGGCAGTCTGCCGGAGGAGACTGGGGACAATGACAATTTCCGGGTGCGGCGCTACATCGCCAAGTACACCATCAACCCGGCGATCGCGCATGGGATCAGCCAGCACATTGGCTCGATCGAGCCCGGCAAGCGCGCCGATCTCTGCCTCTGGAACCCTGCCTTCTTTGGCGTGAAGCCCGAGATGGTGCTGATCGGCGGCACCATCGCCTGTGCGCAGATGGGCGACCCCAATGCCTCGATCCCGACGCCGCAGCCGGTCTATTCGCGGCCGATGTTCGGGGCGTTCGGGCGGTCGGTGGAGCATTCGGCGGTGACCTTCGTCAGCCACGCCGCCAACGCCGCGGCAGTGCGGCAGACGCTGGAATTGCAGAAAAAGATGGTGCCGGTGGAGAACACCCGCAGCATCGGCAAGGCGGATATGGTGCTGAACAGCGCGACGCCGGCGATGGAGGTGAACCCCGAGACTTACGAGGTGCGCGCCGACGGCGAGCTTCTGACCTGCGAGCCGGCCAAGGTGCTGCCGATGGCGCAGCGGTATTTTTTGTTTTGAGCAGACCCCGACTCACTAATGCGAACCTGCTCGCGAGTGAGGCGCGTTCGTTTGTCGGAGCCGCGATGAAACTCGCACCTTCCGGCTCAACGGGGCCGCAAGACGGGCTCCGCTCGCCAGCCTACTTCCTTTTGGGACACGCGACAGAGCTTGCGTTCAAATCCCGTTTGGCACGGCTAAGTCTGGACGACTGTCCCCGGTCCCACGATCTGCGCCGCCTCTTTTCTGACAGCAGGAACTTCCGCGAAACGCGTGAATTCGTTCTGAATTTCCGGGAAGCGACGCGAAGAAACTACGTCTCGGAGATTGAGATGAGGTAGCGCGGCGACGACTGTCTGATTGCAGCAGCACGCGAAGTCGAGATCAAGGAACTGGACAAGATGACATACTGGGTTAGCAGCTCCCTAAGGACAATGAATGCGCTCCATGGCACTGAAAGACCGCCAGAGAACAGATACGCCACGAGGTACCCAAGTTTTGGTGGGCACCGATATCCCGATTGGAGAGTTGCGTGTGCCTTGGCACAAACGGCGTTGAACGAGGCGGATCAAGCGCCCTAGAGACGGTCGAACTGCCATCGAGGCCGCAAAGGAGTTTACTGTTTTGAGGCAAGGCCATGACAGATACGCATAGCGGGGTCCCGGCGGCTGCGATTGCTGAGCGTTGGGCCAGGGCCTATTTGATTGATCAGGGGAGGAAACCGAAGCAACTGAACGAGGTTTCCAATGGCGTTTCACAGCGAAACATACGGCACACACAGCGGCCTGTTGGCGCGGGTCGGCGCGTGGTTTGCCGGCTTGGGCCGGGCGGTCTTCGTGGCGCGGGCCGCCGAGGCGCGGGTCACCGAAATGGAGCGGCTGACGGCGATGTCGGATGCCGAGCTTGCCAAGCTCGGCCTGCGCCGCGAGGACATCGCGCGGCACGTCTTCCGCGACATCCTCTACGTCTGAAACTGGGCGTTTCGGGCGCCGGTCCCGGACGACCCGGGGTGCCGGCCGCCCCAATGCCGCGGGCGAGCCATGCGCATGCTGCATCGCGGCATTTCGGTTTTGGCGGTTCTCCTTTGTCCGCGGAATGCACAAATACCGGGCAAGATGAAAATCCGCTGGAGATCCAAAATGTCCGCCCTTGCCCATCCCTTCGCCGTTCTCGGCAACCTCGTCACCTCATTCGGCCATACCGGCCGGTTCGAGCATCTGTTCTCGCTCAGCGACGCCGAGCTTTCCCGCCGCGGGCTCGACCGCGACGCGCTGGTCAAAAGCTACATCACCGGCCTGACCCACAACTGATCCCCGGAGGCGGGCGATGAGCCTGCCGCGGGCGATCCTGGTCGAACACGACGGGACCGTCGTGGACCACATCGCGCTGGACTACGAGGCGCGATTTTTGCGCCGCAAGCGCCTGGAGACGGCCTCCGGTCTGGCGTTCCTGGCCGATCTGCCCGAGACCGTATCGCTCAGCGGCGGCGATCGGCTGGTCCTGGAGGATGGCCGGCGCATCGAGGTGCGCGCGGCGACGGAAACGCTGCTGCAGGTGACGGGCGACCTGCCGCGTCTGGCCTGGCACATCGGCAACCGCCACACCCCCTGTCAGATCGAGGCCCACCGCCTGCTGATCCGCCGCGACCACGTGCTGGCGGCGATGCTGCGCGGGCTCGGTGCCGATCTGCGCGAGGTCGAAGAGCCTTTCGCGCCTGAGGGCGGCGCCTATGGCCATGGCCGCACGATGGGGCATTCCCATGGCTGAGCCGGCCGACCTGCTGACCATGACCCAGTGGTTGTCGCCCGCGTTTCCGGTGGGCAGCTACGCCTATTCGCACGGGCTCGAGGCGGTGATCGCAGCGGGCGAGGTGGCCGATGCGGCGGGGCTCGCCGAATGGCTGGAGGATGTCCTGCGCTTCGGTGCGGGGCGGTCGGACGCGGTGCTGCTGGCGGCGGCGCATCGCGGTGAGGACGCGGACCGGTTGGCGCAGGTGGCGCGGGCGATGGCGGCGTCGAAGGAGCGCTGGCAGGAGACCGAGGACCAGGGCCGGGCCTTTGCCGATGCGGTCTCGGCGGCGACCGGCCAAGGCCTGACGCCGCGGCCCTATCCGGTGGCGGTGGGCGTCGCGGCGCGGCGGCTGGCGCTCGACACCGGTACTGTCGCGGGGCTTTACCTGCACGCCATCGCCTCGAACCTGGTGGGCTGCGCGGTGCGCTTCGTGCCGCTCGGACAGGGCGCCGGGCAAGCGGTGCTGGCCGGGCTGCACGGGGCGATCGTCGCGGTGGCGGCTGAGGCGGTGGACACGCCGGTCGAGGCCATCGCCACGTCGGTGCCGCGCGCGGACCTGGCGGCGATGCGGCACGAAACGTTGGACGTGAGGATCTTTCGGACATGAACGGGCCTTTGCGCGTGGGGATCGGCGGGCCGGTGGGCGCGGGCAAGACGACGCTGACCGAACAGCTCTGCCGGGCGATGGCGGGCGCCTATTCGGTCGCGGTGATCACCAACGACATCTACACCAGCGAAGACGCCGAGTACCTGATGCGGGCGCAGGTTCTGCCGCGCGAGCGGATCCGCGGCGTCGAGACCGGCGGCTGCCCGCATACGGCGATCCGCGAGGATGCCTCGATCAACCTCGCTGCGGTGGCCGATCTGCGGGCGCGGTTCGACGATCTCGACGTGATCTTCATCGAATCGGGTGGCGACAACCTGGCGGCGACGTTTTCGCCGGAACTGGCGGACCTGACGCTTTATGTCATCGACACCGCCGCCGGGCAGGACATCCCGCGCAAGAAGGGGCCGGGGGTGACGCGAAGCGATCTGCTGGTGGTCAACAAGACCGATCTGGCGCCCCATGTCGGCGTCGATCCGGTGCTTCTGGCCAGCGACGCTCGCGCCGCCCGCGCTGGCCGCCCGTTCGTGATGGCGGCGCTGAGGACGGGCCGCGGGGTGGACGAGATCGTGGCGTTCCTGAAGGACGAGGGCGGGCTTTAGCGGAGGCGCCTGCGGCGCCGCTGCGTGCTCCCCGCTGCCGCCTTCGGCTTCGCGGGGCCCCTTGGCCAGTTTCTGGTGATCACCCGGGCATGCGGGCGTGTCGCGTGCTGAAGAGGTGGTCTTTTCTGCTGAGAAGACCGCCCGAGGGGCGGCCCGGGTCGAGCATGTGTCGGTCTTTCGAAGCGTCAACCCCAAGCCGTGCGGTGCACGGTGCCTGCGGCAGGGTTGACCCGTCGAAACACCTGCGGCGCCGGGAATTCGGGCCGGTTCGCTGGGATTGGCTACGCCCAGGCGCCGCTTGCTGTGTCGATGATACGCACGACTTCGAAATTCCGTTCGAAACCCGAATTCCGCACCGATTGAAGGGCCGCAAACTCCACCTCAGCTGGGCCGCGAATCGCTCGAAGGCCACCGGGGTCTATTGCCGGCCCGTCCGCGCGGCTGCGGGCCTATTCGGCGGCGAGCCCCTGTACTTTGGCCACGCGGCAGGCCGAGAACTTGAACTCGGGGATCTTGCCGTCGGGGTCGAGTTCGGGGTTGGTCAGGGTGTTCGCGGCGGCCTCGACGAAGGCGAAGGGGACGAAGACCGTATCCTCGGCCACAGCCCGGTCGGCGCGGGCGGCGATCGCGATGGCGCCGCGGCGGGTGGCGATCTCGATCCTCTCGCCGGGCGCGACGCCCAGGGCGCGCAGGGTCCGCGGGTGCAGCGACGCCGTCGCCTGCGGCTCCACCGCATCGAGGACCGAGGCGCGGCGGGTCATCGAGCCGGTGTGCCAGTGTTCCAGCTGCCGCCCGGTGATCAGCACCATCGGATAGGCGGCGTCGGGCAGCTCGGCCGGCGGCCGGATGCGCGCCGGCGCGAACCGCGCCCGCCCCTCGGCCCGCGGAAACCCGTCGCCGAAGACGATCGGCTGGCCGGGGTCGTCGGGCGCCAGCGAGGGGTAGGTGACGGCGGTGCGCTCCAGCCGGTCCCAGGTGATGTTGTCGAGCGAGCGCATCGTGCGCTTCATCTCGGCGAAGACCTCCGAGGGGTGGGCGTAGTCCCAATCGAGCCCCAGCCGCTTGGCCAGCTCGACCTCGATCCACCAGTCCTCGCGCGCCTCGCCGGGCGGCGCGACCACCGGCCGGCCCATCTGCACCTGGCGGTTGGTGTTGGTCACGGTGCCGGTCTTTTCGATCCAGGCGCTTGAGGGCAGGATCACGTCGGCAAAATTCGCCGTCTCGGTCAAAAAAATGTCCTGCACCACCAGGTGGTCGAGCTTGGCCAAAGCGGCGCGGGCGTGTTCGACGTCCGGGTCCGACATCGCCGGGTTCTCGCCCAGGATATACATGCCGCGGATCTCGCCGGCATGGACCGCGTCCATGATCTCGACGACGGTCAGGCCCTTTTGGGCGGAGAAGTTGCCCGAGTCCCAGACCTCGGCAAAGGCCGAGCGCACGCCGTCGTCTGCGACGCTTTGGTAGTCGGGCAGAAACATCGGGATCAGGCCGGCGTCCGAGGCGCCCTGGACGTTGTTCTGTCCGCGCAGCGGGTGCAGGCCGGTGCCGGGGCGGCCGACATGACCGCACATCAGCGCGAGCGAGATCAGGCAGCGCGCGTTGTCGGTGCCGTGGACGTGCTGGCTGACGCCCATGCCCCAGAAGATCATGCCCGCCTTGGCGCCGGCGAAGGTCCGTGCGACGTCGCGCAAGACCTCCGCCTCGATGCCGCAGACCTCGGCCATCACCTCGGGCGGGAACTCGGCCAGATGTGCCCGCATCGCCGGCCAGTTCTCGGTGTAGGCGTCGATATATTGCCGGTCGAACAGCTCTTCTTCGACGACCACATGCATGATCGCGTTCAGCATCGAGACGTCGGCGCCGGGCTTGAACTGCAGCATGTGGCTGGCGTGGCGCTTGAGCCCCTGGCCGCGCGGGTCCATCACGATCAGCTTGCCGCCGCGCTTGGCGAACTGCTTGAAGAAGGTGGCCGCGACGGGGTGGTTTTCGGTCGGGTTGGCGCCGATGACGATGGCGACGTCGGCGTTCTCGATCTCGTTGAAGGTGGCGGTGACCGCGCCCGAGCCGACGTTCTCCATCAAGGCCGCGACCGAGGAGGCGTGGCAGAGCCGGGTGCAGTGGTCGACATTGTTGTGGCCAAAGCCCTGACGAATCAGCTTTTGGAACAGATAGGCCTCTTCGTTGGAGCATTTGGCCGAGCCAAAGCCCGCCACGTAAGTACCCTTTTGGTCGCGCAGGGCGGCGAGGCCCTGGGCGGCGGCATCGAGCGCCTCCTCCCAGCTCGCCTCGCGGAAATGGGTCTGCGGGTCGGCGGGATCGACGTTCAGCCCCTTGGGCGGCGCGTCGGCGCGGCGGATCAGCGGGCGGGTCAGGCGGTGCGGATGCGCCACGTAGTCGAAGCCGAAGCGGCCCTTGACGCAGAGCCGGTTCTCGTTGGCCGGGCCGGGCGCGCCCTCGACATATTTGATCCGGCCGTCCTTGACCTTGAAGGTCAGTTGGCAGCCGACTCCGCAATAGGGGCAGACCGACTGCACCTCGCGGTCGATGTCGCGGCTGTCGCCTCTCTCGGCCTCGTCCAGCACGCTGGCGGGCATCAGCGCGCCGGTGGGGCAGGCCTGGACGCATTCGCCGCAGGCCACGCAGGTCGAGTCGCCCATCGGGTCGTCCTGGTCGAAGACGATCTTTGCGCCCGCGCCGCGGCCGGCCATGCCGATCACGTCGTTGACCTGAACCTCGCGGCAGGCCCGGACGCACAAGTTGCAGTGGATGCAGGCGTCGAGGTTGACGCGCATCGCCACGTGGCTGGCGTCGAGCAGCGGCACCGCCGCGGCCGGCTTGGCCGGAAAGCGGCTGTCGGTGACGCAGGTCACCGCCGCCATGTCGCGGAAATGCGACGAGGCGTCGTGCGGCTCGCTCGGCTGGTCGGCGGCGAGCAGTTCCACCACCAGGCGGCGCGCCTTTTGTGCCCGCTCGGTGTCGGTTTTCACCACCATGCCCGGCGCGACCGGGCGGATGCAGGAGGCGACGAGCGTGCGCTCACCCTCGACCTCGACCATGCACGCGCGGCAATTGCCGTCCGGCCGGTAGCCCGGCGTGGGCTTGTGGCAAAGATGCGGGATCGTCAGGCCGCGGCCATGGGCGGCCTCCCAGATCGTCCAGCCCTCGGGCACGGCGACCTCCTGGCCGTCGAGCGTGAAGGTCACGGTTGCGGGCGCGGCGCCGTCGGGCATCTCAGATCTCCTCGGCGAAATGGGTCATGGTCAGCCGGATCGGGTTCGGCGCGGCCTGGCCGAGGCCGCAGATCGAGGCGTCGGCCATCACCTGGCAGAGGTCCTCCAGCAACTCCCGATCCCAGGTCTCGTCCTGCATCAGCTTGACCGCCTTTTCGCAGCCTGCCCGGCACGGGGTGCATTGGCCGCAGCTTTCGTCCTCGAAGAACCGCAGCATGTTCAGCGCCGCGTCGCGGGCGCTGTCGCTGTCCGACAGCACCACCACGGCGGCTGAGCCGATGAACGACCCGTGTGGCTGCAGCGTGTCGAAATCCAAGGGCACGTCGTCGAGCGTGGCCGGCAACAGCCCGGAGGACGGCCCGCCGGGCTGGTAAGCCTTGAAGACATGCCCTTGGATTTCGACACGCTGCAGCCACACGGGTCGTTCATCGGCTCAGCCGCCGTGGTGGTGCTGTCGGACA
>JASJCA010000096.1 GCA_030066215.1 Rhodobacter sp. | reverse complement strand
GGCGGTAGTTTCGGCAGTGCTTGAGACACTGGGCGCGATGACCGGATGTCGCATCGCCGAACCTGGAGAATTTGCTCGCCGCGCGCTGGAGAACGAGATGCTCGATCTGCCGCAGATTGAGGGTCTCGGTGATTTGATCGAGGCGGAGACCGAGGCGCAGCGCAGGCAGGCGATCCGCGTGTTTAGGGGAGAGCTTGGGGCTGTCGCCGAGGGGTGGCGCAAGGATCTTTTGACGGCGGCGGCGTTGGTGGAGGCCACAATTGATTTTGCCGACGAAGAGGTTCCAGTTGATGTGTCCCAGGACGTTGTGGAGCTGTTGGGGAAGGTCCAGCGTGAATTGGAGGAACAGCAGCGCGGGTTTGCAGCGGCAGAGCGCATTCGTGACGGGTTTGAGGTCGCGCTTGTGGGGGCGACGAATGTGGGAAAATCGACGCTCTTGAACCGGTTGGCGGGCCGAGAGGCGGCCATCACGTCGGAAATTGCTGGGACGACACGCGACGTGATCGAAGTGCGCATGGATATCGACGGATTACCCGTCACAATCCTCGACACGGCGGGCCTTCGCGAAAGCGACGATACGATCGAGGCGATTGGCATTGCGCGAACCAGGGAACGGGCGGCTCAAGCGGACTTGAGGGTATTCCTGCTTGAGAATGCATCGGATGCCGTGCCGGCAGAGCGGCGTGCGGGAGATCTTGTACTGGTGGGAAAGGCCGATTTGGCAAATGGTGGCGAGATCTCGGGGAAAACCGGGTTTGGCGTGGACCGATTGCTTTCGGAGATCTCGAAGGCATTTGAAACACGTGCGATTGGCGCAGGTGTGGCAATTAAGCTGCGGCATAAAGTGGCAATCGACGTCGCGGTGGGCGCGGTCCGGTCGGCCATAGACCGGATGTCGGCAGAGGGAGATGCGGCGGAGCTCGTGGCTGAAGACATCAGATCCGCAACCAGATCTCTAGACTCCCTTGTTGGCCGCGTGGATGTGGAGGATATATTGGGAGAGATCTTCTCGCGGTTCTGCGTGGGAAAATAGGGGTGTTTCACGTGAAACAAACTGATTTTGATGTGGTTGTCGTTGGCGGTGGACATGCCGGCGTGGAGGCAGCCCTGGCGGCGGCGCGGATAGGCGCACGGACGGCGCTGGTGACGTTGACCCAGGATGGGATCGGCGTGATGTCTTGTAACCCAGCGATCGGCGGCCTCGGGAAAGGCCATTTGGTACGCGAGATCGATGCGCTTGACGGCGTCATGGGGCTCGCAGCGGACCAGGCGGGGATACAATTTCGACTGCTGAACAGGCGAAAAGGGCCCGCTGTGCAAGGTCCGCGAGCGCAGTCCGACCGCAAGCAATATCGGCGCGCAATTCAGGCGGCCGTCAATCGGCAGCGGAACTTGACCGTTCATGAGGGCGAGGTTGTCGACATCTTGCTGGACGGACAAGCCGTGCGAGGCGTCGAGCTCGCCGACGGCTCACGGCTTGGCGGTCGGGCTGTCGTGCTGACGACGGGCACATTTCTTCGAGGTGTGATTCATATCGGTCGGGAACAGGTTGCCGGCGGCCGCATGGGAGACAATCCGGCGGTGAGGCTTGCGGAGTGTCTCGATGAGTTCGGCTTGTCTTTTGGGCGCCTGAAGACAGGCACGCCGCCGCGGCTGGACGGCCGGACGATTGATTGGGATCGTTTGGACTTGCAGCCGGGTGACGACGAACCGGTCATGTTTTCCTTTTTGTCCAAGGTGCCCGTGCTGCGGCAGGTGCCCTGTGGGATCACACACACCAACGCCAATACGCACGACATAATCCAAACAAACCTCTCTCTCTCGGCCATGTATGGCGGGCAAATCGAGGGTGTTGGTCCGCGGTATTGCCCCTCGATCGAGGACAAAGTCGTACGGTTCGCGGACAAGACCTCCCACCAGATATTCCTTGAACCGGAGGGACTCGACGATAACACGGTGTATCCCAACGGGATTTCGACATCGCTGCCTGCTGATGTGCAGGAACAATTCGTGCGTTCGATCGGCGGGCTCGAGCAAGCGGTGGTTTTGCAGCCGGGATATGCGATCGAATATGACTATGTCGATCCGCGCAGGCTGGATCGATCCTTGGCCCTGACCGGCGTGAGCGGGTTCTTTCTTGCCGGTCAGATCAACGGCACGACGGGATACGAGGAAGCGGCCGCGCAGGGCCTTGTCGCGGGTCTGAATGCTGCGCGGCAGGCGCTAGGGAAGACGCCTGTAACGTTTTCGCGCGAGACCTCGTACATTGGCGTGATGATCGACGACCTGGTGACCCGCGGTGTGACCGAACCCTACCGGATGTTCACCTCACGTGCCGAGTTTCGGCTTTCGCTGCGGGCGGACAACGCCGATCAACGGCTGACGGCGGGGGGGCGGCGGATCGGACTTGTATCCGACAAGAGGTACGAAGCCTTCTCGCGAAAAGCAGAGGAGTTGGCCGCTGGCCGTGCCAGGCTGCAGAATCTCACCGCGTCAGCGAAACAAGCCAAGGATTGGGGCCTGCCCGTTGGTCGGGACGGTCGCCGCCGGAACGGCCTGGAATTGCTCGCATTTCCCGACATCCGGTTCGAAGACTTGGCTGCAATCGACGAAGGCCTCCTGTCCATCCCGAAAGCGGCGCGCACGCAAATCGAACGCGACGCCCTTTATGCGAATTACATCGAACGCCAACGTCGAGATGTGGATGCGATGCGCCGGGACGAGGCCCATGAGCTCCCCGAAGACTTCGATTACCGATCATTGCACGGCTTGACCCGCGAATTGCGCGACAAGCTCATGGCGGCTCGGCCGGAAACCCTGGGTCAGGCCTCTCGGATCGATGGGATGACCCCCGCAGCGTTAACGCTGATCCTCGCAAAACTCCGGCAGGCCGAGCGCCGGAAGTCAGCATGATGGCGGTTCCGCCTGCGAACGAGATCACGAGCAACCTCAATGTTTCACGTGAAACATTGGATCGTTTGCAGGTCTTTTCAGATCTGATTCGAAAATGGAACCAGACGATCAATCTGATCGCGAGTTCAACTTTGGACCAGATCTGGTCCAGGCATATCGCCGATTCTGCCGCAGTTTTCCATGCGGCTCGGGTAACTGACGGGTCCTGGGTGGATCTTGGTGCTGGGGCCGGGCTGCCAGGTGCCGTTGTAGCGATTTTGGCCAACGAGTTGGCACCAGCATTGTCGGTGAATTGCATTGAATCCGATGTGCGCAAAGCAGCCTTTATTCGAACGGTTGCGCGCGAAACCGGCGTGCCCATCGGAGTGATCACACGGCGCATCGAAGATGCCCCGCCGCAATTTGCGGACATCGTATCGGCGCGTGCGCTTGCGCCGCTACCCAAGCTTTTGGAGTATTGTGAGCGGCACCTGAAGCCTGGTGGCAGGGGCGTGTTTCCAAAGGGCGAAGCCTGGCAATCGGAGGTATCGAAAGCGCTTGAATCCTGGCGCTTTACGGTGGAAACCCAGCCCAGCCGGACCCATCCAGGTTCGGCGGTTTTGATTGTCGGAGACGTCGAGCGTGCCTGATCCAACACGCCCCAAGGCGCCAAAGATTATTGCCGTCGCCAATCAGAAAGGCGGCGTTGGAAAGACGACGACGGCCATCAATCTTGGGGCGGCATTGGCGGACGACGGTTACAACGTCCTGCTGGTCGACCTCGACCCACAAGGTAATGCGTCAACCGGTTTGGGCATCGACCGATCGCAGCGCGGCGCCACCACCTATGATATGCTGCTTGAGGACGCGCCGCTTGGCGATGTCATCCAATCGACCGGGGTGGACGGTCTTTGGATCGCGCCGGCGACCACGGATCTTAGCTCTGCTGATATAGAAATGGTTGCCAACGAAAAGCGCAGCTTTTTGTTGCATGACACCCTGCGCCAACCCGACATCGACCGGTACAAGCTTGATTTCATTCTTATCGACTGCCCTCCGGCTCTGAGCCTCTTGACCGTCAACGGTATGGTCGCCGCCGACTCTGTACTTGTGCCCTTGCAATCGGAGTTTTTTGCCTTGGAAGGGCTTTCCCAGTTGATGCTGACAATCCGCGAGGTTCGGCAAAGCGCCAATCCGGAATTGCGTATCGAGGGCGTGTTGTTGACGATGTACGATGCCAGGAACAACCTTTCGCTGCAGGTCGAACGCGACGCGCGCGAGACACTCGGCGAGGTCGTGTTCAAGACGGTGATACCGCGCAACGTAAGGGTCAGCGAAGCACCGTCCTTCGCCGTTCCGGTCTTGGAGTACGAACCAACTTCAAAGGGGGCAATGGCGTATCGACTACTGGCACAAGAACTGGTGGCACGGTATGATCCTATCACATCATAGGGGAACAGTTTGATGGCCGAACGAAAGCCAGAACGCCGTGGCCTGGGGCGGGGATTGTCGGCGCTTATGGCGGATGTGCCGGAGCCACCCTCTGGCGACGGTCGCGCACCGCCGGATCGTCTGGTGCCGGTCGATAAGATCAGGCCCAATCCGCAACAGCCCCGGCGCCGGTTCACCGAAGATCAACTCGATGACCTAACCCGTTCGATCAAAGAAAAGGGCATCATCCAACCGCTGATTTTGCGGGAATCCGATGACGACGGGATGTATGAAATCGTCGCGGGAGAACGCCGGTGGCGTGCGGCGCAAGCGGCGCAGTTGCACGATGTGCCAGCGCTGGTTCGCGCCTACAACGATACTGAAATGCTGGAAGTTGCGATTGTCGAGAATATCCAGCGTGCCGACCTGAACCCAATTGAAGAGGCCGCTGGCTATCGGCAACTGATGGACCGCTTCGGGCACACACAAGAAAAGATCTCTGAGGCGCTTGGCAAAAGCCGCAGCCACATCGCCAATTTGCTTCGGCTTTTGACGCTGCCGGACACGGTGCAGGAAATGGTAAGCGACGGACGTCTGTCCGCGGGCCACGCCCGCGCGCTGGTGACTGCAAACGATCCGCAGGCGTTGGCGCAACGGGTGGTGACCAAAGGCCTCTCGGTACGCGAAACCGAAAACCTGGTGAAGCGGGCGGTTCAGTCGACAAAGGCAAAAGACAAGCCGCCGAAAGACAAAGATGCCGATACGCGGGCCCTCGAAGACGACCTCAGCGCGGCCTTGGGGATGCGGATACATATTGACCAACGAGCAGTCGGCGGCGGCGGGCAATTGAGAATACAATACCGGTCGTTGGATCAACTTGATGACCTGTGCCGAATTCTGTCCGGCGGACGTGATTAGGTCGCAAGAAGCCTCTCGGTGATTGCGTTCAGAACCGGCCTGCCGCGGTCGGTGACCGCCAGTCGATCGCCGCAGAGGGTGACCAAACCGAGCTCTACCAATTCGGAAGAATTGTCTGTCAGGGTCGATCGTATATGCGGTTCCGCCAACCTGTCCAAGGCCACACCTTCGCGGGTTCGCAGGCCCATGAGGACCTGCTCTGACACTTGGTCGCCCGCGGGAATTGCATACCGGATCGACTCCCCAGTGCCCGTGCTCTCCACCGCCCGCCGCCACCGCATGGGCGAAAGCTCGGTTTCGGTTGCATATCTTATGCCGTCCAGTGTCAACCGGCCATGCGCACCGGGGCCAATGCCAATATAGTCGCCACCCCGCCAATAGGTCAGATTGTGCCGCGACTCGGCCCCGAGTTTTGCGTGATTAGACACTTCGTAGGCAGGCAACCCTGCGGTGGCGCACATCTCCTGAGTGGCGAGGTACATATCAGCCGACAGCTCCTCGTCCGGCAATCCGGGTAGCCGACCGCGAGCATGGCGATCGCCGAACGCAGTGCCCTCTTCGATAGTCAATTGGTAGAGCGAGAGATGATCCCCGGCGATCGAGAGCGCCTGTCCGAGCTCTGCCATCCAATCCTGCAGCGATTGGTTTTGGCGGGCATAGATCAGATCGAAACTCATCCGGTCGAAGGTTGCCTGCGCAACATCCACCGCGGCCAGCGATTCAGCCGACGAGTGCAATCGACCAAGCGCGCGAAGATCGGAATCGTTTAGGGCCTGCACGCCAATGGACACGCGGTTCACGCCTGCTGAGCGATAACCCCTAAAACGACGGGCTTCGACAGATGTCGGATTTGCCTCCAGCGTAATCTCGATGTCATCGGCGAGAGTCCAGGTTTCTGAAACAGTCTCTAATAAAGCAGAAACCAGGCTAGGTTCCATCAGGCTCGGTGTACCGCCGCCGAAATAAACGGATTCCAAGACGCGGTCGCCGGTGACCCCCCCGACCCGGCCAATCTCGGACAGAAAAGCGTCGCGCCAGCCGGCCTGATCGACCGCAACGGCGACATGAGAATTGAAATCGCAATAGGGGCACTTGGCCTGGCAAAACGGCCAATGAATATAGAGGCCGAAACCGGCAGCCTGCCAATTCTCAGGCAAAACAGGCCTTGACCAGTTTCCCGAACGCATGCGCGCGGTGGCTCATGCCGTGCTTCTTGGCCGGCTCCATCTCACCGAAGGTTTCGGTCTCACCGTCGGGTAAGAACACCGGATCGAAACCAAAGCCGCGGTCGCCGCGCATCGGCCAAACGACCTGGCCCTCAACCCGGCCCTCGAAAACCTCGTCATGACCATCCGGCCACGCCAGACAAAGCGTGCAGCAGAACCGAGCTGTGCGTGGGATCGGCGTATTGCGCTCCTCCAGCAGGGTCCACACCTTGGTCATCGCCAGCTCGAAATCGCGGCCATTAGCGGATTCCGCCCAGTCCGCGGTGTGCACCCCGGGGGCCCCGTCCAGCGCGTCCACCATGATGCCGCTGTCGTCGGACAGCGCGGGATGGCCACTGTGTTCGGCGGTGTAATGCGCCTTGATCCGGGCGTTGCCGGCAAATGTGTCTTCGGTTTCCTCGGGCTCGGCCAGTTTGAAATCGCCGGCAGACATTACGGACACACCGAACGGCTCTAGCAAGGCTCGAATCTCGCGCAATTTGCCCGGATTGTGAGAGGCGATAACCAGGGTGTCGCCGTCGAACCGCCGCATATCAGCTCACGGCGTTCTTCTGTGCAGCGACCAATTCGCCGACGCCTTTCGAAGCAAGCGCCAAAAGTTCCGACAACTCCTCATGCGAGAAGGTAGAGGCCTCTGCCGACATCTGCACCTCTACCAGCCGGTTCGACCCGGTCATGACGAAATTGCCATCCACCCCGGCCTCGCTGTCCTCGGGGTAATCGAGGTCCAAAACTGGCTGCCCAGCATAAACGCCACAACTGACGGCTGCGACGTGGTCGGTCAGCGGGTCGCTTAGCACATCGCCAGCTTTCATCAGCTTGTTCACGGCAAGCCGCAAAGCAACCCAACCGCCGGTGATCGCCGCGCAGCGCGTACCGCCATCGGCCTGAATCACGTCGCAATCGATGGTGATCTGGCGTTCGCCCAGCGCGACGCGATCCAGCCCTGCCCGAAGCGACCGACCTATAAGCCTCTGAATTTCTTGAGTTCTTCCACCCTGCCCAGACTTTGCCTCGCGTCGCATCCGGGTGTTTGTCGCCCGCGGCAACATACCATACTCAGCAGTTACCCAACCCAAACCGGTGTTCTTCAGAAACGGCGGTACGCGTTCTTCCAATGACGCGGTACAGATAACATGCGTGTCACCGATCTGGATCAGGCATGACCCCTCGGCATGCCGCGTCACGCCGGTTTCGATCGAAACCGCGCGCATCTGATTGAGGTCTCTGCCAGAGGGTCGCATGCCGGTCCTTCTATGATGCGTCTGCGTGACTTACCCGGGGCGGGGTTTGCAGCGCAAGTGCGATTGACGAACGGCCCCGGCGGCCTTTAATGATGCTTGCTTGCCATGACACTGCCGATGACTGACACCGCCAAGCTCCTGGCCGAGATGAACGACCGCAGCCGAGAGGTTTTTCGGCGGGTGGTCGAAGGCTACCTAGAAAGCGGCGAGCCGATTGGGTCGCGCACCTTGACCCGCACGATGTCCGAAAAGGTCTCGGCGGCGACGATTCGCAATGTCATGCAGGATTTGGAATTTCTGGGCCTTCTCGGGTCGCCGCATATTTCCGCTGGGCGGGTGCCGACGCAGCAAGGCTTGCGGATGTTTGTCGACAGCCTTTTGGAAGTCAGCGAGCCAGAAGAGGGCGACCGCGAGCGGATCGATGCGACCTTGGGGCCCAACGAAGCCGACGTGACGACGATGCTGGACCAGATCGGGTCAGCTCTGTCGGGCATCACCAGCGGCGCAAGCCTGGTGCTGGCGCCGAAGCACGAAGCGCCGATCAAACACATCGAATTCGTCTCGCTCGCACCTGACCGCGCGCTAGTCGTGCTGGTCTTTGCCGACGGGCACGTCGAGAATCGGGTATTCACGCCGCCACCCGGACAGACCCCGTCATCGATGCGCGAGGCGGCCAATTTCCTAAACTCCCTTGCTGAAGGAGTGACGCTCAGCGGCCTGCGCCGTACCATCGAAGCCCAGATCGCCAGGCATAGGCGGGAACTGGATGCCTTGGCTCGGGAACTTGTCGAGAGCGGACTGGCGATTTGGGAGAACGAGGGCGAGGCTTATGAGCGGTTGATCGTGCGCGGCCGATCGAATTTGCTCGACCAAAGCGCCGAAGCTGAGGATCTGGAACGGGTTCGCACCTTGTTCGACGATCTGGAGCGCAAGCGAGATATCGCGGAATTCCTCGAGCTGACCGACCAAGGCGAAGGCGTGCGGATTTTTATCGGCTCGGAGAACAAGCTTTTCTCACTTTCGGGTTCCTCTTTGGTCGTGTCTCCATATATGAACGCAGATCGACGGATTGTGGGCGCCGTGGGCGTGATCGGACCGACGCGGCTGAACTACGGGCGGATCGTGCCGATCGTCGATTATACGGCGCAACTGGTTGGCCGGCTGATCGCCGACCGGGGGTAAGAGGGAAGTGATGGCGGAAGAGCAGAAGAAACCGACGATGCCCGAAGTCGATTTGAGCGCGCTAGACGGCATCGGCGGAGACCAGATCGACGTGACCGAAGCCGCGTTGGAAGAAAACCCGGAAATAGAGGCCGTTCACGAAGAGCTGGAAGCCTTGCGCGCCGAACGCGACGAGTTCCGCGACCGGTTCATGCGGGCGTTGGCGGATGCCGAAAACACCCGAAAGCGCGGAGAACGCGACCGTCGTGAGGCCGAGCAATACGGCGGATCGAAGCTGGCACGGGATATCTTGCCGATCTACGACAACCTGGCGCGAGCTCTGGAGGCGGCGGATGAAGAGACCAAGAAAGTCTCGGCAGCGCTGTTGGAAGGGGTCGAGCTGACCATGCGCGAGCTAGTGTCGGTCTTCAAGAAACACGGGATCGAACCGATCGATCCGAAGGTGGGCGACCGGTTCGACCCATTGGTTCATCAAGCGATGTTCGAAGCACCGGTGCCCGAGACCAGGGCCGGGGACATCATCCAGGTTTCGGAGGCCGGGTTCATGTTGCATGACCGGCTTCTTAGACCAGCGAAAGTTGGGGTCAGTTCGACGCCGGCGTGAGTCCGCTTGGCTGGGGCGGAGCCTAACCCTCTGACAAAAAATCGAAATCGTCCAGAGTTGGCCGAGCTCGTGTTCCGCTAGTTTGCGGAGTTCAGGGCCTTTAATTCGTAGATCAAGGCCAGCGCATCGCGCGGCGTCAATTCGTCAGGATGGATGTCTGACAATTTGTCCTCGACAACGCTCGTCTGTGCCGGCTTTGGCGGCGGGGCGCTCGGAACGGCGGAGAAGAGTGGCAGGTCGTCGAGCAGAGCCAAGGTGCCGCTTTGCCCTTCGCGCGCACCTTTCTCCAGCTGCGCCAGGACGGATCGAGCCCGGTCAACGACCGAATGCGGCAATCCGGCGAGCCGGGCAACCTGTACGCCGTAGGATCTGTCGGCGGCGCCTTTGCGGACCTCGTGTAGGAAGATCACGTCGCCTTCCCATTCCTTGACCGCAACGGTGGCATTTTCGACGCCGTCGAGCCGGTCGGCCAGTTGCGTCAGTTCGTGGTAGTGCGTGGCAAAGAGCGCCCTGCACCCATTGACGTCATGCAAATGCTCTAAAGTGGCCCAGGCGATCGACAGACCGTCATAGGTTGCGGTGCCGCGGCCGATCTCGTCGAGGATCACCAGGGCGCGATCATCGGCCTGGTTCAGAATCGCTGCGGTTTCCACCATTTCGACCATGAAAGTGGACCGCCCGCGGGCCAGGTCATCGGACGCACCGACGCGACTGAACAATTGGCTGACAAGGCCGATGCGGGCCGCTTGCGCCGGAACGTAGCTGCCCATCTGAGCCAGCAGCGCGATCAGCGCGTTCTGGCGCAGAAAGGTCGACTTCCCGGCCATATTGGGGCCGGTGAGCAGCCAGATGTCAGATCCTTCAGATCCGCTGGCAAGATCGCAATCATTCGCGATAAACGGGGCGCCCTGTGCTTGCAGTGCGCGTTCGACCACAGGGTGGCGGCCACCTTCGACATGGAAGGCCCGGGTGTCGTCGACAGTGGGGCGGGTCCAGTTTTCGGATGTGGCGAGGTCTGCAAGCGCGGCGGCGACGTCGATTTCAGCGAGACCCCGGGCGAGAGCGTTCAGCGCGGCGGACTCGCTGACGATCGCCTGTCTTAGGGTTTCATAGAGACGTTTTTCGATCTCCAAGGCACGGTTACCGGCGTTCAGGATCTTGGTCTCCATCTCGGACAGTGTGACCGTGGTGAAGCGCACGGCATTGGCGGTGGTCTGGCGATGGATGAAGGCCTCGCTCAAGGGCGGTGACAGCATCTTTTCGGCATGGGTCGCCGTAGTTTCGATGAAGTAGCCCAGCACGTTGTTGTGCTTGATTTTCAGCGAGGTGATGCCGGTGTCCGCGACATAGTCGGCTTGCAGCGCGGCAATGACGCCCCGGCCTTCGTCGCGGAGCCCGCGGGCGTCGTCGAGGTCTTCATCATAGCCGGCGGCGATGAAGCCGCCGTCGCGGACCAGAAGTGGCGGCTCGGCGATCAGCGCAGCGTCGATATGATCCAACAGCGCGTCGTGGCCGCGCAACGTAATGGCTGCTTGGTCGACGAGTTGTGGCGCCTCTGTATCGGTGAGGCGGGCTGCGATGGCGTTTGCCTGCTCCAAGCCGTTACGGATCGCGGCGAGGTCGCGCGGGCCGCCCCGGTCGAGCGCTAGGCGCGACAGCGCACGGTCGATGTCGGGGGTCTTGCGGAGCGCGGCGCGAAGGTCTTCGGCCAGCGTCCGGTCGTCACCCATGAAACTGACGGCGTCGAGGCGCGCGCAGATGGTGTCGAGAGCGCGCGAGGGGCTGGACAGGCGGCGTTCAAGCAGGCGGGCACCGCCTGCCGTGACGGTACGGTCGATGGCATGGAGCAGCGAGCCCTGGCGACCGCCGCCGAGCGCTTGCGTCAGTTCCAGATTTCGCCTCGTTGCGGCGTCGATTTGCATGACCTGGGCGGTCGATTCACGGATTGGCGGGCGCAAAAGCGGTAGTTTTCCCTTTTGCGTGATGTCGAGGTAGTCGACGATCCCTCCCATCGCGGATGTCTCGGCGCGAGAGAAGCTGCCGAACGCCTCCAGCGTGCCGATCTTGAAAACATCGGTCAGGCGCGTCTCTGCGGCCGTGCTGTCGAAACTGGCGCGGGAAAGCGGCGTCGCGGCGGCGCCGAGCTCAGAGACTAAACCGGCCAAATCGGCCTCGGTGGATTCCGACAGGATCACTTCGCGTGGGGCGAGGCGGGCAAGCTCGGGCGACAGCCGGGTGCGGCTGCAGGGCATCACCCGGAACTCTCCGGTCGAGATGTCGACCCACGCCAGCGCCCCGTCGCCCCGCACCTCGGCATAGGCGGCCAGGAAGTTGTGGCGGCGCGCCTCAAGTAGCGAATCCTCGGTCAGTGTGCCCGGTGTGACGAGGCGGACGACGTCGCGTTTGACCACTGCTTTCGACCCGCGCTTCTTCGCCTCTGCGGGATCCTCCATCTGCTCGCAGACGGCAACGCGGAACCCTTTGCGGATCAGGGTCAGCAAATAGCCCTCTGCGGAATGCACCGGCACGCCGCACATCGGGATGTCATCGCCGAGATGTTTGCCGCGTTTGGTCAGCGCGATGTCGAGCGCCTCCGCCGCGGCCACCGCGTCGTCGAAGAACATCTCGTAGAAGTCGCCCATCCGGTAGAACAACAGGGCGTCGGCGTGCTGCGCCTTGATGTCGAGATACTGCGCCATCATCGGCGTCAAAGCAGCGCTGGCAGCAGTCAAAACATCCCCCGGGGCATTGTGCACCGGACCTTACAAATGCATGCCGAAGGGGAAAAGCGGCAAATCCATCAGTTGTTGAGAGAGACCGGTCGGGCCGGTAAGACGGGTCGGCCAGCAGGAGGAGGCGCGGGCGCATGTCAAACCACAAATACTCCCGGGAAGAGGCCCTTGCATTTCACCTCGAACCGGTGCCGGGCAAGTTGGAAGTGTCGGCGACGGTGCCTATGGCGACCCAACGCGATCTGTCCCTGGCCTATTCCCCCGGGGTCGCTGTGCCATGCGAAGAAATCGCCGCCGCGCCAGAGACGGCCTATGACTACACCACCAAGGGGAATCTGGTGGCCGTCATCTCAAACGGATCGGCGGTTCTGGGTCTGGGTAACCTCGGCGCGCTCGCCTCGAAGCCGGTTATGGAAGGCAAGGCGGTCCTGTTCAAACGGTTCGCCGACGTCAATTCGATCGACATCGAGCTCGACACAGAGGATCCGGACGAGTTCTGCAACGCGGTGAAATTGCTGGCGCCGACGTTTGGCGGGGTCAATCTCGAAGATATCAAGGCGCCGGAATGCTTCATCATCGAACAGCGCCTCAAGGACGAGATGGACATCCCGGTCTTCCACGACGATCAACATGGCACGGCGGTGATCTGCGCCGCGGGTCTGATCAATGCGCTGCATTTGTCGGGTAAGAAGATCCAAGATGTCACCATCGTTCTCAACGGCGCCGGAGCGGCGGGCATCGCCTGCGTCGAACTCTTGAAGTCGATGGGTGCGCGGCACGAAAACTGCATCATCTGCGACACCAAAGGCGTGATCTATCAGGGCCGCACGGAGGGGATGAACCAGTGGAAATCGGCCCATGCAGTCAAGACCGCGCATCGCACGCTAGAAGACGCGATGGCCGGGGCCGATGTGTTTCTTGGCGTCTCGGTGAAGGGCGCGGTGACGCAAGATATGGTCTCTAGTATGGCCGAAAACCCGGTTATTTTCGCGATGGCCAACCCCGACCCCGAAATCACTCCAGAAGAGGCACAAGCGGTCCGGCCGGATGCGATCGTGGCGACGGGGCGGTCCGACTACCCCAATCAAGTGAATAACGTCCTCGGCTTCCCCTACCTGTTCCGGGGTGCGCTCGACATCCATGCGCGCGCAATCAATGACGAGATGAAGATCGCCGGTGCGCACGCGCTTGCGGAGCTTGCGCGTCGGGACGTGCCGGACGAGGTGGCCGTTGCCTACGGGCGCAAACTGTCGTTCGGGCGCGACTACATCATTCCGACGCCATTCGACCCAAGGCTCATTCACACCGTCCCGCCCGCAGTGGCCAAGGCGGGAATGGAAACCGGCGTCGCGCGGCGCCCGATCGTCGACATCGAGGCTTATGAACTTACGCTGCGCGAACGAATGGACCCGACGGCCTCGATCCTCGATGGCATTCACGCCAGGGCCCGTGCGGCGCAGGCCCGTATGATCTTCGCCGAAGGGGATGATCCCCGGGTGCTACGTGCGGCGGTGACCTATCAGCGGAACGGCTTTGGCAAATCGCTGGTCGTGGGGCGCGAAAACGATGTCAAGGCGCTGCTGCAGGCCGAAGGGCTTGGCGACGCGGTGCCGGAAATCCAAATCGTGAACGCCGCCAACATCACCGATTTGGATACCTATAAGGATTTCCTTTACGCCAGATTGCAGCGCAAGGGATTCGACAGCCAGGACATTCACCGCCTAGCCGCGCGCGACCGGCATGTGTTTTCGGCGTTGATGCTCGCGCATGGCCACGGCGACGGATTGGTGACCGGCGCGACGCGGAAGTCGGCGCATGTGCTGGGCCTGATCAATCACGTCTTCGACGTTTCGGCCGAAGACGATGCGGTCGGAGTCACGGCGCTTTTGCATCGGGGACGCATCGTGCTGATCGCCGACACGCTGGTGCACGAATGGCCGATGGAAGAGGACCTTGCCAACATCGCCGAACGTGCCGCCGGGGTTGCGCGCGGTTTTGGGCTGGAGCCGCGTGTCGCCTTCGTGAGCTTCTCAACCTTCGGCTACCCGGTGTCGGAACGGGCTGAAAAGATGCACAAGGCGGCGGCAGTGCTGGACCGGCGCGGCGTGGATTTCGAATACGAGGGCGAGATGACGGTGGACGTGGCGCTGAACGTCAAATCGATGGCGTCCTACCCGTTCCAGCGGCTGACCGGGCCGGCCAACATCCTGGTCGTGCCGGCGCGGCATTCGGCGTCGATCTCGGTCAAACTGTTGCAGGAGATGGCCGGCGCCACGGTGATCGGGCCGATCCTGGCGGGCGCCGACAAGCCAATCCAGATTTGTCAGTCGGTCTCGACCGTCAATGACATCCTGAACATGGCGGTTTTGGCGGCGGCCAAGGTCGGTTAGCTGCCCGCAAACGGCGCCGCATCTCCCCAAAGGGCCTTCACCGCCGCATCACGGCCGCACCCCTTGCGATAGCGCTTGTAGGCCTTGGCCTTGGTGATCGGACCGAAACGGGTCAGCACACGGTCGGATTTCTTGTAGTAATCCTGGTGGTACTCTTCGGCGACGTAGAACGCGCCGGCATCGCGGATCGGCGTCACAACCGTCATGCCCAAGTCCGCCGCGGCCTGTGCCTTTGCTGCCTCAGCAGCGGCATTTTCGTCAGCGTTAGAGACAAAAATAGCCGTGGTGTAGCTTTCGCCCCGGTCGCAGAACTGGCCGCCGGCGTCGGTGGGATCGACCGAGCGGAAGAACAGGTGCAGCAGCTGGTCGTAGCTGACCTGCGCTGGATCGTAGGTGATTTCGACGGCCTCCAGGTGCCCGGTACCGCCACGAACTACCTGCTTGTAGGTCGGATCGGCGACATCGCCGCCGGTATAGCCCGAGACGGCCTCGATCACGCCGGGCACCATTTCAAAATCCGATTCGACACACCAGAAACAGCCACCAGCGAAGACGGCGGTCTTGGTCTCGGCAGCGTTGGCGCGGCTGCATTCTGCGGCGATGCCGAACAGAATCGCGATGGTCAGCATCACGGGTTTCATTGTTTGGAATGTCAGCGTCATGGTGCGTCCTCCGTTTGCTGGGAAACTGAACCGGACGGTTCGGTTCGTCCACTCACTGGCGCGTGAGTTCACGCAAGGGTTACCGGTTTGACATGGGACCGGGCGCGGATAGCGTGGCGGAGAGGGAGGCGGCACGATGAACGACACGGTGACCACGCACCAGGCCGAAGACGATGTGCGGAACGAAAGCGTCCTGATCTATGTCGACGGCAAGCTGGTGCCGCGCGCCGAGGCGGTGGTGAGCGTTTACGACAGCGGCTTCATGCTGGGCGACGGCGTGTGGGAGGGTTTGCGCCTGTATAACGGGCGCTGGGCGTTTCTCGATGAGCATCTGGACCGGCTGTTCGAGGCGGCGAAGGCGATCGACCTGGAGATCGGCACGGACCGCGAGGGCGTCAAAGAGGCCTTGTTAGAGACACAGCGCGCCAACGACATGCATACCGACGCCCATGCTCGGCTGATGGTGACGCGGGGGGTCAAGGTGCGGCCGTTTCAGCATCCGTCGTTGTCTCGCACAGGGCCGACCATGGTGATCATCATGGAGCATTCGCGGCCCAGCCTGCCACGCCCGATCCGGCTGGCCACGGTGCCGCAGATCCGCGGGCTGCCGATGAGCCAAGACCCGAAGCTGAACTCGCATTCCAAGCTTAACTGCGTGCTCGCCTGCATCGCCGCAGAGAAGGCGGGCGCCGATGAGGCGCTGATGCTGGATGTGCATGGCTTCGTGAACACGACCAATGCTTGCAACTTTTTCATCGTGCGGAAGTGCGAAGTTTGGACCTCGACCGGCGATTATTGCATGAACGGGATCACCCGTCGGAAGACGATCGAGATTTGCCGCG
>JASJCA010000003.1 GCA_030066215.1 Rhodobacter sp. | reverse complement strand
ACGGACTCGACAGCCATAAAGCGCTGCCGAAGAGAGGTCAGCTCGCCACCCCGCGGGTCGGCGATGGGCCCGGCGTCTCACGAAATGATCAGCGCCATGCCAGCCCAAACCCACACAACCCAGGCGACAGGCCCTAGCCTTGATTTAACCAAAGGACGATAATCGCGGCGTTGCGACTAATTGGGTGCAGGTGCCGGAATTCTCCTCTCGCTCTCGATACTCTGCCGGCTTCTGGGCCTCGGGCTGACGCTGGTTCTGCTCCATCGGACGCGGGACTGGCGCCTCGGCGCCTTGGCCGGCCTCATTGCTTTGCTGATCGTCGACGCGGGCGTGCCGCTGATTGTCCCGGACGCGGGTGGCGCCACGCCGAGCGCGACGGGTCCGATCGCCGTCACGCTTTTGATCGACGCCTTGGCTGTTCTCGCTCCCGGTCTGATCGTTTTGCGCAACCGCGAGCGCCAGCATCTCTGGACCAACTTGCAAGCCGCGGAAGAGCGGTTCCGGTATTTCGCAGAGACAGCCTCGGACTTCATGTGGGAGACCGACGCCGAGATCCGCTTCACCTACTTCTCCAACCGGTTTCAAGAGGTCACTGGCATCGACCCGGCGACGCTGTTGGGGCAAAACCGCGAAGAGGCGCGAATTCCCGGCATCCCAGAGGCGATCTGGCAAAAAAACCGCGCCGACATCGCGGCGCGGCGACCGTTCGAGGGCTTCGAATACAGCCGCGTGCGCCCTGACGGCAAGCTCGTTTGGGTCTCTTCCAGCGCACGACCGGTCTTCGACGCATCCGGGCGGTTTCTGGGCTATCGCGGAACCGGACAGGACATCACCGAACGCAAAAGGGCCGAAGAAGAGGCGCGGCAGAGCGAACGCCTGTTCCGGATTACCATCGATCAGATGCCGGCCGCCGTGTCGCTGAAGACCCCAGACGGGCGCTATATGGTGGTGAACCAGACCTTCAACGACTGGTTCAATCCGGATGGCTCGAATCTCGGCGACAAGCGGATGGAAAACCTCGTACCCGCGGTGCATGTCGAGGAAGTCACCGAGATGGAGCAGCAGGTTCGCGAGACCCGTGCGCCGGTCACGCTGGAGATGGACATTCCACTGGCCGATGGCAGCCACCGCCGCGCCTTCATTCACAAATTCCCGGTCTTGGACGGCACCGGCGCGCTGTCGATCATCGGCACCATCGAAACCGACACCTCGGACCTCCGCGCCGTGCAGGAACAGCTTCAACATGCCCAAAGACTTGAAGCCCTAGGGCAGATTGCCGGCGGCGTTGCGCATGACTTCAACAATCTTCTGGCCGTGATCATGGGCAGTCTGGAACTGGTCGAAGACAACCTGCCGATCGACAACCCGCAGCTCGACTTGGTGCGAGAGTCGATCAAAGCGGCGGAACGTGGCGGCGAGCTCACCCAGCGTCTGCTGGCCTTTTCCCGCAAGCAAACCCTGCGCCCCAGCTCGGTTTCGGTCGACGGTTTGATCCACGGTATGACTGGCCTGTTGCGGCGTTCGCTTGGCGAAACCGTTGAGGTCAGGGTGCGGACGGATCGCGATATCTGGACGACCCGGGTCGACCCCGGACAACTGGAAAACGCGATTCTCAACCTGGCGATCAATGCGCGAGACGCGATGCGTCAGGGCGGTGTCCTGACCCTTGGCGTGCGGAACACACGGCTGGAAGAGGCCCGGACCTCGGATGGGCCCGAAATCGGCGAACTGGCGCCGGGCGATTACGTGGTCATCACGTGCCAGGATACCGGCACCGGTATGGAAAAGCCGGTGCGCGCGCGGGCCTTCGATCCATTTTTTACCACCAAGGAAGTCGGGCAAGGCACGGGGCTTGGGCTCAGCATGGTCTATGGCTTCGTCCGGCAATCTGGCGGGCATGTCCGGCTGAACAGCATTGTCGACACCGGCACCACTGTTCAGCTTTTTCTTCCCAGATACCTCGACGCAGAAACACCCGTCGACCTCGCTCATTCGCCGAACGGTCCTGCCAAGGGCCGGGGCGAGCGCATTTTGGTCGTCGAGGATGATGGGGATTTGCGGGACGCGGTGGTGAAGATGCTGAGGACGCTCAATTATGACGTCCTGACTGCAGCAACGGCCGCGCAGGCGCGGGAGGTCGTCAAATCGGTGCCTGACATCGATTTGCTGCTTAGTGACGTCGTCCTGCCGGGCGGGGTCAGTGGGCCCGCTCTTGCAGAAGAGCTGAAGGCGACCCAACCGGAGATGCCGATCGTCTTCATGTCCGGCTATACCCGCGAAGCGTTTCGGAACGGCGACACCCCGATCCCGTCAGCGCCCATTTTGCAGAAACCGTTTCGGAAGGCGCAATTGTCCAAGGCGGTCCGCGAGGCGCTTGGCCGAGTGTGAAACCGACGGCTTTGGCTGCATCGCCGAAGGTTGGCCGTGGGGCGTAGAAACCTTGCCCAGGAATACGGTGTCCATAAGACCCAACGTCCGCAACTTAAGACCATAGGCCTAGTGCCCTGGGTCCGCGGATTTGCTAGCATTCGGCAAAGTTGTTGGTGCGAGCAGCGAGGATAACATGGCGGTACAGGCAGCAGACATGGCGCTTCAATCCGCCATGATCATCGACGATCACCCGCTGTTCTGTGACGCGCTGTCGATGACGCTGAAGACAATCACAGGGATCGAGGACATCGCCACCGCCAACCAGCTCGGCGACGCGCTTTCCAAGCTTGACGACGGCGGCCAGCCCGACGTCATCGTGCTCGACCTCAATCTGCCGGACGTCAACGGTCTCGACGGTTTGATCCGTCTCAAGACCGCCGCGCCGAAAGTGCCTGTCGTCGTCGTCTCTTCGATGGCCGACAACCGCATGATCAGCTCGGCGATGCGCGCGGGCGCCAGCGGCTTCGTACCGAAGCACAGCCAGCGCGAGGTGTTTCGCGCCGCATTCGAGGCGATCGGCCGCGGCGAGAAATATCTGCCCGAAAGCTTCGTCGAGGTGAACGACCCCAACACGCCGGTGACCGGCAAGGAAGAGGCGCTGCAGCGGCTGTCGACGCTGACCAACCAGCAGGCGCGCATCCTGCAGCTGATCTGCGAGGGCAAGCTCAACAAGCAGATCGCCTACGATCTGTCGATCGCCGAAACCACGGTCAAGGCCCATGTCACCGCGATCATGCGCAAGCTCGGCGTGCAAAGCCGCACCCAGGCAGTGCTGATCGCGAACGAGGCAAGCTTTGCAAACCTCTTGCCAAACGGGCCGGACGCTCCATAGTCTTCGGGGGATAAAAAAGAACACCCTGGGAGGAAGATGGACGGAAATAGCCAACCGTCCATCGGCGGCGTCGAAAGCCGCGCCGTCGTACGGACCGCACATGTGTCCCTGGATGCGCCGAACCCGATCTCGCATATCGCCAGCGAGCTGGGTACGGGCGACCTTGCGTTAGTGGTGCTGTTCGTCTCGCCAAAGGCCGACTTCCCGGCACTGATGCAGGCCGCGCAGATCCGCTTCGGCGGCACCCAGGTGGTCGGCTGCACCACCGCCGGTGAGATTTCGGATTACGGTTACTCCGATGACGGCATCGTGGCCGTCGCCTTGCCCGCCGACAGCTTCACCGTCGAAACGCTGTGCCTAGAACACCTCGACAACCTGCAAAGTCAGGACGTGATCGGCGACGTGATCCGGGCCCGCGCCGCGCTCGGCCAGGCTGCGCCGGAAATGGAGCATGAATTCGCTTTCCTGCTGGTCGACGGCCTGTCGTTGAAAGAGGACGAGCTGGCCTCCGCCCTGGCCTCCGGTCTCGGCCCGGTGCCATTGTTCGGCGGCTCCGCGGGGGACGGCACGCGATTTGAAGCTACGATGGTCGCCTGCAATGGCGAGGCCGGCCAGAATGCCGCCGTCCTGACTCTGGTGCGCAGTCGTTGCCGGGTGAAGGTTTTCACCCTCAACCACTTCACCCCCACCGACCAGCGCATGGTGGTGACCTCCGCCGATCCCTCGCGCCGCATCGTGCACACGATCAACGCGGAACCCGCGGCGCGCGAGCTCGGCCGCATCCTCGGCAAGGACCCCGAACAGATCGACACCTTCACTTTCGCCTCGAACCCCGTCGTCGTGCGCTTCGGCGGCGACCACCACGTGCGCGCGATCAAGCGGGTGACCGACGACGGCGACTTGGAATTTTTTTCGGCCATCGACGAGGGGCTGGTGCTGACGCTCGCCGAGCCTGAGGACATGGCCCAGCACCTGTCCGCCAAGCTGCAGGCGCTTGCGACAGAGGAAAAGCCCGACACGATCCTAGCCTGCGACTGCATCTTGCGGCGGATCGAGGCAGAGCAGAAGCAGATGACGCGCGCGATCAGCGAAGTCCTCTCGCACTACCACGTCGCCGGGTTTTCCACTTACGGAGAACAGATCGGTGCGATGCACGTCAACCAGACGATGACCGGCGTGGCGATCTACCCGCCCGACGGCGCCTGATGGTCCACCCGCTGATCAACCCCGCCGACAGCCTCGAACGGCAGAACCAAAAGCTGATCCAGATCAGCGAGGCGCTGATGCGTCGGGTCGAGCAGGACACCGACCGCTCCGGCGCCGCCTACGCCCAGTTCGAACGCGCCGCGATGCTCGAGGACCAAGTGCGCAGCCGCACCCGCGACCTGGAACACGCGCTGGACCTGTTGAACGATTCCAACGCCCAACTCGCCGACGCGAAATCCGAGGCCGAAAACGCCCGCGCCAACCTCGCCAACGCCATCGAAGCGGTGCAGGAGGGCTTTGCGCTTTTCGACAAGGGCGACGTGCTGGTGATGTGCAATAGCCGCTTCGGCATGCATATGGTCGATGTCCAGGCCAAGCTCGACCCCGGGCTGCGCTTTTCCGACTATGTCGACCACGTCTCGAACAGCCGTTTCCTGGAACTGCCCGATGGCATGACCCCGGCCAACTGGGCCGCCCGCCGCATGCAGCACCACAAGGACCGGCATGTTATCTTCAACGTGCATCTGATCTGGGACCGCTGGCTGCAGGTCAGCGAACACCGCACCCCCGACGGCGGAACCGTCGTGCTGCAGACCGACGTCACCGACATCATGCGGCTGGAACGCCAAGAGCGCGGCAAGCTTCTGGACGACCAGGCCAGGATGATCCGCGCCACGCTCGACCACCTCAACCAGGGCGTCTGCATCTTCGACAAAGACGCGCGCCTCGCTGGCTGGAACAAGCGCATCAGCTCGCTGCTTTCCGTCCCGGTGTCGCTGCTCAGGATTGGTATGAGCTTCGACACCCTGATCGAGCGCCTCAAGTCAGATTTCCAACTCACCCAACTTCGCCCCAAGTCCCTTATGAACTGGGCGCATAAGAAAGACGGCCGCAAACCGCTCAGCTTCGAGGTCCGCCAGGGCGACGAAGTCACGCTTGATGTCTTCGCCCAGGAGATGCCCGACCGCGGCTTCGTGATCTCGTTCACCGACGTCAGCGCCGAACGCGAGGCCAACCGCGCGCTCTTCGACGCCAATGAGTTGCTGGAACGCCGGGTGATGGAGCGCACCCTTGAATTGGAAGATGCGCTGACAAACGCCGAGCGCGCCAACGCCTCAAAGACCCGTTTCGTCGCCGCCGCCAGCCACGACTTGCTGCAGCCGCTCTCGGCCGCCAAGCTGTACATGTCGTCCATGTCCGAAGACACCGACGGCCCGGCCGCAAAGGCGCTGAACGCACTCACCAGCGTCGAAAACATCATCGACGCCCTCTTGGACATCTCGAAGCTCGACTCCGGCACCGCCAGCCTCGATGTCACCACTGTCTCGCTCGGCGACCTGCTCATTGGCCTGCGCGACGAATTCGCCCCCCTCGCCGCGCTGAAGGGCCTCGAACTGCGCGTTGTGCCCAGCTCCGCCCACGTTACCAGCGACCCCGGGTTTTTGCGCCGCATTCTGCAGAACCTGATCGCCAACGCGATCCGCTATACCGAAGCGGGCCGCGTGCTGGTCGGCGCGCGCCGCAACGGCGGCTCGGTCCGGGTCGAGGTCTGGGATACCGGCCCCGGCATCCCAGAGGCCGACCAAGACCGGATCTTCAAGGAATTCGAACGCCTCGACGCCCGCGCCAGCGCCTCGGAGGGCCTCGGGCTTGGCCTCGCCATCGTCGAACGTGCTTGCGCCCGCCTCGGTCACCCCCTGGGCCTTTGGTCCGTCGTCGGGCGGGGCACCGGGTTCTTCGTCAACCTGCCGCTTGCCGATGGCGCGCCCCTGCCCCAGCAAGCCCCGCAATCCGCGCCTCGCCAGCGTTTGCGCGAAAAGGGCCTGATCGTGATGCTGGTGGAAAACGACCTGGAGCTGCGCCGCGCCATGTGCGCGCTGATGGAGGGCTGGGAGGTCAGCGTGCTCGACGTCGGCGACGCGACTGAGGCGCTTGAGTTGTTGGACGAAATCCAGATCAACCCCGACGCCCTGATCGTCGACTACCACCTCGGCGACGGCCCCGACGGCCTGGCGTTGATCGAGGAAATCCACGGCCTCTACGGCCAAATCCCCGCGCGGCTGATCTCGGCCAACCGCTCTCCCGATCTCCGCCGCCGCGCCGCCGGCGACGGCGTCGATTTGATCGCCAAACCCATCGACGCCGACCGGCTCGAGGCGTTTTTGTGCTCTACCCTGGGCGAGCCCGGAACTTAGAGTTTGACGGTGTTCCTCTCGATCGCGTCTTAACTTTGCGCCGGGTGCGTTTATTGGCCAATTCTATGTAGAGCCGTGCCCATCGCCGACCCGCGGGTAGGCGAACCGACCTTTGATCGGCAGCGGTTTATGGCAGCCAGGTCCGATCGAAATCGCGCTGATGCGCAACGACGGCAAGATCGCCAACCCACCGGGGCGGGTCGGTGATGGGCACGGCGGGGCTACGCCCCTTGATTCCGTGCCCGGGGCGGATTGAGCAAAGTCCAGGGCCAGCCAACTATTGGACTGTCTCTTCAAATGACAGAATGGCTCCAAGGCATTGACGTTCCCCGCCAATTCCGCGCATCTGCGCCGGACGACACGCAGAACGCCTGACATGAAACCCTTCCTGATCCTACAGCTCAGGCCCGAAACCGAGGCCTCTAACAACGAATTTGAGGCGATCCTGGAAAAGGGCGGCCTCGCTCCCGAGCGAGCCCACCGCATCTGCCTCGACCACGAGACGCTGCCCGAGAGCCTGTCGCTCGACCGCTTCGCCGGCGTCATCGTCGGCGGCGGCCCCGGCTGCGTCAGCGACCCGCCCGAGAAGAAATCCCCGCTCGACGCCCGTATGGAAGACGCGGTGATGTCGCTGATGCCCGAGATTGCCGAAAGCGACATCCCGTTCATGGGCTGCTGCTACGGCATCGGCATCCTCGGCAAGCATTTGGGCGGCGACGTCTCAAAGGCGCGCTATTCGGAAGAGGTTGGCGTCTCCACGTGCCGTCTGACCCCAGACGGCACCACCGACCCAATGCTTGCCGGCGCGCCCCAAGTCTTTGATGCCTTCGTCGGCCACAAGGAAGCCGTGCAAACCCTGCCCCCTGGCTGCACGCATTTGGTCAGCTCCGGCCCCTGCCCGTTCCAGATGATCCGCTACAAGCGCAACGTCTACGCCACCCAGTTCCATCCCGAGGCCGACGCCAGCGTCTTCCACGTCCGCATCTCGATCTACAAGGACTACGGCTACTTCCCGCCCGAAGAGGCCGGCCGCCTGCGCGCCATGGTCGATGCCGCCGACGTCCACGCCCCGGAACACATTCTGCGGAACTTCGTCCAAACCTACGGCTAATCGCCCCGGCCCGCGCAAACGCCTTGCCCCGCGACGCGAAACCCGTAGGAAGACCCAAGGTAAGCGCAGCACGAGTCACCCCATGGACGTCTATGTCAGCATGACCGCCGAGATCCTCCACAACGGTCATCTGAGGATTCTCAAAGAGGCCAAGAAACACGGCCGCGTCACCGTGGGCCTTCTGACCGACCGGGCGCTGGAGAACAAAAAGCCGATTCCGCTTTTGTCCTTCGAGCAGCGTAAAGAAATTCTCGAAGCCCTGGACTGTGTCGACGAGGTCATCGCACAGGACGAGTGGGATTACGATGCTTGCATCGACACCCACAAACCGCGCGTCTTCGTCCACGGCGACAAGTGGGACGGCCCGCTGACCGGCATGCGCGAACGCGCCATCGCCCGGCTCGAAAGCTACGGCGGAACCTTCGTCGAACTGCCCTACAGCCACGAATTCGACGGCACCCACATCGCCCCGCAGATGGCTGCCTCACTGGCCACGCCGTTCGCCAAGCAAAAAGCGTTCCGTCGGATGATGCAATCCAAACGCCTCGTCCGCTTTCTCGAGGCGCACAGCCCGCTCGCAGCGCTGATCGGCGAGCACACCAAGGTCCAGCGCAACGGCGATGTGCTGCAATATGACGGTTTCTGGTCCAGCTCGCTGACCGACTCGACCGAAATGGGCCTGCCGGATATCGAGGCCCTCGACGTCACAAGACGGCTGCAGAACATCGACGAGATCTTCGAGGTCACCACCAAGCCGCTCGTGTTCGACGCCGACACCGGTGGCAAGGCCGAGCATTTCGAGCTTAAGGTCCGCACAATGGAACGTATGGGCATCGCCGCGGCGATCATCGAGGACAAGACCGGGCTGAAGAAGAACTCGCTTCTCGGCACCTCCGTGCCGCAGACCCAAGCCTCGATCCCCGAATTCCAGGAAAAGATCCGCGCCGGGATCGAGGGCCAGAAATACCGCGGCATGATGATCATCGCCCGGCTCGAAAGCCTGATCCTGGGCCAGGGCATCGACGATGCACTGCGCCGCGCCGACGCCTATGTCACCGCCGGCGCCGGCGCGGTCATGATACATTCCAAAGAGCGCGACCCGGCCCAAGTCTTCGCCTTCACCGACGCCTTCGCCCAGGACCACCCCGAGGTGCCCATCGTCGCCGTGCCATCGTCCTACAACACGGTCCACGACCACGAATTGCAGGCGCACGGCATCAAGATGATCATCTACGCCAACCACATGCTGCGGTCGTCCTACAAGGCGATGGAACAGACCGCGCGGGCGATCCTGGAGCACGGCCGCACCGCCGAGATCGAGGACGAGATCATCACCATTCCGCAGATCCTCAAACTGATCCCCGGGACAATCTAAAGATGCTCGACGCGCTCGACTTCCTTGACGACCTGACTGGCATGGGGCTGCGGAATTTCTTTGGCGTGCCCGACTCGCTGCTCAGCGCATTGACCCAAGGCATCGAGGCCAGGGCTGCGGACGGCGCCTTCAGCCTCGAGATCACCGCGAACGAGGGCGCCGCGATGGGTCTCGCCATCGGCAGCTATCTCGCGACGGCCGAGCCCGCGGCGGTGTTTCTGCAGAACTCAGGGCTGGGCAATCTGGTCAACCCGCTGACTTCGCTTGCCCATCCCAAGGTCTATTCCACGCCGATGCTGCTGATCGTCGGCTGGCGCGGCGAAATCCTCGACGGCGAGCAAGTGAAAGACGAGCCGCAGCATGTCTTCCAGGGCGAGATCACTCTGAAAATGCTCGATCTTCTCGAGGTTCCATATCAGGTCATCGGTCCCGACATGACCCGAGCCCGCGCCGCCGAGACCGCTGCGTGGCTGCTGTCGTCGGCCAAGACCGCCAGCAAGCCCACCGCGCTGGTGATCCGCAAGGACAGCTTCTTTCCGGCGCCGAAGACGGAGGCTCCGGCTTCTGCGTATCCGGCCCGCGAGGCGGCGATTGCCGTGGCGCTGTCCGCGATTGGGTCGGACACGCCGATCGTCGCCACCACAGGCAAGATCTCGCGCGAGGTCTACGAGTTGCGCCTGCGCGACAGCCTGCCGGTCCCAGCGTTTTTGACCGTCGGCGGAATGGGCCATGCAGCGATGATCGCCGCGGGCCTTGCGCGCGAACGGCCGGGGCGCAAGGTTGCCTGTTTCGACGGCGACGGCGCCGTTCTGATGCATGCGGGCAGCCTGGCCACCGCAGCGAAGGCCGACAACTTGATCCACCTGGTGCTCAACAACCAGGTGCACGACTCGGTCGGGGGCCACGCCACGGCCGGGCCGGACCTGCACCTCGACGCAGTCGCCCGTGCCTTCGGCTACAAGGCCGCGGTCCGGATCACCGAGCTGGCCGACATCGCCCCGGCGATCCGGGAAGCCGCCGCCGCCCCCTGCGCCTGCTTCCTCGAGATCATGGTCGCCCCCGGCGCAAGGGCCGGTTTGGGCCGACCGAAGGACCACCCCGCGCAGGCCAAAGCCGCCTTCATGCGCGCGCTCGACGGCTCCGATGACTGACCCCACGCTCACGCCCGACACCGTCGCCCGCTGGAACGCCAACAAGCCGATCTTCACCGCCGGCCCAGCCAGCCTGATCTACGACAACATCGCCGCACTGCGTGCCTGTTTCGGGCGTGGCGACGCCGAATTCCTCGCCTCGTATGACAACGTGCTCGGGATGATCTCGGCGCTCGCCGAACAGGACCGGACCGTGGCAATGCAGGGATCCGGCACCTCAGCCATCGAGGTGATGATCGCCAATTTCCTCTATGGCCGCGTGCTGGTGGTGGACTCAGGTTATTACGCCAAGCGGCTGATCGCCATCGCCCGCACCCGCATGGCCCGCGACGGATACATCGACAGCGTCGACGTGGTGGACTGGGGGCAGATCGATTCGGCCGGCGGCGCCTATGACTGGGTGCTCGCCGTCTACACCGAGACCAGCGAGGCGACGCTTGTCCCGATTGCCGGGCTGGCGGGTCTCGCAAAGCGCACCGGCGCCAAACTGGCGCTCGACGCCACCGCCTCCATCGGGTTGGAGCCGGACCACGGCGCGGCCCAAGTCTGCGCCTTCAGCTCCTGCAAGGGGCTCTTCGGTCTGACTGGCGCGGGCTTCATCTCGCATTCGGTCGCGCCCGCCAACGACGTCCCCGATATGATCGCTGCACTCTCGACCTACGCCGACAAAAAGACCACCGGCCCCTATCACGCGATCCTGTCGCTGGAGCCGATCCTGGCGACCCACGCCGATCACCGCGAAGCCGTGGTGACCAACAAACGCGTCTTCTGCCAGCGCTTCGCCGATCACCTGATGTACCCCTCGGCCCAGCAACCTCTGCTCTGCACCGCGCTGGACGTGCCCATCCGCGCCACCGATCCCAACGCCGTGCTCTACGCCCCCCGCGACACCCGCGCTGCCAGCGTCACCTGCCACCTGGGCGAAGTGCATCTGGGCCGCGACGCACGGGGCGCACTCGTCGACCTCCTAGAAGTGGCCGGCTAGAGCAGAATACTTTTCGGCGGAATCGCCAAAGTACAGATCCGCCGCAGTTAGCCCGGCTCGGGGCAAATCTCGAAGCACAGCTCAAGGCCAAAACCGGCGCTTCGCGGGTCCGCCGGTGCACATCCTGCGCTCATTTCGTTGCGAGAAATGGTTAACCGCGCTTTCCACGGAATTCATGGACTTGCCGCAGCGCGGCTTAACTTTCTGCCCCGCGGAATGTTTCGCGCGCGAAACATTTGGCCGCTCACCAGGTCAGCCAGCGCAGCACGAACCGGTTCCCCCGCCGCACCAAGACCCTCCGGAACTCGTCCCCAATCAGGATCAGAATCGCGAAGGGCACGCTCAACGACAGCTGCCACAGCTCCAGCGGCGCCGTCCCGAAAAAGACGTTCCCCGCCGGCGTGTAGGAAATGATCGCCAGCAAGGTCAGCTCGGTCGCCACCCCCAGCCAAACCAGCCGGTTGGTGAACACCCCCACCGTGAACAGGCTCTGGCGTCGGGTCCGGCAGATGATCACGTCGGAGATCTGGCAGATGATGATCGAGGCGAAGAACCCGGTGATCGCGGTCCGGTAGAGCGGATCGTTGAACGCCAACTCCTGCCCCCATTCCCAGCCGCCGGAATAGAGGATCACGAAATAAGAAAAGAACCCCGCCGCAGCCTGCAGCATGCCGACCACCCCGTACGACATGATCAGCAGGTTCCGGGTCAAGAGCCGCTCGGACCGCTGCCTTGGCCCCCGCTTCATCACGTCCGTCTCCGGCGGCTCGGCCCCCAGCCCCAGCGCCGGCACGATGTCGGTGCCCAAATCGATCGCCAGGATCAGCACCACGGTCAGCGGCAGCGGGATGTCGAGCAGCACGAAGGCGATGAACGGCAGGATCTCGGGGATGTTCGAGGTCAGGATATAGGCGATGAACTTCTTGATGTTGTCGAAGATCGTGCGGCCTTCCTCGATCGCCGCCACGATGGTGGCGAAGTTGTCGTCCATCAGCACCATGTCGCTGGCTTCCTTGGCCACGTCGGTGCCCATCAGCCCCATCGCCACGCCCATATCGGCGTTCTTCAGGGCCGGCGCGTCGTTCACCCCGTCACCGGTCACCGTGACGGTCTCGCCTAGGGCCTGCAGCGCCTGCACCACCTGCAGCTTCTGCGCCGGCGCGATTCGGGCGAAGATGATCTCGGGGTCCTGGCGCAGCACCTCCTGCAGGCGCTCGTCGGACATCGCCGCCATCTCTTCGCCGGTCACCACCCGGCCGCGCCCGGTGATCAGGCCGATCTGGCGGGCGATGGTCTCGGCGGTCAGACCGTAGTCGCCGGTCATCATGATCACCCGGATGCCCGCGCTGCGGCAGCGCTCCATCGCGTCCGGCACCTCGGGGCGCGGCGGGTCGATCATGCCGACGAGCCCGACGAAGACGTAGCCGTCCTCGGGGATGCTGCCATCCGCCGACACGCGCCGGGCAAAGCCGAGGCCCCGCTCGCCACGGACCGCCATACGGCGATACTCGTCGATCACCCGGTCGCGATGCTGCGCGTCGAGGTCCACCACCTCGCCATTCACCAGGATCCGGTCGCAGACGTCCAGTACGACCTCAGGCGCGCCCTTCAGGAACGCGTGCGGTTCCACGCCGCCCTCGGGGATCGCCACCGTGATCATCCGGCGCTTGGCGTAGTTGAACGGCTCTTCGTCCACCTCCTGCACATTGCGCAGCGTGTCGAGGTCGCCGACACGGTTGGCGAACAAGAGCAACGCGCCATCGGTGGCGTCGCCGGAATAGCCGCCGTCGGTCAGATAGGCGTTGTTACAGATCGCCATGATCTGCAGCATCGCCGGCAGCACCGGGTCGTCACGGATCGAGCGGTCGTTCGCGGCATAGTCGCGGTGGCCCATCACCACCGTGTTCACCCCCAGCCGGTTCTGGGTCAGCGTGCCGGTCTTGTCGGTGCAGATCACCGTGGTCGAGCCCAGCGTTTCCACGGACTCCAGGTTCTTGATCAAGGCATTCTTTCGCGCCATGCGGCGGCTCGCCATGGTCAACGACAATGTCACGGTTGGCAGCAGCCCCTCGGGCACGTTGGCAACGATGATGCCGATGGCGAAGATCAGCGACGCGATGGCGCCGTTGCCGATGGCGACGCTGACCAGGAAGAAGGTGACGCCCAGGAAGATCGCGATCGACGAGATGATCTTGATGAAATAGCGCAGCTCGCGGTGGATCGGGGTCTCGACCGCCTCGGTGGCCTCGGTCAGCTCGACGATGCCGCCGATCTGCGTCGACATTCCGGTCTCGACGACCGCCACACGCGCTTCGCCGCTTTGCACCAGCGTGCCGGAAAACACCATGTTCGGGCTTTCGAGCACGTTGTTGTGGGTCTTGTCGGGGTCCAGAAGCTGCGGCTCGCTTTCGCCGGTCAGGCTGGCGAGGTCGACCTTGAACAGCGAGGCGTCAAGCAGCCGCCCATCGGCCGGCACCTTGTCGCCCTCCTGCAAGATAATCACGTCGCCGGGGACCAGTTCCTCAGCCGGGATCTCGCGCGTCTGGCCGTCCCTGAGCGTGATCACCATCGATGGCAGCATGTCGCGGAAGCTGTCCATGATCCGCTCGGACTGCAGCTCCTGCATGTAGGTGAAGGCGGCGTTGAGGAAGACCACGGCGATCAGCGCGATGGCGATGTAGAGGTTGCCCTGGCCCGGATCGAGCCGCTCCGCCGACAGCGCCAGCGCGCCGCCGCACATCAGGAGCATGGCGAAGAAGTTCTTGAACTGGCGCAGAAATTTCACCCACGCGGGCACATGCTTGCCTGCGCTGAGCACGTTGCGGCCGTAGCTGCCCAGCCGGTCGAGTGCGACCTTGGATGTCAGGCCGTTGCGCGAGGTCTCGAGCTGATAGAGCAACTCATCGATGGGCTTTTGATGTGCACCATCCGGCATCGGCCAGCTGTCCCTCACCCGGTCTTTGCGGCGGCCTTGGCGGGCCGGTCCGCGGGTCTCTCAGAGCATGGGTAGCAGGCGGTTGTGACGTGGACTTTGCGCTGCGTCAAAGCGCGTTCATGGTCAAAAGCTCGTATTCGGCAACCGCTTCCGCGTCTTGGTTGGTGAGCGTCACGTGCCAGCGGACCTCGCCGTAGTCGTCGGTGCGCTTGGTCTTTTGCTTGACGGTCAGGCGCACCGAGACGCGGTCGCCGGGGCTGACCGGCTTGAGGAACCGCAGAGTGTCGAGGCCGGTGTTGGCCAGAACCGGGCCGGGGTCGGGATCCACAAAGAGACCGGCCGCGAAGCTGAGCAGCAGATAGCCGTGGGCGACGCGGCCGGGGAAGAACGGGTTCGCCTTGGCCGCTTCCTCGTCCATGTGGCCGTAGAACGTGTCACCGGTGAAATGGGCGAAGTGTTCGATGTCTTCGAGAGTGATTTGGCGCGCCTCAGTGTGGATGGTTTCGCCAATTTTTATGCAGGAAAAGTTGTGGCGGAAGGGGTGTTCATCTGCTTTGATTTCGTCCGCGCCGGGCACCCAGGCATCGCCGATGGCGGTGAGCAGGTCGGAGGATCCTTGGATTGCGGTGCGCTGCATGTAGTGCATGACACCACGGATACCGCCTTGCTCCTCGCCGCCGCCCGCCCTGCCCGGACCGCCATGCACCATATGCGGTAGCGGCGCGCCGTGGCCGGTGGCCTCGGCGGCGCTGTCTCGGTTGTTGAAATAGAGGCGGCCGTGGAAGGCGGCCGTGCCGAGGGCGATCTGCCGGGCGGTGGCCGGGTCGCGGGTGAAGACCGAGGCGACGAGGCTGCCTTGGCCGCGATTGGCAAGGTCGATGGCGTGGCCGAGGTCTCGGTAGCCCATAACTGTGGAGACGGGCCCGAAGGCCTCGGTGGCGTGGACCTGGGTCGCGGCATCGGGGTCGGCGCAGTGGTAGAGCATCGGCGGTAGGAAGGCGCCCGTTTCGGGATCGGCGCCGATGACCGCGGTGTCCCCGCTGCCGAAAACCAATTCGGCCTCGCCGCCGATGATCTGCGCTTTCTCCAGCACGTCCCGGCGTTGCTCGGTCGAGATCAGCGCGCCCATCTGCACGTCGTCGCGCCGCGGGTCTCCGATGCGGATCGCGGCGAGGCGCGATTGCAAAGCCTCGATCACCGGCTGCGGATCGGGCACGATCAGGCGGCGCATGGCGGTGCATTTCTGACCCGTCTTTGTGGTGATCTCGCGCACCGCCTCGTCAAGGAACAGATCGAATTCGGGCGTCCCCGGCGTGGCGTCGGCACCAAGGATCGCGGCATTCAGGCTGTCCTGCTCGGCAATGAACGGCACCGCCCCGGAGAGGATCGCTGGCGTGGATTTCAGCTGCAATGCGGTGCCGGCGGAGCCGGTGAAGCTGACCACGTCCTGGCCGGTCAGGCGGTCGAGCAAATCCCCGGTCGGGCCGGCGATCAGCTGCAGCGCGCCGTCGGGCAGAATGCCGGCGTCGAGGATCATGCGGACGCAGGCCTCGGTGACATAAGCGCTTGCGGTGGCGGGCTTGACGATGGCGGGCATGCCGGCGAGTAGCGTGGGCGCCAGTTTCTCCAGCATGCCCCAGACCGGGAAGTTGAAGGCGTTGATATGAACCGCGACGCCCTGTTTCGGCACGCAGATATGGCGGCCCTGGAAGGTTCCTTTGCGCGACAGCGGCTCGACCGGGCCGTCGAGAAAGACCTGGCCGTCCGGCATCTCGCGGCGGCCCTTCGAGGCATAGACGAAAAGCGTGCCAATGCCACCGTCGATGTCGATCAGGTGGTCCGATTGCGTCGCGCCGGTATTGAAGGAGAGGTCGTAGAGCGGCTGTTTTCGCTCGCTCAGGTGCAGCGCCAGCGCCTTCAGCATCCGGGCCCGGTCGTGAAAAGTCGTGGCGCGCAAAGCCGGACCGCCGACCTGGCGAGCGTGGTCGAGCATTGCCTGCACGTCCAGCGCGGCGCCGGCCTGGGCAATGACCTCTCCGGTGACGGCGCTGGCGATCGGGCGGGCCGAGGCGTCGGGCGGAATCCAGGCGCCGGCGGTATAGCTGTGGACTTGGATCGGGGGCATCGGCGGCATTCCCTTTTGACCCGGGGGCCGGTTTGTGGAACTGAATTGACCGGAAAATCCCCGAAAGGACCAGAGGGATGTGGGAGCACCGGCAGTGACGCCTCAGGAACGGGCGGAGCGGTCCGCGGCGGCGATGTGGGCCAGCGACGACGCCTCGAAATGGGTGGGCATGTCGCTGCAGCGCGTGACCCCCGGCGGCGCGGTACTGGCGCTGCGGGTCGAGAAGCACCACACAAACGGTCACGACATCTGCCACGGCGGCGTAATCTTCACGCTGGCCGACAGCGCCTTCGCCTTTGCCTGCAACAGCTACAACCAGGTGGCGGTGGCGCAGCACAACATGATCAGCTTTACCGAGCCAGGGCATCTGGGCGACGACCTGACTGCCACGGCGCGCGAGGTTTCGCTGCGCGGCAAGAGCGGACTCTACGATGTGCGAGTGGCCCGCGGCGATGGGACCGTGATCGCCGAGATGCGCGGCTGTTCGCGGATCATCGCGGGACAGCATTTCGAGGAGGAGACATGAAGGACCTGACGCCAGAGCGGTCGTCATTGGACCCGATCGAGGTTGCCTCGCGCGACGAGATCGAGGCGCTGCAATTGGAGCGTCTAAAATGGTCGCTGCGGCATGCCTATGACAACGTCGCGCTGTATCGCGAACGGTTCGACGCGGCGGGTGTGCATCCGGATGATCTTGTGTCACTTGCAGATCTGGCGAAGTTTCCCTTCACCGTGAAGGACGACTTGCGCGCGCAGTACCCGTTCGGGATGTTCGCCGTTCCACGGGATCAGATCGCGCGGGTACACGCGTCCTCCGGCACCACCGGCAAGCCCACCGTCGTGGGCTACACCGCCGGCGACGTCGATATCTGGGCGCAAGTTGTTGCCCGGTCGATGCGCGCCAGCGGCACGCGGCCGGGCGATATAGTGCATGTGGCCTATGGCTATGGGCTCTTCACCGGCGGGCTCGGAGCGCATTATGGGGCCGAAAAACTGGGCTGCACCGTGGTGCCGGTGTCGGGCGGAATGACCCCGCGCCAGGTCATGCTGATCGAGGATTTCAAGCCTTCGACAATCATGGTGACGCCGTCCTACATGCTGAATATCCTCGAGGAATACCGCCGTCAGGGCCTCGACCCCAAGGCGTCGTCGTTGAATGTCGGCATCTTCGGCGCCGAGCCCTGGACCAACGCGATGCGGGCCGAGGTCGAGGCCGCGTTCGACATGCATGCGGTCGATATCTATGGGCTGTCCGAAGTGATGGGGCCCGGGGTCGCGAACGAATGCGTCGAGACCAAGGACGGTCTGCATATCTGGGAAGACCATTTCTATCCCGAGATCGTCGATCCGGAGACTGGGGAACCAGTGCCGGAGGGCGAACTCGGCGAATTGGTGTTCACCACACTGACCAAAGAAGGCATGCCGGTGATCCGCTATCGGACGCGCGACCTGACGCGGCTGTTGCCCGGCACCGCGCGGACGATGCGGCGGATGGAGAAGATCACCGGGCGGTCGGACGACATGATCATCCTGCGCGGCGTGAACCTGTTTCCGACGCAGATCGAGGAGGCGCTGCTGGCGACTGAGGGCCTGGCGCCGCATTTCCAGATCGAGCTGTTCCGCGAGGGGCGGATGGATGCGATGCGGGTGCATGTCGAGCCGCTGTTGGGGCACAGCGATGCGGTCGAGCAGGCGGATCTCGGCGCGGAATTACAGCGCAGGATCAAGGATATGATCGGACTGACCGTCGCGGTGGAACTGGCCGAGCCGGGTGGGGTCGAGCGCAGCCAGGGCAAGGCGCGCCGGGTGGTAGACAATCGGCCGAAGCCGTGACGTGAAGCCGATTACCTCGACCCGCTACTGATCGTAGTCGATGACCAACCGGTCGGTCAGCGGCACGGACTGGCAGGTGAGCACGTAACCGGCGCGGACCTCGTAGTCTTCCAGCGCGTGGTTCGCGGCCATGTCGACCTCGCCTTCCAGCACCTTGGCCTTGCAGGTCGAACAGACCCCCGCCCGGCAGGCGAAAGGTGCATCCATCGAATGCGCATTGATCGCATCCAGCAGCCGCGTGTCGCCTTTGGGAATGCGGAAGCTACGGGTGCGGCCATCGAGCGTGACCGTCAATTCGCAGCCCTCGGCCAGTTTGTCCGGATCGGTCGTGATCACCGGTTGCGGCAGGCGGCCCGGTTGGCCGGACTTGAAGAGCTCGATCTTGATCCGCTCGTCGGGAACGCCGCGCGCCTTCAGCGCGTCTCGTAGGGTCTCCATCATCGGCTGGGGGCCACAGATGAAGGCCGTATCGACGGTGTCGAGGTCGATCCAGGTCTCGAACAGCCGGCGGCATTTGTCCGCGTCCAGAATACCGGTGAAGAGCGGGATGTCCTGGCTGTCGGATTCAAGGATGTGGATGACATTGAGCCGGCCGAGATATTGGTTCTTCAAATCCTCGAGCTCTTCGCGGAACATGATCGTCGAGACGGCGCGGTTGGCGTAGACCAGGGTGAACGTCGAAAGCGTCTCGCGCGCCAACACGGTGCGCAGGATCGACAGGATGGGCGTGATGCCGGATCCGCCGGCGAAGCCCAGGTAATGCTTGGCCTTGTCCGGTTCGATCGGAGTGTGAAACCGGCCCGCCGGGGGCATCGCTTCAATTCGGTCGCCGGGTTTCAATTCGGTGTTGGCCCAGGTCGAGAAGGCGCCGCCGTCGACGCGCTTGACGCCGATCTGGATCCTGCCATCGTCGACGCCGGTGCAGATCGAGTAGTTGCGGCGCAACTCGGTGCCGTCGAAATCGCGCCGGAAGGTCAGGTACTGGCCTTGGGTGAAGCGGAACGCCTCGGGCTCGTCGGGTTGCAGCGTAACGACCACCGCGTCGCGGATCGTCTTTTCGACATCGGTGACGGTGAGTGGGTGGAAACGTGGCATCAGATGCACTTGAAATAGTCGAAGGGTTCCAGGCAGGCGTCGCAGCGCCATTGCGCCTTGCACGGGGTCGAGCCGAATTGGCTGATCCGCGTCAGCTCCGTCGCGCCGCAGCGCGGGCAACGGTCCGGCCCGCCGGCGGGGCTTGGCGGCGCGATGCCATAGGCCTCGAGCTTGGTCCGGCCTGACGCCGACAACCAATCGGTGGTCCAGGGTGGGGTCAGCTGATTGACGAGCCTCAGCTTTTCGACACCGCGGGCGCGCAAGGCGCGGTCGATCTCCAGCGCGATCACCGCTGTGGCGGGGCAGCCGGAATAGGTCGGCGTGACGGTCACCTGCAGCGTGTGGTCGGCCCAGGCGACGTCCCGGATGATGCCCAGATCGACCAGGCTGATCGCCGGGATTTCGGGGTCCGGGATAGCGTCGAGCCAGTCCCAGACGTCCTGCACCGAAGGCAGGGTCGTGCTCACCACGTGGCTCCGGGATAGGCGCGCTGCAGCCACTGCATCTCGGCCAGGATATATCCCAGATGTTCGCTGTGCCGCCCGGTCTTGCCGCCGGTCTGGGCGAAGCTGCTGTCGGGAAGCGTCAGCGTGCCCTCGGATTCCAGGCGCGACACGGTGGCGTCCCAGTCGGCGCGCAGATCGTCCGGGTCGGGGGCGATTCCGGTCTCGACCAACACCGCGTCGGCGTCGTCGCCGAGGAACATCTCGCCGGTATAGGGCCAAAGTGCGTCGAGCGCATCCTGCATGCGGCGGTGGCTTTCTTCGGTCCCGTCGCCCAGGCGGATACAGAGGTCGGCGGAGCGTTCCAGATGATAGGTGACCTCCTTGCCGGCCTTCTGGGCGATGGCGGCAATGCCGGGGTCTGTCGAGCCCGAAAGGCGGAAAAGTATCAGGCTGGACCAGGCGTCGTAGAGGAACTGACGCATGATGGTGTGCCCGAAATCGCCATTGGGGCGCTCGGCGATCAGCAGGTTGCGGAAGTCCCAGGCGTCACGGTGATAGGCGAGGTCGTCCGCGGTGCGGCCCTTTCCCTCGACCTCGGCGGCGAGACCGAGCCACAATTGGGTCTGGCCGATGAGGTCCAGCGCGGTGTTGGCCAGCGCGATGTCTTCCTCGAGCACCGGCCCGTGACCACACCATTCGCTCACCCGGTGGCCGAGGATTAGCGTTGTATCGCCGAGCCTTAGCAGGAACTCGAACAGCGCCTCTTGCTGCGTCATCTCACATCGCCCCCACGTCGTCGGGGATGTCGAAGAAGGTCGGGTGGCGGTAGACCTTGTCGTTCGAGGGCTCGAAAAGCGGGCCCTTATCGGAGGGGGCGGAGGCGGTGATGTCGGAGGATTTGACGACCCAGATCGAGACGCCCTCGTTGCGGCGGGTATAGACGTCGCGGGCGTTGAGGATCGCCATCTCGGCGTCCGATGCATGGAGCGAGCCCACATGGCGGTGGTTCAGCCCGTGCTGGCCACGGATGAAGACCTCCCAGAGGGGCAATTCTCTTGTCATTTCAACACCTTATTCGGCGGCGATTTTGGCGGAGTGCTTGACGGCGTGGGCCATCAACCCGTCGCGGACCCAGGCGCCGTCGTCCCAGGCCTTCACCCGAGCGCCGAGGCGCTCGCGGTTGCACGGGCCGTTGCCCTTCAGCACCTCGAAGAACTCGGTCCAGTCGGGGTCGGAAAACTCGTAGTGGCCAGTTTTTTTGTTGTATTTCAGATCGTTATCCGGGATCGTAAGGCCCAGATACTCGGCTTGAGGCACCGTCTGGTCGACGAATTTCTGGCGCAGTTCGTCGTTGGTGTTGATCTTGATCTTCCAGGCCATCGACTGGGCGGAATGCACGCTGTCCTTGTCCGACGGGCCGAACATCATCAGCGAAGGGTACCAGAACCGGTTCAGCGCGTCCTGGGCCATGGCGCGCTGCGCTTCGGTGCCGTTCGCCATCTTCATCATGATGTCGTAGCCCTGGCGCTGATGGAAGGATTCTTCCTTGCAAATCCGCACCATAGCCCGGGCGTAGGGCCCGTAGGACGTGCGCTGCAGAGGCACCTGGTTCATGATCGCGGCGCCGTCGACGAGCCAGCCGATGGCGCCGATATCGGCCCAGGTCAGCGTCGGATAGTTGAAAATCGAGCTGTATTTCATGCGGCCGGTGTGGAGCGCTTCGGTCAGCTCGTCGCGGCTGACGCCGAGGGTCTCGGCGGCGCAGTAGAGATACAGGCCGTGGCCCGCCTCGTCCTGGACTTTTGCCAACAAAATCAGCTTTCTAGACAGCGTGGGGGCGCGGGTGATCCAGTTGCCTTCGGGAAGCTGGCCAACGATTTCGGAATGCGCGTGCTGGCCGATCTGGCGGATCAGGGTCTGACGGTAGCCGTCCGGCATCCAATCTTTCGGCTCGATCTTTTCGCCGGCGTCGATGCGGTCCTGGAACCGGCCTTCTTCGGGCGTCATTTCCTTGCGCGATTTCAGGCCCTTGCCGGTGGATTTCACCATCTGAGCGTACATCTGCAAGGGTCCTTCTACGGAAGCGCCAGTTCTTGGAGTGTAGCGAATTTGGGGCAGATCGGCAATTTAAATGTTACACATCTTAGCTATCGCCTAAGAATATGTAACGGGAAATCACGGTGTCTGCAAAACGTCGGTATCACGTCGGTATTACGTCAGTACTGCAGCGCAGCAACGCGGATCGGAAGGGCGTCGGAGCACCGTCGAAATCGCGTTGGAACGACCGGAGGCGGTGACGCAGGCTTAGAGTCCGAGCGGGTGAACTAACGACCGGACCCTCGGCCGCGGTGGATACTGTACGGGGCGGCGAGATTATCTTCAGGCCGGCGCATGGCAGCACTAGCCCTTGCGCGCGGCGCGGTTCTATGCTGTGGCGACGTGGTTCAACGCGCCAGAGGAGGGCCCGATGATCCCGACGCTTTCGCCCAACGACATCAGCCATGTGGTCGAGGCCGACCGCGCCCATGTCTGGCACCACCTGATCCAGCACAAACCCTTCGAAACAGCGGACCCTCGGGTGATCATCGAGGGCAAGGGGCTCAGGGTCTGGGACGCCAAGGGCAAGGAGCACATCGATGCGGTCTCTGGCGGGGTCTGGACCGTCAATGTGGGCTACGGGCGCGAAGAGATCGCGCGGGCGGTCTACGATCAGCTGGTCAAGATGAACTATTTCGCCGGCGCGGCGGGGTCGGTGCCGGGGGCCTTGTTCGCCGAGAAGCTGATCGAGAAGATGCCGGGGATGAGCCGGGTCTACTATACGAACTCAGGCTCGGAAGCGAACGAGAAGGCGTTCAAGATGGTGCGCCAGATCGCGCACAAACGCTACGGCGGCAAGAAGCACAAGATCCTCTATCGCGACCGGGATTACCACGGCACCACGATCACCGCGCTGTCAGCCGGCGGGCAGGACGAGCGCAATGCGCAGTACGGGCCGTTCACGCCCGGTTTCGTGAGGGTGCCGCATTGCCTGGAGTACCGCGCACAAGGGGAATGGGACCCGTCGACGGAGCCCTACGGCGTGTTCGCGGCGAACGAGATCGAGAAGGTGATCCTGCGCGAAGGCCCCGAGACGGTCGGCGCGCTGTGCCTGGAGCCGGTGACGGCGGGCGGCGGCGTGATCGTGCCGCCCGAGGGTTACTGGGAGCGGGTGCAGGAGATCTGCCGGCAATACGACGTGCTGCTGCATATCGACGAGGTGGTCTGCGGCGTGGGCCGGACGGGCACCTGGTTCGGCTATCAGAACTACGGCGTGGAGCCGGATATGGTGACGATGGCGAAGGGGGTCGCGTCGGGCTATGCCGCGATCGCCTGTCTGGTGACGACCGAGGCGGTGTTCGAGGCGTTCAAGGAAGATGCCGGGGACCCGATGGACTATTTCCGCGACATCTCGACCTTCGGCGGCTGCACCGCGGGCCCGGCGGCGGCGCTGGAGAATATGCGGATCATCGAGGACGAGGGCTTGCTGGAGAACACGGTCGCGATGGGCGAACGCATGATCGCGAACCTCGAAGAGCTGGCGTCGCGGCATGCGGTGATCGGCGAGGTGCGTGGCAAGGGGCTTTTCGTCGGCGCCGAGCTGGTGGCTAGCCGCGACACCCGCGAGCCAGTGGCCGAGGCCCTGGCGCAGAAGGTGGTGGCCGAGTGCAACGCGCAAGGCGTGATCATCGGGGTCACCAACCGCTCGGTCCCGGGCTTCAACAACACGCTGTGTTTCTCACCGGCGCTGATCGCCACGGCCGATGACATCGACGCGATCACGAGCGCAGTGGATGAGGCGCTGACCCGGGTGTTCGGCTGAGGTGTGGCCCTCTCCGGTCACCCTGAACGGCCAACACGCGGTGCTGGAGATGCTGCGGACTGACCACGCGCGCGATCTGGCCGAGGCGGTGGCGGACGGCGATCTGCACACGCTGTGGTACACGACGGTGCCGGCGCCTCAGCAAGTATCGGAGGAGATCGAGCGGCGGCTGGGGCTGATGGCGGCGGGCTCGATGCTGCCGTTTGCGGTACTCGATCCGGGCGGCCGCGCGGTGGGCATGACCACGTATATGAACATCGACGCCGAGGCCCATCGGGTCGAGATCGGCAGCACCTGGTACCGCAAGGCCGTGCAGCGGACGCCGCTGAACACCGAATGCAAGCTGATGCTTTTGACCCATGCGTTCGAGGTGCTGGACTGCATCGCGGTGGAGTTTCGCACCCACGAGATGAACCTGCAGAGCCGCCGGGCGATCGAGCGGCTCGGGGCGAAGCTCGACGGCGTGCTGCGCAACCATATGGTTTTGGCGAACGGCACGCTGCGCGACACGGCCGTCTATTCGGTGATCGCCGGCGAATGGCCGGCGGTGAAGGCCAATCTCGCGTTCCGGCTGGGGCGGGCGAGCTGTTGAATTGTGTGCCTGCGGCACGCCGGTTCTGTTGCGCCCGCCTGCGGCGGCCGCGGTGATTGGGGGTCGTCCTTGGTTGCGCCGTCGCCGGTGGGTCTCGAACCAATGGCGCACCACCGGCAACTCCGAGCGACCAATGGACGACGCCCCCAAACCCCCGGCGTATTTCTGACGAGAAGAAGATCCGGGGCGGTATCGGGCTTTGGCCGGGGACGGGCGCACTTGGCGGTGCCGGGGCACTGGTGTAGAGCGGCCATTGGGATTCGCGCCCGTGCGTGGCACGGCAGGGAGGTTTTGCGAATGAAAATGACGACGGAAGAGGCCTTTGTGAAGGTCCTGCAGCAGCATGGGATCGAACATGCCTTCGGGATCATCGGCTCGGCCTTCATGCCGATTTCGGATCTGTTTCCGAAGGCGGGGATCACATTTTGGGACTGCGCGCACGAGGGCTCGGGCGGAATGATGGCCGATGGTTACACGCGCGCCTCGGGCAAGATGTCGATGATGATCGCGCAGAACGGGCCGGGCATCACCAATTTCGTCACTGCGGTAAAGACGGCCTATTGGAACCACACGCCGCTCTTGCTGGTGACCCCGCAGGCGGCGAACAAGACCATCGGCCAGGGCGGGTTTCAGGAAGTCGAGCAGATGAAGCTGTTCGAGGACATGGTGGCTTATCAGGAGGAGGTGCGCGACGCCTCCCGCGTGGCCGAGGTGCTGAACCGGGTGATCCTAAACGCCAAGCGGGCGAGCGCGCCGGCGCAGATCAACATGCCGCGGGATTTCTGGACCCAGGTCGTCGATATCGAGCTGCCGGCGATGGTGGAGTTCGAGCGGCCGGCGGGCGGCGAGGCGGCTTTGGCAGAGGCAGCGGCGCTGCTGTCGGAGGCGGCGTTTCCGGTGATCTTGAACGGTGCGGGCGTCGTGCTGGGGGGCGCGATCCCGGCCTCGATGGCGCTGGCGGAGCGGCTCGATGCCCCGGTCTGCGTGGGCTATCAGCACAACGACGCATTCCCGGGCTCGCATCCATTGTTCGCCGGGCCCTTGGGGTACAACGGGTCGAAGGCGGGGATGGAGCTGATCAAACGGGCCGACGTGGTGCTGTGCCTGGGCACGCGGCTGAACCCGTTCTCGACGCTGCCGGGCTATGGGCTGGATTACTGGCCGAAGGACGCCAGGATCATCCAGGTCGACATCAACCCCGACCGGATCGGGCTGACCAAGTCGGTCGCGGTGGGGATCGTGGGCGATGCGCGCAAGGTGGCCGAGGCGCTGCTGGCGCGGCTGTCGGACGGCGCCGGCGACACCGGGCGCGAGGCGCGCAAGGCCGCCATCGCGCAGACCAAGTCGGCCTGGGCGCAGCAGCTGTCGTCGATGGATCACGAGGACGACGACCCCGGCACCACTTGGAACCAGCGCGCGCGGGATGCCAAGCCGGACTGGATGTCGCCGCGCATGGCCTGGCGCGCGATCCAAGCGGCGCTGCCGAAAGAGGCGATCATCTCGTCCGATATCGGCAACAACTGCGCCATCGGCAACGCCTACCCGACCTTCGAGGCGGGGCGGAAATATTTGGCACCCGGGCTCTTCGGGCCATGCGGCTATGGCCTGCCGTCGATCGTCGGCGCCAAGATCGGCTGCCCGGACACGCCGGTCGTGGGCTTTGCCGGCGACGGCGCCTTCGGCATCGCGGTGACCGAGCTGACGGCGATCGGGCGGCCGGAATGGCCGGCGATCACCATGATCGTGTTCCGCAACTACCAGTGGGGCGCCGAGAAGCGGAACTCGACACTGTGGTACGCCGACAACTTCGTGGGCACCGAGCTCGACGACGGCGTGAGCTATGCACGGATCGCCGAGGCCTGCGGGCTGAAGGGCGTGGTGGCGCGCACGATGGACGCGCTGACCGATGCGCTGAACCAGGCGATCAAGGACCAAAACACCGGCACCACGACGCTGATCGAGGCGATGATCAACCAGGAGCTGGGCGAGCCGTTCCGCCGCGACGCGATGAAGGCGCCGGTGGCCGTGGCGGGGATCGACCCGGGTGACATGCGGCCGCAGGCGGTGTGAGGACACCCCGTCCTTTGGCCCCCCGCGCCGGGGCGGCGGGTGCCGGCAGTGGCTGAGGCCGGCGGCATCCTGGTCCTGAACGCAGGCTCGTCGTCGATCAAGTTCGCGGTCTTCGACGCGGGCCTGGCCGAGGCGCATCGCGGCATCGCCGCAGGGATCGGCGGCGCCTCGTTTCTGGAGATCGACGGCGTGCGTAGCGAGATGCCGTTCATCGACCACAAGGCGGCTCTGGCGGCGGTTCTGACCGCGCTGCGCCGCGCCGGTGTCACGCCGCAGGGGCTGCGGGCGGCGGCGCATCGGGTGGTGCATGGCGGGCGGCACCTGTCAATACCGGTGCGGCTGACGCCCGAGAACCTCGCCGAGATCGCGTCGTGCACGCCGCTCGCGCCGCTCCACAATCCGCACAATCTGGCCGCCATCGAGGCCCTGGCGGAGGCCGCGCCGGACCTGCCGCAATTCGCCAGTTTCGACACCGCCTTTCACGCCACCAACCCCGACGTCGCCACTCGCTACGCGATCCCGAAGATGATGGAGACCAAGGGCATGCGGCGCTACGGCTTTCACGGGCTGAGCTACGCCTCGCTGGTCCGCCGCCTGCCGGAGGTGTCGGGCGCGCCCCTGCCCTCGCGCCTCTTGGCGTTCCACCTCGGCAACGGCGCCTCGCTTTGCGCGATCCGCAACGGCCGCTCGGTGGCCACCACCATGGGCTATTCGCCGCTCGACGGGCTGACCATGGGCACCCGGTCGGGCGGGATCGACGCCAATGCGGTCTTGCGCCTGGTCGAGGATCACGGGCTGGACCGGACCAAGGCGATCCTGAACCACGAAAGTGGGCTGCTGGGACTGTCGGGCGGCAAGTCGGACATGCGCAACCTGGTGCTGGACCATACCGCCGACAGCGATTTCGCGGTCGAACACTTCTGCTATTGGTCGCTGCGCCATGCCGGGTCGCTGATTGCCGCGCTCGAGGGCCTCGACGCCATCGCCTTCACCGGCGGGATCGGCGAGAATGCGGTGGGCGTGCGGGCGCGGATCCTGCGCGGCCTGGAATGGCTGGGCGTGCGGATGGACCCCGACGGCAACCACCGCAACGGCCCGCGGCTGCATGCGAAGACCTCGAAGGTGGGCGTCTGGGTGGTGCCGGCCGAGGAGGAGCGCATGATCGCCGAGGACGCACTGGCCTTGCTGGAGGCCGGCTGATGCGGGGCGCAAAAGTTTTGCAAAACTTTTGCCAAGAATTTTCGAAAATTCTTGGCCGCGCCCGTCAGGCCATGGCGACGGTGACGGCGGTGGCGGCGACGATGTCGGGCACGCTGGCGCCGCGCGAGAGGTCGCAGACGGGTTTGCGAAAGCCCTGCAGGAACGGGCCGATGGCCTGGGCGCCGGCAAGCTCTTGCGCCAGCTTGTACGCGATGTTGCCGGCATCGAGGCTGGGGAAGATCAGCACGTTGGCGTCGCCGTCCCCGGCACGCTTTTTCGCCGCGATTGCGGCGTTCAGCGCGGCGTCGGCCTGGATCGGGCCGGCAAAGCCGGTGGCCTCAGCGGCGGCGCGCACGATGTCGACCGAGGCGCCGGTGCCCGAGGTGCCGGTGGAGAACGACAACAGCGCGGGGCGCGCGCTGCCTAAGAGAACCGCGGCCGAGGCGGCGGAGGCGCGGGCGATGTCGGCCAGTTCGCCTGCGTCGGGGTGCACGTTGACCGCGCAATCGGCAAAGATCATCTCGCGGCCGCCGGGAAACAGCATCAGGAAGAACGACGACACGGTGGCGACGCCGTCGGCCAGCCCGATGCCGATGCTGGCGGCCTCGATCACCCGGCGGGTGGGGGCGTCGGCGCCGGCGACCATCGCCTCGGCCTCGCCCGCCGCGACCATCGCCGCGGCACGGTACAAGGGCCGGGCGAGCATGCGCCGGGCGATCGGCGCTTTCAGACCGCGCGCCTCGACCAGGGCGGCGACATGGGCGTCGGAGGTCTCGGCCAGCGGCACCGGCTCGACCAGGCCGGCGGCGCGCATCTCGGCGCTGGCGGCGGCGACGCGCGGCTCGTCGGCCTCGGGGAACACCACGCGCGCGCGCCGCGCTTTCGCGGCCGCGAAGGCCTTGTCCAGAACCGTCAACCGCCCCTCCCTCTACGGGGCCTAGGAGACCGACATGACCCAGGACGTCAAGATCAATCGCGGGCTGAAAGGGGTCTATTTCGAGCGTTCGGGCGCCTCGGACATCGACGGCGCGGCGGGGCGGCTCAGCTACCGCGGCTACGACATCGACGATCTGGCCGGGCACGGCACGTTCGAAGAGGTGGCCTATCTCTTGATCCACGGCGAGCTGCCGACCGCAGACGAACTGGCGGCGTTCGACGCCGATCTGAAGGCGGCGCGGGCGTTGCCGGGGGCGGTGTTCGACATCATCCGGCAGGTCAGGGACGGGCATCCGATGGATGTGTTGCGGACCTGCGTGTCGGCCTTGGCGGCGCTGGAGCCCGAGAGCCGGGACGCCAGCGACGCCGGGTTCGTCCGCAACGGCGTGCGGCTGACCGCGCAGGTGCCGGCGATCGTGGCGGCGCATGACAATATCCGCAACGGCCGCGATCCGGTGGCGCCGGACCCCGCGCTCGGCCACGCGGCGAACTGGCTTTGGATGCTGAAGGGCGAGGCGCCCTCGGCCGAGGCCGAGCGGCTGGCGGACCTCGATTTCATCCTGCACGCCGAGCATGGCTCGAACGCGTCGTCTTTTGCCGCCCGGGTGACGGTGGGGACCGAGGCGAATATCCACGGAGCCATCGTAACGGCGATTTCGACGCTCGCCGGGCCAGCGCATGGCGGGGCGGCGGAGGACGTCATGAAGATGGTGCGCGAGATCGGCGCGCCGGAAAACGCCGCGGCCTACGTCAAGGCCAAGCGGGCGGCGCGCGAGGCGGTCACCGGGTTCGGGCACCGGGTTTATCGGACCGAGGACCCCCGCGCGCGGCACATGCGCGACGGGGTGGCGCGGCTCGGCCAGGAGATGGGGCAGCCGGAGTGGTACGAGATCCTGCAAGCGGTGGTCGAGGCAATGCGGCCCTATGCCCGGCACGGTCTGAACGTGAACGTCGATTTCTATTCCGGCGTGATCTATCAGCTGCACGGGATCCCGATGGACCTCTACGTGCCGATCTTCGCCATCGGGCGGGTGCCGGGCTGGGTGATCCAGTGCCTGGAACAGGTGCGCCAGAACATCCTGATCCGGCCCCTGACGCTCTATAACGGGCCGGAGCCCAGGGCCTGGGTGCCGATTACGGAGCGCTAGCGCTGAAAGGGGCGGTCGCTGCGGGTCTGGCGAGAGCGTCGAAGGACTTCCCCGGGCACGGAGTCAAGGGCGCAGCCCCGCCGGGCCCATCGCCGCCCCGCCCCGGAGGGGTGGCGATCAGTCTGCACCTGCACACCGCTCAAAGTCCTAGGGACTCGACAGCCATAAAGCGCATCCGTTCAGAGGTCGGTTCGCCACCACGCGGTCCGGCGATGGGCCCGGCTTTTCGCGACGCGACTGGCTTGCGCGCAAGACCTGAACCGGCCTTCGGCGTCGCCGGTGGTTGCGCCGCCCTTGGCGGCGCGGCGGGCGAGGGGCGTCGCCGGTGGTTGCGCCGCCTTCGGCGTCGCGGCGGGCGAGGGGCTCTGCCCCTCGCGCTCCCCGGAGTATTTGGGACGAGAAGAAACCCTTGGGGCGGTGAAATTCCCTTTGACTTTTTCAAGTTGGCGGACGATGAAAATAGCAGGGAGAATTTCATGGACGCTGCGCGCACCTTGGGGGCCGATCTGCGGAGCTTGCGGAAGTCGCGCGGGCTGACGCTGGAGGCGCTGTCTGGGCGTTTGGGCAAGTCTGTGGGCTGGTTGAGCCAGGTGGAACGCGACCTCTCGACGCCGGAGCCTGGGGATGTGGCGGCGCTGGCGCGGCTCCTGGACGTGCCGGTGACGCTCTTCGCCGCGCCGGATGCGCCGGACGCTGAGGCCGGACGGATCGTGCGCGCGAGCGCGCGGCGGGCGATCGGCGAGCGCGAGCGCGGGCTGGTCGAAGAACTTCTGTCGCCCGATCTCACCGACGCCTTCGAGGTGATCCATTCGACCTTTCTGCCCGGGGCCGAGCGACGCGATCCGGTGACGCGGCACACCGCGGAACTGGCGGTGATGGTGGCCGGGCGGCTCGATATCTGGCTCGGCGGCGAGACCTTCACCGTGGCCCAGGGCGACAGCTTCCGGGTGCGCGGCGAGACGCTGCGCTGGGCCAACCCCTACAACGTCCCGGCCGTGGCGGTCTGGGTCATCTCTCCACCGGTCTACTGAGGGAGGCAGCGATGTCCGACTTTCCGACGACAGCGCGCGTGGTCATTATCGGCGGCGGGGCCGTGGGCGCCTCGTGCCTTTATCACCTGGCCAAGGCGGGCTGGTCCGACTGCGTGCTGTTGGAGAAGAATGAGCTGACGGCCGGGTCGACCTGGCATGCCGCCGGCAATGTGCCGACGTTTTCGACCGGCTGGGCGATCATGAACATGCAGCGCTATTCGACCGAGCTTTACCGCGGGCTCGGCGCGGCGGTCGACTATCCGATGAATTACCACGTCACCGGGTCGCTGCGCCTGAGCCACGGCCGTGAACGCACGATGGAGTTCGAGCGCGCCTGCGGCATGGGGCGCTACCAGGGCATCGATATGCGCATGCTGACACCGGATCAGGCGGTCGAGATGTATCCGTTCCTGGAGACGCACGATCTGCACTCGGTGCTTTACGACCCGACCGACGGCGACATCGACCCCGCGCAGCTGACGCAAGCCTTGGCGAAGGGCGCGCGCAGTATGGGCGCGCGGATCGAGCGGTTCTGCCCGGCCACCGGCGTCACACAGAAGCCCGATGGCTCCTGGATCGTGCATACCGATAAGGGCGACATCGCCTGTGAATACGTCGTCAATTCGGCGGGCTACTACGCCCAGCAGGTCGGCGAATGGTTCAAGCCCTATGGCGGGCGCACCGTGCCGATGATGACCATGAGCCATCAATACGTACTGACGAGCCAGGTGCCCGAGATCGAGGCCTATGCCAAGGAAAAGGGCGGCAAGCTGCCTTTGCTGCGCGACGTGGACGTGTCCTATTACCTGCGGCAGGAGAAGAACGGCTTCAACATCGGACCTTACGAGCCGAATTGCAAAGGCCACTGGATGACGCCGGACGACAAGATGCCGGATGATTTCAGCTTCCAGCTCTATCCCGATGACCTCGACCGGATCATGGACATCGTCGCGGACGCAATGGAGCGCGTGCCGCTGTCGGGCAGTGCGGGAATCGAGCGGATCATCAACGGGCCAATTCCCTACACGCCGGACGGCAACCCGCTGATCGGCCCGATGCCGGGCGTGAAAAACGCTTTCGAGGCTTGCGTCTTCACCTTCGGCATCGCCCAGGGCGGTGGGGCGGGCAAGATCCTGGCCGAATGGGTCACCGAGGGGCAGACCGAGTGGGACCCATGGTCGCTCGATCCGCGCCGGTTCACGGACTACACCGACCAGGCCTATTGCGACGCCAAAGGCATGGAGGTCTATGGCCACGAATACGCGATGCATTTCCCGCATCACGCATGGCCGGCGGGCCGGAACCAGAAGCAATCGACTTTACATTCCCGGCTTGAGGCCGCGGGTGCGGTGTTCGGGCCCTATAACGGGTGGGAGCGCGCCAACTACTACGCAAAGCCGGGCGACGATACGTCCGAAGAGGCGACCCAGACCTGGGACCGCAACGGGCCTTGGGAGACGCGCATCAAGGAGGAATGCGAGGCGGTGCGGGACGGCTGCGGGATGCTGCCGATCACCGGCTTTACCCGCATCAAGGTCGAGGGGCCGGGCGCCCGCGAGTGGATCGACGGCCTGACTGCCTCGCGATTGCCGTCGCCGGGACGCGTGGGTCTGATCTATTTCGCCGACGCACGCGGGCGGATCGTGACCGAGATGTCCTGCATGGTGCATTCCGACACCGAGATTGGGTTGATCACCGCCGCCGCGGCACAATGGCACGACCCGGAATTCCTGTGGCGGCAGGCGCCGGGGGGGATCGAAATCAGCGATCATACGAAAGAGGTCGAGTGCCTGCTGGTGACTGGGCCGAAATCGCGCGAGATCCTGGCCGGGATCTCGGAGGGCCATGACCTCTCAAAGGGCTGGCTGACCTCGAACATGGAGGGCACGGTCGCGGGTCAGTCCTGCGCCTTGCTGCGAGTGTCGTTCGCGGGTGAGCTTGGGTGGGAGATCCACTGCGATCCTGAGGGCGCGCCGGCGATCTGGGACGCGCTGACCGCGGCGGGCGTCAAACCCTTCGGAATGTGGGCGCTGGATCGCCTCAGGCTCGAAAAAGGCTATCGCGCCTGGAAGGGGGATCTGTCGACGGATTACTCGCTCTTGGAAGGCGGGCTCGACCGGTTCATCCGCTTCGACAAGCCGGATTTCCCGGGCAAGGCGGCGCTGGAGAACGAGCGCCAGCAGGGGGTGAAAAAGCGCTTCGCGACGCTGACCATTGAGGCCGGCGACCAGGACCCGCCCTATATGTCGACGGTCTGGGAGAACGGCACGGTGGTGGGCGAGATCACCTCGGGCGGCTGGGGCTACCGGGTGAACAAATGCGTCGGCCTGGCGATGATCCGCAGCGATCTGGCGGTCGCGGGCACCGGGCTGGAGGTGGAGATCTTCGGCGAACGCTATCCGGCGGTGGTGCAGGCGGACGGGCCGCTCTGGGACCCGGCGAACGAGAGGCTCAGGGCCTAGCATGGCGGCCGGGTTTCGGGGTCACGGGGCGGCCCATCTATGGGCGGAAGGCGATGGGCGCGAACGGGCGGCGCGCTTGCGATGCGCCGAGGGGGGCACATGGGCGTAACTTTGCTCGACGGCGGCATGGGGCAGGAACTGGTCAAGCGCACCGAGGACCGAGCGACACCGCTGTGGTCAACGCAGGTCATGATTGACCACCCGGGGCTCGTGCGCGCGATCCACGACGATTTCTTCGCCGCCGGGGCCGAGGTCGCGACGGCCAACACCTATGCCGTTTTGCGCGACCGGCTGGTGCGGGTGGGCATGCAGGACCGGGTGCCGGAATTGATCGACACGGCTCTGAGCACGGCCGAGGCCGCGCGCGCCGCACACGGCTCGGGGCTGGTCGCCGGGTCGTTGGGACCGCTGATCGCCTCGTACCGGCCTGACTTGTGCCCGCCGGCGGCGGAGGCCGCGGCGCTTTATGCAGAGAACGTGGCGATGATGCAGGACCGGGTGGACCTGTTCCTGATCGAGACGATGTCGTCGGTGGAAATGGCCGAGGGTGCGTTGCGCGCCACAGCGGCGTCGGGCGTGCCGGTTTGGCTGGCGGTCAGCGTCGACGACCATGACGGCGCAAAGCTACGCTCTGGCGAGCCGGTGTCCGACCTGGCGGCAACGGTCGCGCGACACGAGCCCGACGCGGTGCTGATCAACTGTTCGCGGCCCGAGGCGGTGGCGGCGGGGCTGGAGGCGATCAAGGGCTTCGACCGCCCCTTCGGCGCCTATGCCAACGGCTTCACCCGGATCAGCAACGGCTTTCTGGCCGACGCCCCGACGGTCGACGCATTGGAGCGGCGGACGGATTTGGGGCCCGAGGCCTATGCCGATTTCGTCGACGGGTGGGTTGCGCAAGGTGCGACGATCGTCGGCGGCTGCTGCGAGGTCGGGCCGGCGCATATCGCCGAGATCGCCCGTCGTCTTGGCAAGCTGCCGGCCGAAGCGGCGGCGAGCCTGGCGTGAGGGCGCTGCGATGAAGCTGCCGGCCTCTGCGATCCGCTGCATCGAGATGTGGCGGCTGGGCTTCGTCGCCACCGTCACGCCGGGCGGACGGCCCAACGTGTCACCCAAGGGCACCTTCCTGGTCGTCGACGACGAGACCATCGCCTTCGGTGAAATCCGCTCGCCCCAGACGGTCGCGAACCTGACAGTCAATCCGGAGCTCGAGGTCAATTTTGTCGACCAGTTCCTGCGCAAGGGCGTGCGGATCCGCGGCCGGGCGGCGTTTCTGCGGCCGGGGACGCCCGCCTTCGACGCGCTTCTGCCCCGGTTCGAAGCGCTTTTCGGCGACCTCACCCGGCGATTCAATCTGATCGTGACGATCCCGGTGGACGAGGCCAGGCCGCTGATCACGCCACCTTACGAAGACGGCGCCACCGAGGACGAGATGATCGCCCTCTGGAAGGGCCGGTTTGCGGAGATGTACCCATGAGCGTGCCCGAAAACGCCCGCGCGGTGATCATCGGCGGCGGCGTGGTCGGCTGCTCGGTGGCCTATCACCTGACCAAGGCGGGCTGGACCGACGTGGTGCTGCTGGAGCGCAAGCAGCTGACCAGCGGCACCACTTGGCACGCCGCCGGGCTGATTGCGCAACTCCGGGCCACGGCGAACATGACCAAGCTCGCCAAGTACAGCCAGGAGCTCTACGGCGCGCTCGAGGCCGAGACCGGCGTCGCGACGGGGTTCCGGCGGGTCGGCTCGATCACCGTGGCGCTGACCGAGGAGCGCAAAGAGGAGCTTTATCGCTCGGCCTCGATGGCGCGGGCCTTCGGGGTCGAGATCGAAGAGATCGGCCCGAACGAGGTCAAGGCGCGCTATCCGCATCTGAACATCGACGGAGTCACCGCGGGGGTCTATCTGCCGAAGGACGGCCAGGGCGACCCGGCGAACATCGCGCTGGCCCTGGCCAAGGGCGCGCGGCAGCGGGGCGCCCGGGTGCTGGAGCGCACCAAGGTCACCGGGCTGCGGCGCGCCGGGCGCCGGATTACCGGGGTGGACTGGACCAACGGTGCCGCTTCGGGCGTGATCGAGGCCGACTGCGTGGTGAACTGCGCCGGAATGTGGGGGCGCGAGGTCGGCCGCATGGCCGGCGTCAACGTGCCGCTGCAGGCTTGCGAGCATTTCTACATCGTCAGCGAGCCGATTGACGGGCTCACGCAGTTGCCGGTCCTGCGGGTGCCCGACGAATGCACCTATTACAAAGAGGACGCCGGCAAGATCATGCTCGGCGCCTTCGAGCCGGTGGCCAAGCCCTGGGGCCCGATCCCGGAGGGGTTCGAGTTCGACCAACTGCCCGAGGACTTCGACCATTTCGAGCCGATCCTCGAAATGGCGGTGAACCGGATGCCGATGCTTGCCGAGGCCGGGATCCACACCTTCTTCAACGGCCCGGAATCGTTCACCCCCGACGACGCCTATCACCTTGGGCTGGCGCCCGAGATGGACAATGTCTGGGTCGCGGCGGGGTTCAACTCGGTCGGTATCCAGTCGGCGGGCGGGGCCGGCATGGCGCTGGCGGCCTGGATGGACGGCGGCGAGAAGCCGTTCGATCTGGGCGATGTCGACATCGCGCGGATGCAGCCGTTCCAGGGCAATGCGCGGTATCTGCGCGAACGGTCGACCGAAACGTTGGGGCTGCTTTACGCCGATCACTATCCCTACCGGCAGAAAGCCACGGCGCGCGGCGTGCGGCGCTCGCCGTTTCACGGCGCTTTGGCCGCCGAGGGCGCGGTTTTCGGCGAGGTCGCCGGCTGGGAGCGCGCGAACTGGTTCGCCGCCCCGGGGCAAGAGCGTGCCTACCGCTATTCCTGGAAGCGGCAGAACTGGTTCGAGAATGCGCGGGCCGAGCACATGGCGGTGCGCGAGAACATCGGGATCTACGACATGTCGTCCTTCGGCAAGCTCCGGGTCGAGGGGCCCGACGCCGAGGCGCTGCTGAACCATGTCTGCGGCAACGACATGTCGGTCCCGGCGGGCAAGATCGTCTACACCCAGTTGCTCAACGCCAAGGCAGGGATCGAGGCGGACGTCACCGTCACGCGGCTGTCCGAGACCGCCTATCTGGTGGTCACGCCGGCGGCGACGCGGCTGGCCGACGAGACCTGGCTGAGGCGGCATACCGGGGACCGGCGGGTCGTGATCACCGACGTCACCGCGGGCGAGGGTGTGCTGGCGGTGATGGGGCCCAATGCACGGCGGCTGATGCAGGCGGTCTCGCCGGCCGATTTCTCCAACGAAACCAACCCGTTCGGTACCGCGCAGGAGATCGAGATCGGCCTCGGCCTGGCCCGCGCGCAACGGGTGAGCTATGTTGGCGAGCTCGGCTGGGAGCTCTACATCTCGGCCGACATGTGCGGGCATGTCTTCGAGGTGATCTGGGAGGCGGCGCGAGGTTTGGGCGCGCGGCTCTGCGGCATGCACATGATGGATTCGTGCCGGATCGAAAAGGCGTTCCGGCATTTCGGCCACGACATCACCTGCGAGGATCACGTGCTGGAGGCCGGCCTGGGCTTTGCCGTGAAGACCGCGAAGCCCGATTTCATCGGCCGCGACGCGGTGCTGCGGGCGCGCGAGGCGGGGCTGCAGGCGCGGCTTTTGCAGTTCCGTCTGACCGACCCCGAACCGCTTTTGTACCACAACGAGCCGGTGATCCGGGACGGCGAGGTCGTGGGCTATCTGTCGTCGGGGAACTACGGCCACGCGCTCGGCGCGGCGATCGGGATGGGCTACGTCCCCTGCCCCGGCGAGACCGCGGACCAGGTGCTGGCCTCGGGCTACGAGATCGAGGTGGCCGGCACGCGGGTGGCGGCGGAGCCGTCGCTGCGGCCGCTCTACGACGCGAAGTCGGAGCGGGTCAGGGCCTGAAGCCGGACGCTGCGGGATCGGGTCTAGAGCGTGTCCAATCTGAACGGGGACGGGCATTCACCGCGCCGCCCGAGGCAGCGTTTGCGCCGGCGAATGCGTTCGGGCGGCGCGGTCAATTCGGTTGGATTGCACATGCTCAAAAGGAGCGGTTTCGGCAACGGCGAGAGGAGCCGCGCCATCGCCGACCCGCGGGGTGGCGAGCCGACGTTTGAACGGCAGTGCTTTATGGCTGTCGAATCCGTAGGACCTCAAGCAGTGCGCGAGCCTCGACCAATCGCCGCCCCTCCGGGGCGGGTCGGCGATGGCGCGGCGGCGCTGCGCGCCTTGATTCCGCGCCGGGGGGCGGGTTTCCCACGTCCAATTTTGGGCAAATCGCGCAAATACCCTCGCCGTCGAGTTCCACTTCCGACGCGTCGCGCCGGCCAAAGGACTCACACCAATCTCTGCGCTGCGTTATCGTTAGGGGGTATTCAAGAAATTTTCCGAAAGCGCCTTGGAGGGTTATGAGATGACCGACACGACACCAAGCAGATGGGCCGGCGTGATGGCAGCGATTCTGGTTCTGGCCGCGCCGCTGCAGCCGGCCCGGGCGGATACGGCGACGCTCCTGCTCAGCGACATGTGCGGCGATCCGTCCAACATTTTCGACTGGGAATGGTCGCGTGTCGCCAACGAATCGACCACCTTGTTCTACTTGGCAGACGACGGCACCGTGTCGGCAATCTCGGACGGCGCAAACGCTCTCGATACCTTTGACACTCTCTATACGGCGGCCCATGGCGGCGGCGGCGAGATCAGCGACATCCCGAACGCGGACTTCGCCCAGTTCCTTCATGATGCGCATGCCTCAACACCGAGCGAGATGTTCTTCGCCGTGTGCGCGGCGGCGGTTGGGCCGGACAGCCTGCTAAAGGCGACGAATGATGCCTACGACGACGACATCCCGAAGCTGACCGGAGGCGTGGCGGGCTGCGCACTGGTCGGGGATGGAGATATGGACTTGGCGAACGCGGTCTATCTGATCAACGTGACCCATAGCGACGACGAGCGCTTCGACAGGATCCAGACAAATATCGAGGACAAGTGGGCCGGGAACTATCCCGAATCCGAGCAAAGCTATCGTGAAGTCTGCCAGGCGCGGCTGGAGCCCTTCAACCGCGCCAACGTTCTGGACTTCGTCGACACCGTCCTGGTCGAGTTCTCGCAACCCGCACCGCCCGGACATCCCGACCAATCGACGAATTACCTGGATCTCGTGGCATTGAACAACGGCGGCGATGCGCTGTTTGTCTGCGGCGCCAACCCGGCCGGTGCCGGCGCCGTCCCCTGCCCATAGCTTCTGCGCAGGCCACGGGAGTCCCGGGTCAGTCTTCGAGATACATGAAAGTGGCGGTGGCCAGCGCAGCGGTCTTGGTGCTGCCCTCGGCGGCGAGCGTCACCCGGCAGACCGCGAGCTTGCGGCCGTTGCTTTCGATGTCGACGGTGACGTCGGTGGCGGCGTCGGCCAGGGGCCGGATGAAGCGCACCGACATGTCGACCGTGGTGCAGTTGCGGAACCGCCCGTTGGCGCCGGTCAGCGCCAGCACGCAGGCGGTGTCGGCGACGGCGGCGATGGCCTGACCACAGAGGACGCCGATGCCGGGGCCGCCGCGCAGCAGCAGGCGGTCGTTCCGCGGCAGATGCAGACGCGACCGCTTTGGTGTCGCCTCGACCAGGCACAGACCGATCTCGGCGACCCAGGGCGCGAAGGTCTTGGCGACGAGGGCGGCGGCCTCGTCCGGTCCGAAGGTCTGGTCCTGCATCGGCTGTCCCTTTCCCGGCTGCGCGGTGTATAGCTTCGCCCATGGGCAGGGCTTCGGCAACAGCGCTCGACCCGCGCATCCGCGAGATGGCGGTGATGGGCGATTTGCGGGTCTGGTCGGTGATCGTGACGATCTTCGGCGATGCGGTGCTGCCGCGGGGCGGGCTGGTCCCGGCGCGGGCGGTGACGGCGCTGGCGGCGCGGTTGGGGATCCGGGCCGAGGCGGTGCGGGTGGCGCTGCACCGGCTGGCGCGCGACGGCTGGATCGAGCGGACGCGGGCCGGGCGGCACGCCTTCTACGGCCTCTCGGCCAGCGGGCGCGCGCGATTCCTGCCGGCGAGCCGGCGGATCTATGCGCCCGCCCCGGCGCTGAGCGAACCCTGGCGGCTGGCGGTGCTACCGGCGGGCGGCGCGGGCGCCGCGGTCCTGGAACGCGCCGGGTGGCTGGCCCTGAACGGAGGCTGCTGGCTGGGCCCGGCAGAGGCCGGCGCGGCGCCGCGGGAAGCGGTCGTGGCGGAGCGCCTGGCGGCCATGCCGGACTGGGCGCGGACGGCGCTGGCCGGCGCTCCGCTGCAGGCGGATTATGCGCGGCTGGAGCGGGCGTTGCGGCGCGTCTCGGCGAGTCTCGACACGGCGAGCCTGCCCGAGGCCGAGGTCGCGGCGGCCCTGAGGATCTTGATCGTGCACCACTGGCGCCGTCTGCTGCTGCGACATCCGGACGTGCCTGCCGAACTGCTCCCGGAGGGCTGGCGCGGCGAGGCATGCCGGGCCCATGTGCTCAAGCTGCACGCGGCGCTGTCGGCGGTGGCGGATGCGTGGCTCGACGAGGCGATCGGGCCCCGGGTCGGTCGGGGGAGTTGATGCGGGTGGCGTTCGGCGGCGGGATTTGCTCGGCAGGGGACGGTGACAGCATTTGGTTAGCCGTGCCCATCGCCGATCCGCGGGGTGGCGAACCGACGCTTGTCCGGATGCGCTTTATGGCTGTCGAATCCGTAGGACCCCAAGCGGTGCGCAGGTCTCACACAATCGCCACCCCACCCGGGCGGGGCGGCGATGGGCACGGCGGGGCTGCGCCCCTTGATTCCGTGCCCAGGAGGGCCGTCAACGATCGCTCATGGCCAAGTTTTACGAACCCGGTCACCTCGACGGCGTGAGGTATCCGCCCGCGCCACGCCCTCACCCCCCGGCAACTGCCCGGCGCCGGGTGGCGTTGAGGATCAGCACCATGATTGCGATGTTGAGCAGGTTCCAACCAATCCCGTTTAGAAACGCCATTTGGTACGACCCGGTGACGTCATAGATCCAACCCGACATCCAACCGCCCAAGGCCATGCCGACGATCGTCGCCATGATCACGAAGCCGACCCGCGCGCCGGCCTCTCGGGCGGGTAAGTACTCGCGCACGATGACGGCGTAGCTCGGGACGATACCGCCCTGGCTGAGCCCGAAGACCAGGCTGACGAGATAGAGCGAGACCATGCCGTCGAACGGCAAGTAGAGAAACAATGCGATGCATTGCAGGGTGGAGCCGATCAACAGCGTCATCACACCCCCCAGCCGGTCGGCGACGAGGCCGGACACCAAACGCGACACCACGCCGCCGAGCAGCATCAGCGACAGCATCTCGGCGCCGACGGCGGGGCCGTAGCCGAGATCGACGCAGAAGGCCACGATGTGGACCTGTGGCATCGACATCGCCACGCAGCAACCGATGCCGGCAATCGCGAGCAGCCAGGTCAGCGCACGGGGGGAGAGGGGGACGGCTCTTGCGCGGAGTTGCGAGTGCTGGTCCGCGGCGTCATGCGCGGCGGAGGGCAGCGCGCGGCGCAACATCAGCGCGCCGGGGATCATCACCGCAAGGCAGAGCGCGGCAAGCGCGAGGTAGACGCTGCGCCAGCCATAATCGGCGAGCACACCGGACAGGGCGACCGGCCAGATCGCGCCGCTGAGGTAGTTGCCGCTGGCGGCGATGGCGACGGCGATGCCGCGGCGGCGCAGGAACCAGTGCGAGATGTCGGCGATCAGGGGTCCGAAACTGGCGGCGCTGCCGAAGCCGACGATCAGTTGTAGGGCGGTGAGCAGCCAGACCGAGGGGGCGACGCTGGCGAAGGCGAAGCCCGCGGCCATTGCGGCGGCCGCGGCGATCAGCGCAGCGGTGACGCCGTAGCGGTCCACGGCGCGGCCGATCAACAGATTGCCAAGGGCGAAGCCGATCATGGTGGCCGAGTACGGCAGAGAGGCGTCGGCGCGGGCGACGCCGAACTCGGCCTCGACCGCAGGCATGATGACGATGATCGCCCACATGCCGACATTGCCCACCGTCGCGATGCCGAGCGTGATCGCGAGGCGGAGCCAGGAATAGGTGCTGTCGTGGATCTGGGGGCCGGTCATCGGGCGGAGGCTAGCCGAGGCCAGGCGGGTTGGGAAGCGGGTCGAGGGGGCAGAATTGCTTGGGCGTCCAGATCTGGACATGCGGTTAAATTGTTGAAATCGTTTGTGATAGCGCAAATAACCCGTAAGCCCGGGTGGTGGTCTAGCAATGGGGTTTCGGCCTATTGGACGAGCCGGGATTGGCGGGACGTCCTCGTGGAAGGCAGACGGTTCGATTGGCGTGGAGGGAGTTGTCACGGTCGGCTGTGCGGAACGCGGATGGCGCACCGGATTTGGATTGAGAAGGCTTGGGAAGGCAATGTCGAAACGGAGGAGGGCCAAGGCAGGCCTTGACCTTCCATTCAACGTGAGCCGTGCGAGCGCCTGCCCGTGGGATGGCGCCTCCACCTTTCAACGGCTCGGTTTCTGGCAGCAAAGTCCGAACGAACTCGGACCGACGCGCTTCCTTAAGCTAAAGCGCCAGCCCGTCGGGACGGGCAGGCGCTCGCACGGCGCCTTCGGCTGGATTCCGTGCGGTTGGTGGCGTCTCGATCCGGCGACGGCTCAGGGCCGCAATCAAGCCGCCCAGCTCCCCTGCCCTACTCCACCGTCAGCAATGACCGCTCCAGAACCTTGCGGTCCTGGCCCATCACATAGCGGACCTCGTAGGCGCCGGGCGCCTCGGGGACCTTGAGGATCAGCGGCGAGCCTTCGCGAGCGTAAGTGTAGGTCTCATAGCCCTTCTCGTCGCCGACACGCGCAATCGACAGATAGTCGTTTTTGTACTCGGGCCCTTCCCAGGTCACCACCAGATTGCTGCCCGGCGCCGCCGTCCCGGCCACGTCGAGCGTCGCGCCGATGGCGGCCACGGTGATCGGCTGCCGTGCCAGAATCGATCGGTTGTTGCCGGACATCACATAGCGCAGCTCGTAGTCGCCAGGCTCGGTCGGCATTTGCAGCATCAGCGGTGAGCCCTGCCGCGTGTAGGTGTATTTCTGGTATTGGTTGTCTCTCGCGCCGAGCTTGGCGATGTCGATATAGTCGTTCTTGTAATCCGGACCCTCCCAGGTCACCGCGATCTGGCCGCCGATATCGGCGGTGTCCGGGCCGGACAGGCTCGCCGTCACCGGCGTGACCTTTACCGCGGTGCGCGCCATCACCGTGCGGTCCTGGGCAAGCACATAGCGCACCTCGTAGTCGCCCGGCTCGACCGGGACCTTCAGCGTCAAGGGCGAGCCCTCGCGCGTGTAGGTATAGGTGACGTAGCGGTCCTCGCCGGCCTTCGCCAAGTCGATGTAGTCGTTCTTGTAGTCCGGGCCGGTCCAGTCGACGGTCACCTCGCTGCCCACCGCGGCGCTTTCCGGCGCGCTGACCGAGAAGTCGACGCCGGTGACGGTGATCGAAACACGCTCTAGCACCGTGCGCTTTTGGTCCATCGTGTAGATGATGTCGTAGTCGCCCGGCTCACCCGGCATCTGCAGGCCAAGCGGCGAGCCTTCGCGCGTATAGGTGTAGTTGATCCAACCCTCGTCGCCGGGGGCCACCACGGCCAGGAAGTCATTCTTATAGTCCGGGCCGGTCCAGTCGATGCTGACCGTTGCCCCGGCGGGCAAGCTGTCCGGCGGGGTAATCGTGGCGGCGACCGGGGTCACCTCGATTGCGCGGCGGGTCAGCGCCTTGCGGCCGTCGTTGAGGACGTAGCGCAGTTCGTAGCTGCCCTCTTCCGGCGGCATGCGCAGGTTCAGAAGCGGGCCCTCGCGGGTATAGGTGTACTCGATCCAGGCGCCTTCGTCGGCGTCGCGGGCGGCGACCGAGATGAAGTCGTTCTTGTTGTCAGGCCCGGTCCAGCGGACCTGGACGGTGGACCCGGCAACGGCGCTGTCGGGCGCCTCGATTGTGGCGTCGGGGCGGTATTCCGGCAACTCCAGGACCACGGTTTTGTTGACGGTGCCGACGCCGAAGCGCAGCTCGGCATAGGCCTCGTCAATCGGGCGCAGGACCGAGACGGTGTATTCGCCCTTGACCAATTGCAGGTCGAGGTTCGAGGCAAGCTCGGTATCGACGATGGCCTCGTCACCAGCCACATCCCAGACGAGGTCGTCGTTGATGCGCGGGCCGTTCTTGCCGTCGGTGGCGAAAAAGCGCACGCGCACCGGCTCCGGCGGCAGTTCGGGCAGGACCAGAACGACCGTGCGGTGGGTGTCCTCGACGCTGAAGTCGCGGGTCGCGCTGGCGCCGTCCTTGTCGCGAGTGACGGCAGCGGTGTAGGCGCCGGGCAAGAGCTCCAGCGTCGGAGTCATATCGCTGCCGCCCTGCAGCAGGGTGGCGCCGGCGGCGTCGGTGACGGTCCAGGCGAGGCCCTTGGAAATGACCGGCCCGCCGGGGCCCTCCTTGGCGTTGAAGGTGACGTCGAAGGGTTCAGGCGCGGGCGGCTCGGCCACCACCAACAGCGCGTCGGCCAGCTCACCGGCGTCCGAGGCGGTGCGGAAGGTGCCGCCGGTTTCTTCAGCGAGGCACGCGAGTTGCGCCCGGTCCGCGGGATCGGAGACGTCGAAGCCGATGACATGGGCGGTGAAGTCGACGCCCGCCTCTTCCAGCTGGCGGCCAACCTCGCAGGGATCGAACTCGCAGGTTTCCTTGCCGTCGGAGACCAGAATCACCGTGGCTTTGTCTTCGGTATAGCGCAAGGCTTCCGCGGCCTGGATCACCGCGGCCGATAGCGGCGTCTTGCCCTTGGGCTTAATCGCGTTGACGGCGCCGGCGATGGCGCCCCGGTCGCCGCCGGGCTGAATCAGCGTCTCGATATCTGTGCAGTCGCCCTTGCGGCGGTGGCCGTAGGCGGTGAGGCCGAGCTCTTGCTCCGGCGGCAGGGTGTCCAGCAAGCCGCCGATGACCTCTTGCGCGATGGTGATCTTGGCGGTGCCGTCGATCTGGCCCCACATCGATCCCGAGGCGTCGAGCACCAGGATCGCGCGCGGCCGGTCCTGGGCGATGGCGGCGGTGGTGAAACAAAGGCAGAGCGCAAGCAGCAAGCGAAACATCGGGACCCCTCCAAAATCGATTTGGCGCAGAGTGTGCCATATCGGGGCGGAAATGCTAGCCCCGCGCGGGTCGGGAATGCCGGACCCCATGTCGCGCCCGTGGCTTGCATCGCCGCGCCCGGCCCCGCATGGTTTGCGCGCAGCACGAGGAAAGGCCGCCCCCATGACCCAGACCCCCGACGCGATCATCATCGGCACCGGCGTGATCGGCGCGGCGACCGCCTTCGAGATGGCCAAGCGCGGCTGGAAGACCCTGTCGCTGGACCGCAACGCGCAAGTCGGCCACGGCTCGACCGCCGGGTCCTGCGCGATTATCCGGATGCATTACTCGACCTTCGACGGCACCGCCTTCGCCTGGGAGGGCTATCATTACTGGCGCGACTGGGCTGAGTATCTGGGCCTGCCCGCGGGCGCCAACCTGGCGCAGTTCCGCGAATGCGGTTGTCTGGTGATGAAGACCGAAGAGAACGGCCAGCTCGAAAAGCACATCGTCAATTCGCGCGACCTGGGCATCCCGTTCGAGGAATGGGACGCGGGCCAGATCACCGCGCGGCTGCCGGTCTATTCGCTGGAGTCCTACTTCCCGCCCCGCGCCCGCGACGACGCCGGCTTCGGCCAGCCCAACGGGCGCAGGATCGCCGGCGCGGTCTATTGGCCGAACGGCGGCTATGTGACCGACCCCGCGCTGTCGGCGCAGAACCTGATTGAGGCCGCGCGCCAACACGGCGCCGAGGTGCGGACCGGGGCCGAGGTGTCGGCGGTGCTGCAGGACGGCGGCAAGGTGACGGGGGTACGGCTCGCCTCGGGCGAAGAGCTCCACGCGCCGGTGGTGGTGAACGTGGCCGGGCCGGGCTCGGCGATCGTCAACCGGATGGCGGGCGTGCTGGACGACATGAAGATCGAAACCCGACCGCTACGGCAGGAGGTGGTGCATGTGCCCGCGCCCGAAGGCTTCGACTTCGAGGGCACCGCGCCGGTGATTTCCGACAACGACATCGGCGTCTACTGCCGGCCCGAACACGGCAACCACATCCTGGTCGGGTCGGAGGACCCCGAATGCGACCCGCACGACTGGACCGAGGACGATGTGCACTATAGCCGCGATTTCACCGAGCAGTGGACGACGCAGGCGATGCGATATGCCCAGCGGGTGCCGTCGCTTGGTGTGCCGGGGCGCGCGACCGGGGGCGTGGTGGACCTTTACGACGCGGCGACCGACTGGATCCCGATCTACGACAAGTCCGCCTTGGGTGGGTTCTACATGGCCTGCGGCACCAGCGGGAACCAGTACAAGAACGCGCCAATCGCCGGCAAGATGATGGCCGCACTGATCGACTACTGCGAGGCGGGGAACGATCACGACGCAGCGCCCTTGCAGTTCACCCTGCCCTATATCGGGCGCGAGATCGACGTCGGCTTTTATTCCCGCCGGCGCGAGATCAACCAGGAATCGAGCTTTTCGGTGCTGGGTTGAGGCGTGACGGGCGGTTCTTTGGAGGACAAAGCCGTGCCCATCGCCGACCCGCGGGGTGGCGAACTGACCTCTAAGCAGCAGCACTTTATGGTCGTCGAGTCCGTAGGGCCTCCAGCGGTGCGCAAACCTCGACCAATCGCCACCCCTCCGGGGCGGGTTGGCGATGCTCACGGCGGGGCTGCGCCCCTTGACTCCGTGCCCGATTAAACCGGAGCCCGCCCGCTCCTGACCAGAATTTCACCCAAAATCCGAACCTCGAGCGCCTACGCCGACCCCAACGCGTCGCGAAACCGCTCCAGCTCTTCGTCGGCGATGCCCGCCCTCTCGACCGGTGCAGGATAGGTGCCGGCCTCGGCGGCGGCCTTGAAGGCCGCCAGCGCGGCGCGGCGTTCGCTGCGGATCCGGTCGTAGAGCGCGTGCAGGTTGCCGAAGGCGCGGGCGTGGCGGGGGCGGTCGGGCGCTTCGCCGCAGATGTCATTTTGGAACAGATAGACGATGTCGCCGCCCGAGCCCGAGCCGAGCGAAGATGTCACCAGTGTCGTGCGCCGGCTGATCTCGGCCAAGACCGGCGCGCAGATCACCTCTGCCTCGACGCTGAACGCGCCGGCATCCTCCATGGTGCGAAAGTCTTGCCATAGCGCCAGCGCCTCTTCGGCGGTTTTGCCGATGGCGCGCAGGCCGCCCTTCCAAGTGGATTTCCGCGGCACCAGGCCGAGATGGCACATCACCGGGATCTCTTCGCGCGCGAGCAATTCGACGATATGCGGGCCGCGGGCGGTATAGACGCTGTCGGCGCCGGCCTGCATCGCCGCGAAGGCGGCGGTCAGCACATCGCGCTCGGTGGGAAAATCCGGCAGCCCGAGCGCGGCGGTGTAGAACATCTGCGGCCCGCCTGCGCGCACCTCGGCGGCATGTTGGCAATTGCCCATGATCAGGTCGAGCCCGGCGTCCCAGGCGGCCGACGCTTCTTCGGCCGAGTTCGCCGTGGTCTGGGTCAGCACGCGCCGGCCCTTCAGAGCGCGCAGATCGGCGGCGGTGTAGTTCCGGGTCTGCGGGCGCGCGGCCCAGTCGTAGATGCGTTTCATGGGCGTGTCCTTGTTGCGCGGTCCAAGGCTTAGAAGGTGGGCATCAGTGGCGCAACCTTGCCAGGCCGTGCACTCCGGCGTTTGATGGCAGCCGAAGGAGCCACGTATGCTGAAGGCACTTTTGATCGGTGCGGGGTTCATCGGAAAGGTCCATGCCGAATGCCTGGCGCAATCGGCGCGGGCGCACCTTGGGTTTGTCGTCGATACGGATGTCCGGCGGGCCGCGGCCTTGGGCGCCGCGGCATCCAGTGCGACGCTCGACGACGGCCTTTCCGCGGGATGCGATTTCGCCATCATCGCAACGCCAACCGAGGCGCATGGCCCCGTCGCCCGCGCCTGCATCGCCGCCAACCTGCCGTTTCTCTGCGAAAAGCCGATCGACGTGGATTTGGACTCGGCGGTCGAGACGGCCCGCGCGGCAAAGACGGCCGGTCTGCGGACGGGGCTTGCCTTCAACCGCCGCCACGACGCGCAGTACCTGGCGTTGAAGGCCCATGTGGCAGCCGGCGACGTGGGCACGGTCGAGACCATGGTTCTGACTTCGCGCACCCAGTCGGCGCCGGCGGCGGGCTACATCGCCGCCTCGGGCGGCATGATGCGTGACAAGGGCGCGCATTTCTTCGACCTCGCCTGCTGGCTGTCGGGCTCGCGGCCGGCCGAGGTCTTCGCGCAGGGCGCCTGCCTCTTCGAGCCCGGCTATGCGCGCCACGGCGATGTGGACACGGCGGTTCTGTCGCTGCGGATGCAGTCGGGCGCGTTCTGCCAGATGAATTTCAGCCGCCGCACCGGCTATGGCTATGACGAGCGGATCGAGATCGCCGGCTCGGCGGGCATGGTGCAGGCGCGGATCCCGGTGGCCGTCGACGTGGCGCTCTACAAGGGAGCGCATGTGGTGTCGGGCGGCGGCCATGCGCATTGGTACGACAGGGTCCGGGCGACCTATCCGGCACAGCTTGCGGCCTATCTCGACCACCTGGAGACCGGCGCGGCGTTTCCCTCGGTGCAGGACGGTCTGGTGGCCGAGGCGGTGGCCCGGGCGGCAGAGCGGTCGATGCGCACTGGGGCCGCCGAGCCGGTGGACTACGCCTTGGCGGATGCGGTCTGAGGCGGCTTTCCATTCGGCCCGGCGGCGCGTAGTCATGGGGCATCCGGGCCCCGTCACAGGGGCCGGGTTTCCGGGCAGCGAGGAGTCTTCTGGACGCGCCCGGCGCACCCGACGGGTGCGATGAAATCCCCGCACCAGGCGCGCCTTCGGGCGCCGAACGACAGGGCCCCGGCGGGGCGGACAGGGAGGACGACGGCATGCGTGCAGGTGTGATCGGATTGGGTGACATGGGCTCTGGCCTGGCCAAGAACCTGATCGCCAATGGGTTTCGGACCACGGGGCTCGACCTCAGCGCGGACCGGATGGCAGCCTTCACAGCGATGGGCGGCGAGGCGGCGGCGGATGCGGCCGAAGTCGGCGCCAATGCGGACGCGGTCTTCGTGATGGTGATGAACGGCGATCAGGCGAAATCGGTGATTTTGGGGCCGGACGGGCTGGTCGGGCACATGGCCCCCGGCGGCGCGGTGATCCTGTCGGCGACGATCAAGCCCAGCGAGGGGCGCGAGATCGCCGAGGCGATGGCGGGCTCGAACATCCATCTGATCGACACGCCGGTCTCGGGCGGCTTTCCCGGCGCCCAGGGCGGCACGCTGACGATGATGGCGGCCGGCGCGCCCGAGGTGCTGGACCAATACGCGCCGGTGATGCAGGCGGTGTCGTCGAGCATCCATCGGGTCGGCACTGCCGCTCCGCAAGGCCAGGTGGTCAAGGCGATCCTGCAGTCTCTCTTGGGTGCCATGTTCTCGGCCACCTTTGAGGCGGCGGCGCTGGCGGCGAAGGCGGGCGTGTCGGGGCAGGTCCTCTACGACGTGGTCTCGACCTCTTCGGGCGGCTGCGGCATCACCTCGAACGCGCTGCAAAAGATCATCGACCGGCAGTTCGAGGGCACCGGCAGCCACATCAACACGATGCACAAGGACCTGACGATCTCGATGGGCTTCGCCGAGGAACTGGGCGTGCCGATGCACACCGCGGCGGCGGCGATGCAGATCTTTCACGCCGGGCGAAGCAAGTTTCCCGATGGCGACAACTGGGTCTGCACACGGGTGATCGAGGGCATCGTCGGCGCCGAACTGCACCGGGAGGCCGCGCGATGAAACTCGGGGTGATCTGCGACGGCATCAGCCGGGATTTGGGCCATGCGGTCGACGTGATGGACGAGTTCGGGCTGGAGTATGCCGAGCTGCAATTCGTCGGCGACACGGAGGTCGGCGACCACAGCCGGGCCGAGATCGCCGAGATCGACCGGCTGCTCAAGGACCGCGGCAAGCCGGTGTCGTGCCTGTCCCGGCATATCTTCGCCGGGCTGACTACGGCGAACGCCCCCGGCGACGCCGACCACACCCGGCACATGGACGCGCTGAAGCGCGTGATCGAGATGGCCCACGTCGTGGGCAGCCCGCTGGTGCGGATCATGACCAACAAGAAGGAACAGATCCTCTGGGGCCGAAACGGCGCCGAACAGTGGAACGTGGCGCATGGCGCCTGGGACGCCACCCTGCCCCTGATCGCGCCGGCCTGCGACGTTGCCCGGGACGCGGGGCTTAAGCTGGTGGTGGAGACCGGCAACGGCACCATGGTCAATTCGAACTACACCGCGCGCAAGCTGATCGACGACCTCGGCGCCAGCGACGTGCTGCAGGTGCTGTGGGATCCCGCAAACAATTGCTGGTGCCACGAACGCGCCTGGCCGGACGGCTACGACGCGGTTCGCGGCGGCTATCTGGGACATGTGCACATCAAGGACGTCCAGGTCGACACGCCGCGCGCGACGTTGGAGGTACGGCGCTTGGGCGAAGGCCAGCTGGCCGATCAGTTCGAGCCGATCGCCAAGGCGCTGCGGGCCGACGGCTACGACGGCGCGATCTCGTTCGAAAGCGTCTATCACCCCGGCAACGGCAATTTCGAAGACGGCTTCCGGCTCTGCGTCGACCGGTTCAAGGCGCTTTTCGGGTAGCGAGCCGATCGGCGTATGTGGACCGACAGGCAGCCTGCGCCACCGACAGGCGCCTTGCCCCGGACGCTGAAGTTCTTGCCAAGCGGCACAGAGTAACCGATCCTGGCGGAGCATTGATGAGATTTCAGGGAGTGGATTGGTGAAAGAGGCATTCAAGCTCACGCCGGGCGAAAGCAAGACGATCAGCACCAAGGACGTGCCCACCGTGATGGTCCAACTGGTCGTCGAGGAAGCGAAAGCGGGCGGCAGCTACAGCGCGTCCCTTGGCGCAATCGCCAGCCGGGGCAGCATTGTCGGCGGCAAGACCCAGTGGCTGGGACCGTGGCTCGGCAACGGACCGGACCTTGTGGTCAAGAATACCTCGGCCAGCGGCGGACCTGCTTTGTCGGGCGTGATCCTCGGCGGGACGCGTCTGGCGACGGGGTTCAGCACGCAATTCCCGACGACCGCCGGACAGACCATGAATCTGACGATCTACAACACCTCGGCGTTGCATCCCGCCGACACGTTGGTGTGGTGCGGCGCCGAGACTTCCGATCCGAAACGGTACGAAGTGCCCGTCGGCGCCACGCCGTTCCAGACGACGATGGCCTGCGACGGCAAGTTCCTGAACGTCACCAACTCGACCCCAAGCGGCCTTGGCGCTGCCATTGCTGTCGTTGCGGTGCCGGCGGCCTGAGATCTTGGCGTTACTTGTCGCCAATAGTCAGGAACTCGGCGGCCGCGCGCAATTGAAACCCACACGTCACACGCAATTCGCAACCTATGGCGGCACCTATATGGTGTTGCAGATCGTGAATCTCAGCAAGACCTTTCAGGCGGCGTTCACCGCATTCTCCTCGGGTGCGAACTGGAAGGAATTCCAGCAGTTGCCAGCCACGGGCCAGTTCGTCCTTCCGATGAATTTTGGCGGTACGCCACTGTTTGTTATGAACAACTCGAACCCGGAGGCGAGCCCGGCCAACATCCTGGCGGTTGTCAGCGGTCTGGAGAGCAACGACGGCCTGGCCACACCCACAACAGTCGAAGAGGTTGAGGACATCTCGAGCTTGCTAAGCCACAGCGCCGACGAGCTGGAGACCAGCACACAGGTGATAAACGGTTCGGCACAGCTGCAGGCTGACGAGCGGACGGTGTTTTCGACGCTGGCGACATTCGAAAGCTGTCTGACGGCCGAGAACACCGGAGATGTCGAGATCACTGTCGAGGCGCGGCTCGAACAATCCGAACAGACCTTCCGAAAGTCCATCTCCGTGGGACAGCGCGACCACGTGGTGCCCTGGACCACTCTGGCCGGCGGGTTGTTGGACGTCACCGTGCATGCCGCCGATGGCGGTGCTGCTTTGGTGAAGTACAAAACGCGCCATGAATATGCCGAGTGAGCGCGCAGACGTGGCCACTTCGCAGACCAAAAATCTCTCCGCTACACCGCGGAAAATCGGTGGCCACGGCGTTTGTTTATTGACACGCTACTGCGGGGGTCGATACGCTACCTATGCGTGTCGATTCTCAAAATTGTCTTTATTTGAAGCGTTTAGGTGCCAGGTATTGAGATGTCGATAGAGATCAATGAGCCCCAGACGGGCCGCATATACTAAGGGAGCTATTTCATGCCTGACACCTCTGTCCCTCAGAGCCAAACCGCCACGTTGTCGAACCCGACCCCGCATCAGTTTCAGACCTCGGGCGGCGTCGATCAGACATTGAACATCACCAACCAAAGCGTGCAGGAAGTGGCCTCGGTGATGATCCAGTGCTCGTCCTGGGAGAATCCGCCGTCGATGCCGATTACCATCGACCCGTTCAAGAACTACTTCACGATGACGAAATTCGGCGGGGCGCCGATGGTGATCACCAACGTCACCAACCCCAACAACCCGGCGACCGTTCAGGTAACCCTGAATACCGCACATCAAGGCTGACGCCAGAGGCGGGAAACCCGACCCCGCCGTCAAAACACGCTCTCGGCACCCGTTGCGCCGCGCATGACCTGCGTCCGGCGGGTGTCGTCCTTTGCGCCGTCCTAAGAGGTGGGTAGCATGGCACAGAATTATGGCTTCGGAACAGGCGGTAACGTTGCGCTGAACGCCAAAGCTGGAGAGTTGTTCGTCTACCTCACCATGACAGGCTCGGTTAAGCTGACCCAAAAGCTCGACCTCAGTCTGTTCATCGAAGCGAACTTGCCGGACAAGAGCATAGCGCTGGCCGAAAATGACTATATGGCCGTGCAATACACCTATCAGCCGACCATTACGCCGAAAAAGGTCGTCAATTTTGTGCTGCAGGACACCGTGTTCGAATTCGGCGCCGGACGCGCCGCGGTTGCCGCCGCGTTCATTGATCTGATCAAAAAGATCGAGGCGATCGAAGGCAAATATGTCACGCCCGGCGCGGTGCCGATGCTGCGGGCACACTTTGCCTCGATCACACCGGCGACCTTCGCGGAATCGCTGCTGTTCAACTACTCGTTTGTGTCGAGTGCGACGCCGCCGCAAGCCTACGTGGACCTATACCCGGGAATGCGCCTGCGAATGGCGCCGCAGTTCAACCAACTGATCCCCGGCGGCCCGCCGCAAGTGGCGCATGGTTACGTGTCCGCCGGAGAGGTCTCTATCGAGGTCGTCAGCACGGTCGGCACCGCGGGCGAAGTCCTGGGCTTCGACGGTTTTTTGTCGTCACTGGCGATCCCGTCAGTGGACGCCCCGCCTGGCGGCGCCGGGGGCCTTATCGACTTCCGCAGCACCGCCTTTCGCCGCCGCCACTTGCGGATTTGCTACCCCGGGACCTTCCCGCCCGGAAACCAGTCCGGATCGACCAACCTGAGAAACGCCGCGGCGATCTTGGGCGCGGACACGTTGGCCGACCTCGATACCGCAACGGGTACCTATTACGCTGGCGGTGATTTCGCCCCCGAAGTCTCGACCGGTTTTTTCCGCGGGCGAACCGTCCTGATCCCCGAAGTCCTGGTCTTCGTGAACGGCCAGTCGGTCTACGTACCGATCGGAACCACCGCACGGGACCTGTTGTCGCGCTATTCGATGATGCCACGATTGAAGGGGCTGAGCGTTGTGGGATTCCACAACAAATACGTCCGCTACATCCCCACGCTCGCCAACGCCGGCGGACTGAACGGCCTCCAGCAGAGCTTTGCACAAATGTACATCGCCGACTCCGCAGAGCCGAATGTCGCAAGCCAAGATGTCTATGACTTCCCGGTGCTTGCGGGCGATGCGATTAACGTGACCAATGCCTGACGTCCCGGATAGGGGCGCATTCCGCTTTGTCCGCAGCCAGGCGGGGCTTTATCTCGGCGCCGATTCGGGCGGTGCGTTTCCGAACCAGAGGCTTGCCTATCTTCCGCCAGCCACCGAGACCGGGTTGGCGCCCGCGTTGACGCTCGAGCAAAGCTGGCAGGCAGGCGGTGCCTACGCGTTTTTGGGCACATCGCTGAATTCCGGCCAGGTTTTCATCCCGACCTTCCGGCGCTGGCTGACGGTCGAGCCTTACGGCAACAGCCGCGTCGTCTGGATCGCCAACCCCAACGACCCGCTGAGCGCCTGGCGGGTCTGGGCGATCCCGGTGATCGCGGGCAAGGTGTCCAGCCGGACGCCGGTCGATTTTCGCAACTACGCATTGATCTTTGGGCCTGGCTGCGGCGTGGGCGCCGACAATGCCAGCGCCAGCCTGGTCTTCACCGCCGGCACGGCACCGGCCAGCATCACGCTCGGTTCGGCCGACGGCACCACGCAAGTGCCGGTGGTGACGGGACCAGTGTCGATCCCGCTTTTTTCCAGCGACGATTGGGGCAGCTTCGCATTCAGGGCGGAATTCGCCCTCAACGACCAGGGCACCGAACACCTCGACGCGATGGATTGCGGGCTGCGGTATTTCTATCCGACGCCGGCCATTCCCGGCACCTTCTCCTCGCTGCGCCACCGGGTTTTCGACCTCGCGGCGGGCCAAGGCACATCGGTCGCGCTCGACGCCACGATCGATCCGATGCGCCCCTTGGACACCGACCGCACCCAGTTCCTCTTTGCCGGCGGCGCGCCGCAGTTGGGCTCGTTCTATCGCACCAACCTGTCGGCGCCGATGGCCCTTACGCCCAGCACGACGCCAAAGCCGTCGCGGCTGATTTTTGCACTGCGGCCCAGAACGGCGAATCCCGGGTCCGGCGATCCGATGTATCTGGTACCCGACGGCAGCTTTGCCTTTGGGCCCGGCCATGGCGTGCCGAACGATCCTGTGCCCGAGCTTCTCTGCGGCATTTCCGGTCCCGAATATGTCAAGACGGTGCCGAAAATGACGCTGACCTTTGTCGCCGGCCAACCCGCTTTTGCGCCGGTCTTCGACCCAAACCAACAAGAGCAACCGAAGCCGACCGAAGCGCCCCGGCTAACCGCTGCGGCAACCACGGCCTGGGCCAGCCTCACCGCCGAAGACGAACAGCCGGAATACTACGCACAGCCGCATGGCGCCTACCTTTTCGGCCACCAGGACCAGGGCCAGGCCAACAGCAACGGCACCAACCCCTACCTGCCGTATTTCCCGGTGCAGGCGGGGACCCTGCCGAAAACCGGCGAAAGCGCCAACGCCGACCCCGCTCTGACGTCCTATCCGCTTGCCCCCTATGCCGGCGCCACCAGCGGCCTGACAGCGCTGTCGAGGATGGAGGTTCAGGTCCTCAGCCAAGAGCGCCGCGCGATCGTCTACGACATCTCGAAAAAGGTGGCGAAGCAGCCGGTCTTCAGCGCGGCCGCACCCGAGGCGGAAACCGCGGTCTGCAAAGCTGGCACGCCGCAAGGCCTGATCGCCGAATTCCAGGCCGACGGCCAGGGAGGCTGCGATTCGACTGTCTGGAAACATCTCAAGCTCGCCCTGTCTGCCGACACCACCCTGCTCGCACTCGACGGGATCCAGGACCCGCTTAGGTCGGCCCTTCTGACACCGCAGCAGTTTTTCGTCGCCTCAAATCCCGCCGCCATGGCCAGCCATATCGGCGCCAATAACGCGATCCACATCGAAGACTGGAAGTTCCTGTTTGCGACCGACGATTGGTCGCGCCACGGCACTGTTATGATCATCAAACACGTGCCGAAGACCCTGCGCGAGTTGGTGGCGGATTCCAGCACCTGGATCTTGGCGGATCAATTCAACAGCAATGTCGCGGCCACCCAGGCGCAGTTGCAAGAGATCGTCGCCAATATCCCCGCCGACTCCGACTTCGACAATTTTCGGAAGATCGTCGACGATCCGAATTGGAACGGCATTCTGTTCTTCAACGCGTTCGTGCCGCTCAAGAGCCTGCCGCCGCAACTCGAAGGCCTGGCCGCGGGGATCGACCCGAGCCTGTTCAAGGCGCATCACATCGGCATTAACCAGACCGCGGTCAGCCCCGACTTGGTGCAACAGAAAAGCTCGCTCTTCGGGCTGATCTACTACACCAAGACCGCGCAGCTTTCGACCACGACCTTCGATTTCAACGTCTTGTCGCTGAAGGTGCTGTTCCGGAACTCGGGCATCGCGGCGTTCTCTTCTGAGATCCAGGTCGCGCTGAACACGCTGTTTGCCACCGAGGTCACGCAGCTCAAAGCGGAAAGCAACGTGATCAAACTGCAGGGCGTCTATCAAAAGCACGGCGATACCCACGCCTATGTCTTCAGCGAAACCCGGCCGACGGTTTTCGACGCCAACGACGACGAGGTCCTGGCGTCGGTCACAATCAACAAGGCGACCTTCGCCACGCTCGTCGGTACCGAGGCCGAAACCTCGGACCAAGTGCAGACCCGGTTTTCGTTCTGGGGCAGCATGGCCTTTGTCGAACAACAGGTGCCCGCCGGAGACGGCAAGACGATGCCGTGCGATCTGTTCTCGTACGACGCGTTGGCATTTTCGAACTTGCTGTTGCACATGGATTTTGCCCGCGCACAGCCCAGCGACAGGACCTTCACCTTCGATGCGGCCAAAATGGCCTTCGACGCCTCGACCAGCATCACCCGCGAGCATGCGCTAGCACGGCATTTCCCGATGTCGATCAAACGCATGCTCACTGCGGGCGAAGGATCGAAGTCAATCGCCGACCTGGGCTACATGACGCTGTCGACCCAGCTCGACAGCTCGCAGCCCAGCGGCACCTGGTTCGCGCTCGACTTCGACCTCAACCTCGGAACCTTGGGTGCCTATGCCTCAAATGCCGGGCTGGTGGTCAGCATCGCTTTGGCCTGGTCGCCGTCGAGCTACGGGCTGAAGGTCTTCGCCGGACTGAAACTGCCGATGTCGTCGGGTGCGAAGAACGAGATTTCGATCGAGGGCGTGATCAAGATCACGATGTATGCGCGGCAGCTGTTTTACAACGACAAGGCGTTCATCATGAAGCTGACCGGCATCGCGCTGAAGCTTCTGGGCAAGCAGCTGCCGCCCGGCGGCGCGTTCGATTTCTACATCTTCGGCGATCCCGACCCGGCGGCGGGCGCCAATTCGTTGGGCTGGTACGGCGCCTGGATCAAGGACAAACCGAAAACCTCCCCCGACGACGACCCCATTGGAGCGAAGGAGCCGCCGATAACAATCGGCGGTGGGAACTAGGAAGTGACCCCGCGGCCCGGGCAGCCCCCGGCCGCACATTTAGGCCCCGCGGAGGCGCGGGAGAAACGACAGAAAGGAACCACACATGGCACAACCTCCTGCAGAAGTCGCGCCGACAGCAGCGGCAGCCAGCGATTCCACGCTGACCGTCGAAGGCGGCATCACGCTTTTCATCGAACCCCCCGGCGAGCTCTTCACACTGACCGGCACTTTCACCAAGAAGGGCACGCAATCGTCGTTCCTGATGGAATACCACGCCAGTTTCGACGACGCGCTGACGCTGGGTCCGATCGGCGACATCCTTCCCGGGATCACCAAGGCGGTCGGTTTTGACGGCGTTGCCAATGCGCTGACCGAAGCGACCAATGCCCTGAAGGAAATCCCCGGCCTTGGACTGATCCTTCAGGCGTCGCTCAAGATCACCGATATCGGGATCAACACCCTGTCGCAGACCTATCAATTCGGCATCGCGCTGGACTTCTCGACGTTGAAGGACCCGATCAGCCTGAACGGAATCACCCTTCGGGCGTTGTCGGTGAAGGTCACCGCCACCAAGGAAACCACCTAGCCTGCGTGATTGATCGGAGCGCCACTGGATGGCCAAGGATAGCGACGACATAGCCTTGCCGGCGACGGCGGGCGGCACCGGAAAGATGCGTGTCGAGTTCGAGCTTATGGCCGCGCTCGACATCTTCGGCGTGCCGCTCGAGGCCGGGGCGCGGTTCGGACCGGGCGTCGACACCATCCTGCAAGCCAGGTTCGGCGATCTCTCTGTCGGCGCAGTCATCGAATACCTGGTCAACAAGGCCGAGCCGAATTTCGACTTCAAGCTCGGGCCACCGTGGGATGCGCTGAACAAGATCAACCTGAAAAACTTTGTGTTTCAGGTCGATCTGACGAACCGACGGGCTGGCATTCAGTACAACGACATCGGCTTCAAGTTTCCGTTCGTCGACCTCGAACGGATCGAGATCTGGTATTCGCCGCGCGGCAAGTCAGGAACGAAGTCGGTCGAAGTGTCGCTTTACGGCTCGTTCTTGGGCAAGTCCTACGACAGCCCGCCAGGGCTGACCTGGGACGTGCTCAGCCAGCCGCCACCGGCGGTGCCGGGCAAGGGCGCCAAGACCTTCGATCTGGAATACCTGGGCGTCGGCCAGCGGGTGACTCTGCGCGACCGCAGCAAGCTCAACACGATGAAGGACATCATCGACGCGCTCGAGAAGTCCTACAAAGACATCGACCCGGTCCAGAATCCATTGGAGTCGCTGAGTTCGTTCAAATTCGATTCCAGCACCCCCTGGCTGATCGGCACAAAGTTCTCGGTCCTCGAAAGCGTCACGCTGTCGGTGATCTTCAACGCGCCGAACCTGGCCGGGCTGCGGATCGCGCTGGACGGTAAGCGCGTCGGCAAGCTCGCCGGCCTCGAATTCGAGATCGTCTACAAGAAGATCAACGACCACCTGGGGCTCTATTACTTCCAGCTGAAGCTTCCGGACGTGATCCGGCAGATCAAGCTGGGCCAAGTCAATATCACGCTGCCGATCATCGACCTCTGGGTCTACACCAACGGCAATTTCAAGGTCGATGTCGGCTTTCCGAAGGGGCTCGACTTCTCGCGCTCGGCAGCGATCAACTTCATCGTCTGGGTCGGGCCGATCCCGATCCCGATTTCTGGCGCGGCGGGGTTCTATTTCGGCGTTCTGAGTTCGGAAAGCTCGACCTCGGTCCCGGCGATCACCAACGGCAGCTTCAATCCTGTGCTGGTCGCCGGCTTCGGCATGCGGCTGGGCCTGGGCTATTCGATCCAGCTGGGCATCCTCGATGCCGGCTTCTTCGTCGGGTTCTTCGGGATCTTCGAAGGCACCTTGGCCTTCTTCCATCCGAATTCGCCGTCGGTCAACAAGGCGGTCTTCTTCAAACTCTCCGCGACGATCGGGATCATGGGCCACATCTGGGGCACGGTGAATTTCGCGATCATCAAGGCCAGCGTCGACATCTTCGCCTATGCCAAGGCGCAGCTGGTGATCGAGATCTACGCCCCGGTCGAGGTCACCTTCGAGGCCGGTGTATCGGTCAAGCTGCGGGTGAAGATCCTTTTCATCCACATCACGCTGAGCTTCCACGCCACGATCCGCAAGACCTTCACCATGGGCAGCCAGCAGGCGACGCCCTGGGCCCTCGCGCAGGACGGCGGCGCGGCACAATCGCGGCAAGGATTGCGTGCGACGTCGCAGGGCCTGGTCGCGGATTCCTTCTACACCGGCATTCTGCAGCAGGACTTCCGCAGCCATGCCGAAAGCCATCTCGAGGCCGCCATCAGCCTGATGGCCGAGGCACCGCAGCCGGCGACCACGATCCCGCTGAAGGTGCAGCTGTTGCACTCGGTCGGGCGCACCGACGATCTGCCCGCCGGCTTGGTTCAGGCACCGGCTGTGGTGGTGGCGAATGCCGACGCGGCGGTGCTGAACGCCGGCGTCGCGCTCGACGTGGCGGGGCACAGCTACACCACCGCCGCGGGCGACACGTTTGCCAAGATCGCCCAGGCCACCTCGGCCAGCCTCGCCGCCGTTGCGACAGCGGCCGGCCCCGCCGCCGGGCTGATGACCGAAGGCAAAGAGCTTGCGGTGCCTCAGGGCGGCGGCACGTACAAGATTGCGGCCAACCAGACGCTGAACGCCATCCTCGCGGCGCTGCCGAACGAGGCGCTGGCGGTCGAGCAGGTGGCGACGCTTTTGATCGGCAGCCACGGCGCGATGTGGGAGGCGCTGGCGGTGGCCAACGCGACGACCACCGGGCTGCTGGTCGCCGGCGTCGAGATCGCGTTCCCCTCGGCCAAACACACCATCACGGACACCGACACGTTCCAGTCCGTCACCGACGCGCTCAACGTCGCCGATCCGAACCTGAAGCTCACCGTCGCCGGGCTTGCCGATTACTTCCAAAACAACGATGTGCCGTTGCATCAGGGCGAGGCGATGACGCTGCCCGAGGGCACGACGACCCTGAGCGGCGGCACGACGACGGTGCCGTCGGGCGCCACGCTGGGCGCGACGTCCAAGGGTCTGATGTCGCCCTTCGAGCGGCTGGCGCGGGCGGCCTTCGACTGGTCGCTGAAGGCGCTCAACCACCTCAAAGAACAGGTGCCGGCCGGTATGTCGCGCCTCGCCCTGCCGACCGAGGTGCCGCTGGCCGACCTGCACGCGATCTATCAGCACCTGACCGACGACACCAAGCCGATCGAGTTGGCCACCATCGTGACCTTCCTCAAGGCTCAGTCGGTCGACTTCGTGCTCGACAAGATGCCGGCGGCGCCGCAGAACCCGCAATTCGGCGTGTTTCCGATGCTGCCCTATCTGGCGGTGAGCTCCGCCGGGACCAAATCGGTCGACTACGCCACCGAGCCTTACCAGTCGGACGCCGAATACCGCGCCTTCATCGCCGCCTATTTCGAGAAGCTCGCCGCGCCCAGCCAGCCGGGCCCGAACGACGGCAGCGAACCGCCCTTGGCGACATCGCTAACTGCCGCCGGAACGGTGCCGGATTCGATCGCCGCGGACATGTTCACCGATTTCTTCGTGGTCGTGTTGCGCCAGGTCGTGCAGGACGCCATCGACCTCTATCGCGAGTACACCTACACGCCGGCGTCCGGGCAGACCCTGGCCGAGATCGCTGCGCAGTTCGGCCTGAGCGATCTGAGCGTTGGACGGATGAACGAATTCGTGCCGGGCCTGATCAAGAAGGACACCCAGATCGCCATCGGCTCGGGCCAGCCAATCACCGTGGGCGCGGATGACGACCTGTCGAGCATCGCCGAGGCCTTGGGCGTCACTGTCGAGGCGGTCGAGGGCGTGCTCGGCAAGCGCCCGGTCGTCGCGCCCGGCGTCGAAATCTTCCTACTCGACGAAAAGACCTACGTCACCCAGGACGGCGACAGCATCGACAGCCTCGAGGCGCTGCAAGTCCCGGTCACGCCCGAGATCGCCGTCGCCCGCATCGCCACTGCCAACCACGACACCAAGGGTTTCTTCGCGAAAGACTCAAACCTCGAGATCGTCGAACACACCGCCGCGGTGATCACCGGCGACACCCTGCGCGACTTCGCCGCGCGGCTGCAGACCACGCCGCTTCTGGTGGCGCAGGCATTCAAGGACCGGACCGGGGTGCTGACCCAGGGCGACCAGATCACTGTGACCGGCGCCCGCGCCGCCATCGCGCTCGACGCCACTATCGCGTCGACGGTGACCGAGCTGGGCCTGCCGAAGGATCAGGTCTATGCCGCGATGGCGCCGATCGAGGGCCTGCTGCACCCCTACGTCACCATTCAGGTGCCGGCCAAGGACACCACGGCCTACCTCACCCAGCCGAGCGACTCGCTTGACTCGATCGCCAAGACTCACGGGATCACCGCCGCAGCGCTGGCCGACGCGATTGCGACCCAGACCTGCCTGGTGGTCCCCGGCACGCTTCTTAGCTTCGACATGCCTGTCAGGTACACGGTGCGTGGCAGCGGTAATACGTCGGAAAGCCCGCAAGCGATCGCGCGAACCCTGGGTACGAGCCTGGCCAATATCGTCGGCCAGCCGGGCAATGCCGCCGCCCTGAACTTGACGGTCGGGACCAAAATCGAATTCGGACTGACAGCACAGGTTCGGTCGGGCGAAAGCCTCACCGACTTTGCCGGGCGGTTCGGGCTCGACCCGGTCGCCGTTGCAACCTCGGCGCGCCTGCAGCCCGGGTTCCTCGAGCCCGGCGCCACCCTCAAGGTGTCTGGCGGCCGCTACATCATCGGCGCCTCCGACACGCTGGCCTCGATCGCTGCGATGTTCAACACCGCCGGCTCCGATCTGGTCGACGTCAACCGCAATGTCGTACCCTGCTTCCCGCCGGCGCCGCCCGCCAAGGATTGGAGCAAGACCCTGGCCGCGCCGTTGCCCGTAGGCTACGAGATCAACTTGCCGGACAACCTGAAATACACCGTACAAAGCGGCGACACGTTGCGGGGAATCGCCGACTTCTTCTCGGTCGAACTCGATGCGGTACTGACCGAGAATGCATTGAAAAACAAGGCGTTGTTGATGACCCAGGCGCAGGTCGCGCTGCCGGTGGTGCATCACAAAGTGGCCGACGGCGACACCCCTGCCAGCATCGCCGGCACCTACGGACTTTCCCTCGACCGCCTGGTGCTGGTGAACCAGGGTGCGGGGGTCACCTTCGGGCCGATGATCGTTCCGGATGCGCAGATCCTGCAGCGAAGCGTGCTGGACAGCGAATTGCAGGACAGCGGGCGGTTCGACGCGTCGTCTGGATCGCTGGCGCGATTCATGCTGCACGGGCTGCGGCTGCCGACACCAGAGGAAATCCACGACAGCGGCCTGACCGCCGCCGGGCTCCGCGACGACAGCCAAGACGCATCGGCCCTAACGCTCTATCCGATGTATTCCATCCTGGGGCAGCAATGGATGGCGCCGACGGACCCTGCGACGGCCGGCCCGGTGACCTTCACCTTCAGCACGGCCACCCCGCCGGACGGCTTCGTGAGCTTTGCGGGCGGTGGCGACAGCCTGGCCATCGACCTGACCCACGACGAGGCGGGGGCCATCACCAAGCTGTGGACGCAGCTGGGCGAGGCCGATCCGATCAACCCGCATGTCCTGGCCAAGACCGCCCTGCCGCCCTATGCCGTGGCGCCGAAGCGCTTTGCGCTCGGCCAGCCGGTGGACTGGTCGGCGCCGGTGCCGCCGGCCTACATCCACGACCCCGACGGCGCCTGCAAGGCGCTAAATCTCGAGGACGAGGCCGAGGCGAAGGCGGAGGCACCTGCCGCCGGCCAGCCACGGCTTTACCCGTTCCCGCCGGCACTGCGGCAGGCGGTGAATGCGACGCCGGGCGCATGGGTGGACGAACTGGTCGCGGTGAACGCCACCCTCGAGGGCCTGTTGGCCCCCGGTATTCCGATCGCATTGCCGAGCGGCGGCAGTTACACCACTCAAGCCGGCGACACCTTCCAGAAGATCGTCGATGGCAATCCAGGCCTGACCCTGGCAACGCTGGCCGACGCTGCGGCAGATATCGCCGGCCTTCTCATCCCGCGGACCGTCGTTACGCTGCCCAAGGGCGGCCAGCAGCAAGTGCGTGAGAACGATACGCTGTCGAGCCTGGCCTATGCCTATGGTGCGCCCATCTGGCTGAATCTCGAGGTCGCCAGCCGCCGGACACCCTCGTCCCCGACTGAGACCGAGCAACTCACCGAATTCGGCTGGGCCACGCAGATCAAATTCGGACTGCGACGCGCGACCGATCCTGCAATCCCTGACGCTTTCCTGCAGTCAACCTACGAGGTCTACGGCACTGACGAGGTGGCGATCCACGATCTGCAACACCTGCTTGACTATGTCATGGACGGCGGCCGCGGCGCCACTCTCACGATCGACCTGCTCTACCCGGAAAACCCCGGCACTACGTCGCCGGGATTGCGGTCGGACACCATCCAGCGTGACGAGATTTGGCTCTTGAAGGCCAACCTCTCGACGCGCACAAATCCGCCCGTCGCGCCCACGTTTATGGCGGCGGGGCCGAACGATGAGGAAACAGATCAAAGCGTGACCGCGGCGGCGACGATGGCGCCGGCCTCGGCCGATGATTTCCTCAAACTCCTTTGGGAAGCCAGCATCACCAATACCGGCGGCTACTACCTCTATTACAAGACCGCTGGAAAGAATGGCAAAGGCCTGCCTGACGAGGTCTTCGGCCAGGACCCGACCGCCGAGATCACGCTGCTGATCACCGTCACCGAAACCGCCGGCGCCACCTCGACGATTCCGGTCCGGCCGTTCCACAACGTGGCGCTGGTCACCCAGAACATCGCCAACGCCAAGGCCTCGCTTTTGGTCGTGCCGCCGGAATGCCCGATCGGCGATACGGCGACGCTGGCCTCGACCGCCGCAAAGCTGGGCGTGTCGGTGCAGGCCTTGGGGCTGGCCAACGCGACGACGCAGAACCTGCTGATTCCCGGCCAGACGATCACCGCCGACGGCGCGAGCTATACCGTCAATGTCGGGGACGACCTCCTGGCCGTCGCCCTGGCCACCGGCAAGCTGATCGCCGTGGTCATCGACGCGGTGGCGCAGCAGGCGGGTCTGTTGCACGGCGGCGCGCTGATCCAGATTTACCCGACCTGGCTAGAACGCTCGCCCACGGTGCTGGCGGGCGCGGCGGGCTTCCGGATGCTGCGCGCGGACCCCGACGAGGACGCGACCAACGACAAGGTCCGGGCCGAGGCACTGACCGCGCAAGAGAATGCCGCGACACAGCTCGAGGTGCTCTACAACCTGGTCGGTTATCGCTTGGTGGCGAACGACGATTTCGAGCAGAGCCCAGAGGGCCTGCCCGCCGGGCCGACCACCCAAGACCAGGGCGAGTCGAACCACGACACCCAGGCCGGCGGCATCGCCCCGCCTTGGACCTACAACCGGCAGCTCGCCATCGCGCGCTTCGCCACGGTGCAGCCGGTCGGCCGCAAGGTGCCCGGTCAGGATCCCTACGCCGCGATCGACAAGACGGTGGAGTTCTCGATCCAGTTCCAGGACATGTTCGGGAACCGGTTCCTTGCTGGCGACGGCGAGACGATGTCGTCCGAGGTGCTCTACCAGGACGAGCTGATTGCCCTGGCCAACTGGCCCGCGGTCGTGACCACCTATGCTTTCGCGGCGCCGGCGAAGTCCGACGAGGCTCCCACAATGCATGTCGACGTCGCCTTCGACGCTGCGCAATACATACCGCCACCCGGCGACAGTTTCGCGGGCTCGGCGCAATTGGCCGAGGGGCATCGCAAGCGCTACGCCGAGATCTATTTCCAGGTCGCGCAGGACGACGTGACCATCACCGCCTCGACCACCGTCGACGGCGGCAAGGCACACCCCCTGACCGCAAGTCAGTTCGCCGAATGGGCGGCCTCGGCCTACGCCTATCTCGGCACTGTCGCCGCGATGACCCAGGTAACGGTCAAGACCACCAATGACACCACCATGGGCGCAATCGTCAAGGATTGGGCGGTGGATCTGGGCGACGTTGCTTCGGCCAACCGCAACTGTCCGGTGGGGCAAGAGAGCTGCCAGAACCTGTTGAAGCTCAATCAGAACCTGACACTTCGGTACCTCTATTCGACGGTGATCAACGACACCCTAGGCAAGATCGCTGCCGGCCTGCCGAAAGACTGGGGAGGCCCAACCGATCCCGAAACCGTCGCACGGCGAAATGCCGACGTCACGCTTGAGCCCGGCGTGGTCCTCGCCGTCGGTGCGCCCTACACGGTTGCCAAGGACGATACTCTGGCCAGCATCGCAAAGGCCGCCGGTCGCACTGTTCAGCAAATCGCGTTCACCAATGTCGAGGTCGCCGGGCTACTGACCCCGGACGCGATCGTCCAACTGCCGGCTCCGACGAACGCCGTGACCTCGCCGGGCGACACGCTTGAGACGATCGCCCAAAGGTTCCAGTCCCAGAGTATAACCGTCGACGGCCTGGTCGCCGCAAATGCCGAGCGCGCCAACCTATTGACGCCGGGCGAGAAGGTGGTGATCGACGGCAAGAGCTATGACATCAAACCGGGTTTCACATTCGCGGTTCTGGCGCAGCTGTCTGGCAAGCCGCTGACCGACATCGCCGCCGCCACGGCCGAGCAGAAAGACCTGATCGCGCCGAATATCGGCATCGTCGTTCCGACGGTGAATGCCTACCAGATCGCCGAGGGAGACAGCATCCGCACGGTATCGAACGTCAACGAGCAGCCGGTGACAGTGGTGGCGAATGCCATGGCTGCGCTCAAAGGCTTGCTGACTGTCGGCACGGCGATCACCATCCCGTCCGACTATGCGATCAAGGCCACCGACACCTTCGACACCGTGGCCAAGCATTTCGGCCGCGCGGCGTCCGACCTCGCCGGGGCCAACAGCCAGACGCCCGGGATTTTCCGCCCGAAGGCCCGCGTGGCTTTGCCCGAGGGCGCCAGTTGGCCGGTTGCCTATCAAGACAGCTTCCAGTCCGTCGCCGATGCCGCAGGCGTGCTGCTGGCGCGGTTCGCCGAGGCCAGTGCCAATACGAGGGGTCTGCTGATCGCCGGCGCGAAAGTCGCAATCGGCGGCGAAGAGCGCACCATCCAAATCGGCGATACGCTGGCGAACTTGGCGCAGGAATACGGAACGCCGGTTCTCAAGATTGTCCAGGACAATGCGACGGCACAGATCCTGCAGCCTGGCGCTGGGGCGCAACTTCCCTCTGGCGCGCGGGCGGAGGTCGGGGCAAATGCCACGCTCGAAACTCTCGCGGCGGCGTATCGGACCACCCCCGGAGATCTGGCCGAGGCCAACGCCACCGCGACCGGCCTGCTGACCACCGGCGCGCACGTCGCGGCGCGCTACACGACCCAAAAAGGTGATAGCCTCGGCAAGATCACAACGGCACTTGGGCTGAACATCAAGACGCTGGCCGACAGCAATGCCGCGGTCGCCAACCTGTTCCCATCTGATAGCGCGCTGGATCTCGCAACCAAACCCTACGCGATCGAAGTGGGCGACACATTCGAGTCGATCGCCAAGACACATCAGATCAGTGTCGAGGATATCGGGCGCACCAACCCCGACGCCAAGATCTTCAATTCCGGCAAGTCGCTGAATATCCCGCGCCACGTTGCGATGGGCAAAGACACCACCGCCACCGGTCCGGTGCCCGAAGACGGCAGCCTTGCCGCCTTATCGACGGAAACCGGACGCCCGGTCAGCGACTTGGCGATGGCGAACCAAGACCTCAAGGCCCTGGTCGCGGCCGGCGTCAAACTCTCCTACAAGACCTCGCTTCCGCCCCCTGCCAAGGATCAAACTTTCAGCGAAACCAGCGCGACCAACGATACTCTCAGCACGATTACGGCACGGTTCCAGACCCAGATCGACAAGTGGCGCGCGGCCACTCCCGACACGCCCAGAATTTCGGTCACCGCCGCCGACGTGGCGGAACAGAACAAGGCCGTCAAAGGATTGCTCACAGCGAAGGCCCTGGTGGTGCTGCCGCCGAAGGCACTGCAAAACGCGGTCGATGTTCCGGCCACGCTGGCCGACTACCCAGGCGTCATCTTCGAGGTCGACGCAACGGTGCGCATCTCTCGCGACGCAAAGCTGGTGAACCCGCGCATGATCAACGTGCCGGGCGTGGTCAGCGCCGACAGTCCGCTGCGCGCAGACATCTCCCCGGACTCGGTGCAGGGCAACGAACCGATGAGCGGCGCACAGCAATTCGCCAAGGATTTCGAGGCTGCTTTCCATCCCGATCTGAAGCTCGCCAACGGATCGAGCCAGACGGGAGCCTCTAGCGGCGATGCGGCGCGCGACACGCTCTATGCCGTGCAGAACCAGACCAAGGATTTCGATTACTCGATCGAAGGCAGCTCGCCGCACTTCTTCGCTCCGCCGCCTCTGCAGCGCACGCTTTGGCATTCCGAAAGCCCGATCCCGATACAGCCCTACATCACCGGGCAAGGTCTTGGCCCGGCAGTGCCGAAAAGCTTTTCGGGCATCGACCTCGACACCTGGGGACGGGAATTCCTGGCAGCCCTCGACCTGGCGCTCTCGGCGGATTACGCAGTGCCGGCCTATAGCCTCGATCCCGACGCCTACCTGACTTTGGTCAACGCCAAGAACGGCATCGCGCGCGCGATCCGCAATGCCGTCATCGAGGTGCTCGATCCCGCCGGGGATGCGGCGGCCGCCACCCCGGCCAATCTCGACGCCGCGCGCGAGGCGCTCTATCAGCGCCTGCTGATCCAGCTGTCGACAGCCTACGAAGTCGACACGATCATCCAGCTTCCCGTGCAGGTAACGGCGCCCGCGACCTGGCGAAAGGGCACGTCGCCGCGGTTCTTCGGTCAGCCGGTCGGCAGCACCTACGAGATCCCGGCCAAAGCCACGCTTGCCGCGGTTGCCAAGACGAAGTTCAAGGCACCCGTCTCGGTCCTGGGCCGCGTTGCGTCCGATTATGCCTATATCCTGACGCCGGGGCTGCCGGTGCCCGGGGTCGGCAGCTACACGGTGACTGCGGGCGATACGTTGGCGTCGATCGCCGCGCTCTATAGCAACACGCCCGGCAATGTCGCCGAAGGTGCGGCCAGTGTGAAAGGCCTCTTAGCCTCGGGCATTGCGATCGCGTTGTCCAACGGGTCAACCTACACGACCAAGGCGGGCGACACCTTCGCCGGCATCGCCGCGGCGCTAAAGATCAATGTGCAGGCACTTGGGGCCGACGCGGCTGTGGTGTCCGACCTCTTGACCGCTGGGGTGAAAATCCCGGTGCCCGCTTACACGATCCTTCCCAGCGACACCCTGAGCACGCTGGCGATCCACATGCGGACCGACGTGACCGGACTGGTCGATGCGTTGAAGGATACCGAGGGCCTGCTGCATGAAGGCGCGCAACTCAACCTCGTCACCCGGTCCTACAGCGTCGCCAGCGACGACACGCTGGACACGGTGATCGACTATCTCAGCCTCGCCCAGACCGACAGCGCCGAGCAGGATGACGCGGTCGCCACCTTTGCGGAAATGAATGCCGCGGTGAAGGGCCTGTTCAAATCGGTCAGCGAACAGCATGGCGGCGGACCGGTCACGATCGACGTCCACAAGCCCTACACGATTGCCGAAGGCGACAGCATCGACAAGATCGTGCAGAACACCGGCGGAGCCTCGTCGTTCGACCTTGCCAAAGCCATATCGCACCGCAGCGATGTGCTGATGAATGGAGTGGTCATCACAGAAAAGGCTAACGGGTCCGGGACCTACACCACCCGCCTTGGCGACACGCTGCAATCCATTGCCGACTTGCTCGGCATCGCGCTGAAGGCCTTAATCGACGACTGGGACACGGCGAGCTCGACCAAGCTCTTGCGGGTCGGCGCCGTGATCGGGTTGCCGGGCAGAGCCAACGTCCGCCATCACACCATCGCGCCGGACGACACGCTGGCCACGATCGCAGAGGCCATCGCCAAGCCGACACCCCGTTGGGATGGCGTGACACCGGAGTGGATCGTCAAGACCCAGCTATATGTGGCCGACCTGGTGTCGCCCGGCGTACCGGTCAGCTTCCTGACCCGGGTACCCGGATTCACCCTCTCAGACGCCAAGATCGAGCTCTACGACTCGTCCGGCCCCGACGGCCCGTCTTCGCTGAACGTGCTCTTCACCTCGGCCTCGAACACGGCGTTCAAGAACCTCAGCATCGACCTCAGCTATCAGGTCAATCAGCTTGAATACGACGTGCAGGACCTGCCCTGGGCCGAGGGCTATCAGGCGTCGCAATGGCTAAGCTATATCATCCCGCCGCAGGACACGCCCGGCGCCCACGCCGCAGCCGAGATCGGCACGGTCGACGTGCCGATCCCGCTACGCGCCTACCCGGTCCCGCCCTCGATGGTCAGCCAAGACACCAAACCGACCGTCGACAGCTACCGCACCCAACCCGGCGATACGCTGGGGCGCGTGGCGCAATCGCTCGGCGGCATCGCTGTTGAAGCCGCATCCAACCTGTTGTCCGAAGGTGCATCGCTCGACCTGCCACGGGTTACCCAAATCGCGGTAGAACCGCATGAGACGGTCGAGACGTTGGCGGCGCGCAGCGGACGGGACTTGGCAGAGGTGTCCCGGCAAATGCCTGCGTCGCCGCGTAGCCACGTGATGGCAGTTCCCGAGACTTACATCGTAGAGGCCGGTGACACGCTCTACAGCATCGCCGACAAGACCGGCACCACACCGGAACAACTGCTTTGCCTCAACGCCGACGCGCCGGCGATCGTGCGCCCGGGCATCGAGATATCCGCCGCCAGCGAAGACCCGACGCTCGCCGAGATCCGCAACTATAGCTACGAATTTATCTACACCTATGTCCGCGCCGCGCAGGACACTTTGATCCCGTCCTGGCAGACCAACGTCCCCGGCAACACGCCGTTTGCCATGCAGGCCGACGCCCGGACGCTGCCCGACGTGCTGGCACAATTCTCGGAAATCTCCACCGCACTTGGCGCGGATCTGTCGCGCCTGACATCGGTCAAGCCGCGGACCCTGACGGCGGCCAAGACGGCGGCCGGAGACACCCTGCGCACGCTCGGCAGCCCGGCCGGCGCCAGCCCCGGCTACGTCGCCAGTGTCAATGCCGAGGTCACCGGTCTGTTGACCAAAGGCGCCAAAATCGAGCTGCCCAATCAGCAAAGCTACACCGTCAAGGCCGGCGATACCTTCGCCTCGATCTCGAAGAGCACCGGCGCCAGCTTGTGGACCATCGGCCAGGCGGCCGGCGAACTGACTGGATTGCTTGCCGAAGGCGTGGAGATTTCGCTTCCGCTGCCGAACACCCAGGTCGCGTGGCAGGCGTTGCGGGTCTTGGCCGGTCTTGCAAAGGACATCGCGCCACTGTGGCTGTCCTGGACGCTCCAGAACCAAGAGGCCGCAGAACGTGCGCGCGAGCGGGCGGCCCCGGCCCTGGCCCGGCCTCAAGCGCAAGACAGCGGTCCAGCAGATCCCGGCCTGGTGTCTGAAACCGCGGAATTCGAATTGCGCAGCGGCACAGACGTGGCGGGCCGCAGGCATCTACAGATCACCGCGAAGTCGGATGCCGCACACCGAACCGCCAGGACGACCCGAACCCGCATGGCCGGTTTGGTGCCCGCCGCCTCGACCGCGCCACTTGCGCAAAGCGCTACGTTGATGGCGGCGCCCCCCGCACCTCGCGCGTCCTCGGTCCCGGCCCCGACGCAACAGTCCAATGAGGTCCGTGACGGGTTCAGCAAGACGGTGCCCGACCTCGACATCATCTCGACCCAGAACATCTGGGGCCGTGTCCGGGTACAACGCAACACAACCCTTCTTGCACGGCGCACAACCAACGAGCTGTTCGTCTACAGCACCCCCAACGTGCAGATGCCGAACAAGGCGATCCCGCTGATCAAATACAGCGAGCCGTTCGATATGACCTCGGTGGTGCCCGGCCTCACGCCGCCGCGGCCGCTGGCCAACTGGCTTGCACATTTCTTCGCCGGCTTGCTCGACGGCTACGTGATTCACTCCGGCGACACCTTCAATAGCGTTGCGGCGGCCGTGCCCAAAGCCACGCTGGCGGACGTCGCGGCCGCCGCCGCCGACATTCCCGACCTGCTGGTGATTGGCACAAAGATGAGCGTGCCCGGCAAGCCCGAGCACACGGTGGCGGTCGGCGATACTCTCGCCGCGATCGCAGCGGCGCAATCGGTCGAGGTGCTGGCACTGGTCCAGGCCAACGCAGACCTCAAGGGCCTGCTCTTCCCCGGCGTGCCGGTCAATGTCATTGCAATCACGCGAGAGATCCGGGTGTCGGTGGATTATGGCTTCGATCTCGCCCGCGCCGGCACACAGACCACGCCGGGGGACCAGGGCGAGCAGATTCTCACCCGCAAGCCGGTCTACCTGCGCCCGTCATTCCCGTTCGACAGTTCGACGAACCTTGCCCCCGACAAGCCGGGATTGGTGCACGACCTGGCGCAGAAACTAATCGCCTGGGCGGAACAGCAAAAGCTTGACCAAAACACCGGGATATGGATTTTCGACGTATCGCTCTATACCTCCTTGCCCGGTGGCGACGAACAACAGATCCCGTTGCTTGAAATGAACAATATCCAACTACCGCGCAGCAGTATCACGCCAAAGTCCTAGCCCTGTGGCGGGGTCCGGAGACCAGCCAATGACAACAACCTATCGGATCGCGGCCGCCGACACGGTGTTCAGCATCGCCGAAGCGTTGCAGATCGACCCCGACGCGGTTTGTGCCGCACTGATCTCGGCAGGCGGCGTGGCGGTGCCAGGGTTGGAGTTGTCGTTCGCCGCCGTTCCGCAGGACGGGGCCAGCGAACCTCAAGCGGGCTCGTTTGTCGAAATCCCCGCCGGTGGCGTCGCCCGAATACACGGACCGGGCAACTTCGGGCTGATCCTGGTGAATGCCAGCGCAGAAAATGCGGTTCGCTACGGTGTAGTGTCGGGTCACTTCCAGGACGAGGGCAGCATCGCACCGGAAAGCGGCGAGGTCTTGGCCCCGATGACCTTCGAGGCGCCGGTCTATGTCGCCAATCTCAATCCGCACGACCGCCCGGCGACCATACGTGCCGCCGTCGCGACCGAGGAGATTCAGGCGGCGCTGACCGGCGCGTGACGCGAGTTGCCGGTAGACCGAAACCGGGGGAGCTTTGACCTGATGCAATTGCCCATCAACGTCGGGTGGCGCCGTGTTGGTCTCAAAACGGCTGCGAGGCGCGCAGGCGCTTGAACGGCTCATTTCGCCCCGACCAAGTCCGAGCGAATCCGCATCCACTCGCAACGGCTGCGGCTCGCCTCGCCTCAATCGATTAGCAATCATAATCTATGGCCGCGCAATCCGGAGGTTCTCGGGCCACAAGTCAACGACAGGCAAAATATTCCACGACCTTTATTTCGTTCACCTAGAACAGGGTTCAATGTCCGGCGAAGCTAGAAGCGCACAATGCACGTCCGCCTGAAACCCTCCAGCCCTGGAACGGCCGTTCAGTCCAAGGCGGCCAACGCCTTGGTCAAAGCCGCGCCGACCGGCACACCCCATCCGGTGCAGGCATCGAATCCGGCCCGCGCGTCGTAGCCAGGCGCATTGGGCGCAGGCCGGTTGTGCCCATCGGTGACGTCTCGGAACAGCCCACCGCGAGCGGCCAAGGCATAGAGCCGCTCGTTTAGGTATCCCAGTCGCGGTCTACCCTCAGCGGCTCGCAACTCGTTGATCAGTGTGAACAACGACGCCCAAAGCGGCGCTACGGCGCTGGTGCCGCCGCTGGCCTCGGCCTCGCCATTCTCGAAGATCTTCCAGTCGCCGCCGCCGGTATAGGCCGCCAGCCCAGAGATGTCTGGGACCACCCGTCCGGGCTTTCCGTCATTGGCCGACAACATGCCGTCCGCCGCCGTCGTCTGCCAGTCGGGCAGCGGAAAGACCTCGCTCACCCCACCGCCGCCGGCACCACCACCCAACGCGGCGTTGTTCCAAACCTCTTCGCTATAGACCTTGACGATCTCGCCGGTATCGGCGTGTCGGGGTTCGCTCATCAGCTGGGTGCCGCCGCAGGCCAGTACGTTTGGACTGCTCGCAGGATAGGCGACGTGGGCACGGCGGTCCGGCGCAGGCACTGCCCGGTTGCCGTAGCGCATATTGCCGGCCCCGCCATCGCCCGCCGAACAGCAGACAGTGACGTTTTGGGCCACGGCATGCTGTAGCGCTTGCTCGATCGCCGAATGCTCCAGACCATGCTGTTCGTTGAACGCCCACGAGATCGAAATTACCCCGTTTCCGGCATCGACCGCGGCGGTAATCGCATCGGCGAAGCCCTGCATCGTGTTTGGACCGCGATAGATGCCGATATCAGCTTCGGGGCAAAGCGTACCGATCACCTCGACGTCGAGATGGGTCTCGGCCGTCGGCCGCGTATTCTGACGAGCCGTGATGTTCTTGGCATCGACGTCGATCACCTCGACATCCGGCATCGCCGCGCGCATCGCCCGAAAGTCGTTTGCCAGTTCGGTCATGTTGATGACCCCGCCGACTGAAACGATCGCGACCTTCTGGCCCTTGCCCGAGGCTTGCGCCAAGGGAAATCCGTAATGCCTGGCCAACTGGGCCGGCAGCCATCCCGGAAACGTCTCTGTGGCTTGAGCCTGGCTGTCGCTCATCGTGTCGCCTCCGTCAAATCGGTCTTCGCCGCGGTCTTTGGGCCACGTGTGCCTTCGCCCGGACAGGCGTTCGCACCCGGAATCCAAATCCGACCCGGTGGACACCTCGTGCCGCGGCCAAGTATCCGGCGCAGGTTACGGGGACCTGGATCACGTGTCGGGCGACACTCCGCAGTCGTTCGGTGTCTGACCTTGCACGCCCATAATCGGTGTCTGATCTCTTTCGTTTACTACGTGGGTTTTCGCCTTGGACCCACCTCCGTAGACGACCGTACCGTAGGTCGCTTTGCCGTCCTTGCGTCCACGCCATAGCGCTCACGACTCGTTCTGCCCAAGGCGCCATTCCGTGGCTGGCGTGGCGCCAGCGAACTCATCGACGTCCACGAGGAGGTTGATCAGACTCTGGGTGAGCGTCGCGCCCATTTTCGACGCGTTCATATGTCGTCCTATTATGTTTAGTTCAAAATCCTCGAAGCAGAGTAACTTCCTAAGTCGATTCGTCCAAGGCCCCCGCCAAGCCCGGGCTCAAGTTCGGCCGACCGGCGGAAAGTGCACGGTTGCGACAAGATCCGCGGGATCTGGTCGGAGCGGCGGGCTTCGAACCAAAGCCCCGCGCCCACCGACGGCGACCTCTCGTTGGCAGTATCGATGAGGCACTCACACCGCGTGCAAGTGAACTGCGCTCTACGAGCATTTCTCGATTTGATCGGCGCGCCCTGCTTGCCGTTCTTGGCTCAGTCAAACCAGGGACAAAGGGAGAGTCGGGCGCTTTTGCGGGCGAGACCTCTGGACGAGCGGCCTTTCGCTGAGTGTCCCCTCCAAGTCTGCTTGGCGGATGAATCCGCTGATCGCAGCTTGCCACGCCGGATCCGCTTAAGGGACCGAACTCCCATCAAAAACCTTGCTCAATTCGGCGATGTGGTCCGGGCGAATACCGCAACAGCCTCCAACCACTTGAACGCCGCGATCCAGCCATTTCTTGCTTGCCGCGGCATAGGCATCGGGGGAGATCGTCCCCTCGAAAACCCACTTGCCGTCGATGAAGCGCCCGGAATGCGCGTAGACACCGACGAGGCCATTCCAGTGTTCTTCGACGATGTCGAGGCATGCGTCGATGTGGCGGACGTCGGTGTGCATGATGCTCAAAAGCGGAACATCTCGACCGCTAAGGGCTTCTATCGCATCGCGCAGAAACTCTCCATCTCGAGCAATCACGTTGCCCTCGGTATCCGTATCGCCGCCTTGAAGGCACATGCGGCCGTTTGCGCCTGGCGCGCAAGACAGGCCGACCCAGACTGGAAGCCCGCTCGTCTTGGCGCCGTTCAGCACCGCGAGCATACGGGGCACTTCGACCATCATTTCAAGCATGATCAGGTCTGCGCCCGCTCCTGCCATGATCTTCGCCTGCTCCGAGGCGCCGGTCTCCAGATCCTCGAGCGAGGGCAAGCGGCCGGAAAAGGACCAGTGCGAAATACCGCCAGCAACCAGCACATCCGGCCGTCCCATTGCAGCGCGCGCCTCGCAGGCCAGTTCGACCCCGCGTCGGTTGTAGTCGTGAAAAAGCTCCGGGACGCCCGCATCCTCCAGCAGGCTGCGCGAGGTCGCGAAGGTGTTGGAAATCACGATCTCGGACCCGTGGCGGATGTAATCCTCGTGAATGCCCCGAACGATGTCGGGATGGCTCAGCGCGCCGCCACCGTTCCAGGCGTTTTCAAGCTGCGGGACGCCGCGGCGCTCCACCTCAGTGCCGGTTCCGCCGTCGATCATGATTCTGGCGCCGTTTTGCAGCCGCTTCAGCAGGGTGTCGTAGCGGGACATGTCGAGCCTCCGGGGCCGCGCGAATTCCGAACTCGGCTTATGTCCGAAATGTACCGCAGTTGCCGCAGCAAGAAAGGCCCGAGTTCAACAGGATGCGACCAGGGGAGATTTCCTGCTTATCAGAGCGAGCCTCTCGTACAGACGGTGAGAAACCAAATCAACAGCGCCACACCGACGGCGCCCACCACCGCGGGTCACTTTCCGAAGTCGTGGACCGAGTGCTCGTTGTCGTCATTGAGGTCCATTGGACCTTTCGAAATCCCCGGCAGCCACAAAGCGATCTGCGGGAACGCAATGGCCATCGCCAAGCCAATGATCTGCGGCGCGATGAACGGCAGGACAGCGAGGAGGATTGCAATGAAGCCGCTCTTTGCCCGCTCCCAACAAGCCGGCGAGGCCGGAGAGCGAGCGGATTTTGACGTCGGCAAGATCGTCCACACCGTTGATCTGTTTGGTCGAGACCAGCGCCTCCAACGACACGGCGCCACAGCCCACCACATTCATCGCGCCAGGCAGCAACGCATCCCAACACGCCTATATCGCGTTGCGCCGGCCGCCATGTTGGCAGGAGGTTTGGATCTGCTCGGGTTTGTCGTAGCCAGCGATCAGATCGCCCATGATCGCACAGGCCAGGTTGCGGCCGGTGAAATCCGCGATCGAGTTCATGTCGCCGCTCACACGCCCGCAATGACAGCCTGCGGCGTATCCTTGCGGTCGACGATCGGGATGAACGCGAAAGTCTCCTGGCCGCCGGCCGTCGCCGAAAGCCGCGGCCTCCCATTGTCTTCGAAATAGCTTTGCAAAAAAGGCTTCGCTTTGCGCCGATGTCGGCACCGTCTCGGCACCAGCCACGCTTGCGGTCAGCGAAAACAGGGTTGTCGTCAGGAAAGTCTTTTTCTGCGGTCTCCGGCCGGCCGATCCGGACTTTTTTTGCTGGGGCGAATCCTCTCACTAGTGGCCACAAAGCGTTCTCTCCGTGTTGCTTGATGCATGCATATAAAAATTTGGCGACGCGCTCACTTGATGCATAGTCGGCGGCTAGGAGGACACCTGCACCATGCCAGAGCCCACCAAAGCCACGCGGGTCCACGAGACCTACGCGCTTCTGAAGAACGAGATTTGCTCCAACGGACTGCCGACGGGATTTGAGGCGCCGGAGCCCGAGATTGCGAAGCGCCTGGGGATGAGTCGGACGCCCGTGCGCGAGGCGCCGATCCGGTTGGAAGCCGAGGGGCCGGTGGAATTGAGGCCGCGGCGCGGCGCCCGGGTCCTGCCAAATCGCGCCGATGACATGCGTGAAATCCTCACCGCGCTGGAACCCAAAGCCGCCGCCTTCGCAGCGCGCCGGCCGCGCGCGCAGGAGCTCGCTCCGCCCGAAGTTGCGATATCGGATATGGAATCGGCACTTGCGGCCGAGGACCTGGTTGCTCGGGCAGAGGCCGACAATCGTTTTCGTTTAACCTTGCCCGAGAAACAGGGAAACCGCCGCCTCAAGGCCTTCGTTTCAGCGATCTACGACTAAGAGCACGGGCTCGGATTTTGGCCATGCGGATGCTCGGATTGCCGCGAAAATCGATCGAGGAGCATCGCGAAATTCTTGACCACTTGCGACGCAACGACGCCGAAAAGACCCGCGATGCGTTAAAAAACCACCGGCAACGCGCTGCGAAAGAACTGTTAGGGATCTTGGAGAGATTCGGGCTGGCTCAACTCTAGAGGGGACGACATGGGCGAACGAATGCGCATCGCGCTGATCCGAGGCGACGGAATCGGCGTCGACGTGGCCGACGCCGCGGTCGCCGTGGTCGATAAAGCCGTAGCCAAGGCCGGATTGCCGCCGCTGAGCTACGATGAGATCGATGCGGGCGCAGGTTATTTCCGCGACCGCGGGCGGGACATCCAGCCCGGCGGCGAAGAACGCGCGGGCGAGGCCGACGCGATCTTCCTTGGAGCGATTGGGTTGCCTGCCGTGCGGCACGACGACGGGACCGAAATCGCGCCGCATCTGCGCCTGCGCGACCGCTTCGGGCTGTACGCCGGGGTGCGCCCGGTCCGCGCCTATCCCAATGCACCGCAGCGCCTTGCCGATCCGCGCGCGGCCGGGATCGACCTGGTGATCCTGCGCGAATCCACCGAAGGGTTGTTCTATTCCGCCGCCGCTCATGGCCGAAGCCGGGTGATCGACGATCGCGTTGCCGACGACACACTGCGCATCACCCGCGACACCACCGAAAAGCTGCACCATTTCGGGTTCCGCATGGCCAAAAGGCGCAAAGCCAAAGGCAAGCTCGGGCGGCTCACCTGCGTCGACAAGGCCAATGTCTTCGTCTCGATGGCCTTCTTCCGCAAGATCTTCGACGAGGTCGCCGCGCAGCATTCGGACGTCGAGACCGGCCACGCTTACGTCGACGCCATGGCGCTCGATCTGATCCGGCGGCCCTGGGAGTTCGATGTCATGGTGATGGAGAACATGTTCGGCGACATTCTGTCGGATCTCGCGGGGGGACTGGTCGGCGGTATGGGTATGGCCGCCTGCGCCGAGATCGGCGACGAGGTGGGGTTGTTCCAACCCGCCCACGGCTCGGCGCCGGACATCATGGGGCAAGACAAGGCCAACCCGCTAGCGGCAGTGCTGTCGGGCGCGATGATGCTCGACTATCTAGGGGAAAAGACTGGCCAAACGGCACTGGCCGACGCGGGCGAGGCAATTGACACGGCCGTCGAGCGAGGCTTCGCCCAGAACCGCCTGCGTCCGATAGAGTTCGGCGGCGATATGGGGACCAAAGCCATGACGCGCGAACTGATCGATCTCTTGGGCTAGGCCTTGGCCAAACTCCTGGACACCATCGCAGACGATTTCGCCGGCGCGAAGTACCTTGCCAACACGCCGGTCAAGCAAGGCATGTCGGTGGTTCAGGTGATCGGTGTGCCGGAGGGCGTTACAGATGGGGCGGAGCGCAAGCCGTTGTTGTTACGCTGAAATCCTGCACCGCGCCGGTCGGATCTCGCCGAAATCGGTATGCGTCGAACCGAAAACTGTGGTCAAGCGGACCGCCACACTCCGCCGCACGGGAGGCCGTCTAGGGTGTCGTCGACGCTTTGACGATAACCGATCTGCACACCAATGGCAGGGCGGCCATCGGACACGTGCTTGCCATCGGCGGGTCGGAAGCGGCGACGGGTTAACCCGCGAGCTTTCAGGTTGGGGGAGCACTCGGCGCCGCTCTCGGCCTCAGCGCGTCGCGGATCCGCCGACGGCCGCGTCGTGGTCTACATGGGCGACGACGAGCGCGGCGAGTTCATGTACAAGTTCGTCTCGAACGGCACTTACCAGCCGGGCGGGTCGACCGAAGGGCTGCTCGATGACGGCACGCTATATGTCGCAAAGTTCAACGACGACCTGACCGGACGCTGGATTGCACTGACCCCCGAGAGCACCGGCATGGCACCGGCCGAAATCCTGATCTTTGCGCGCAAGGCAGGCTCGGCGGTGGGCGCCACTACCATGGACCGTCCGGAATGGATCGCCACCAACCCGCACGCGGTCGAGGCCTATTGCTGCCTGACCAACAACGAGAACCGTGGCGTGAAGCCCAACGCGGGCGGCGACGAAACGCCGGCGAACGGGCCGAACGCGCGCGAGACCAACCACCACGGTCAGATCGTGCGCTGGCGTCCGCATAACGACGACCACGCCGCCGACACGTTCGACTGGGACCTCTACGTGATGGCCGGCAACCCGACCGTCTGCGACAAAATCTATGGTGGATCCGAGAACATCACCGAGGGGAACATGTTCAATTCGCCCGACGGCATGGCGTTCGAGTCTAGCGGCCTCGTCCGGATCCAAATTCGACTGTAACGACGGCAACGAAGAGGATTTCGCCGGCATGGGCAACAACCAGATGTCGGTGGGCGACCCGATGACCGGCGAAATCGCCCGCTTCATGACCGGCCCGAACGGTTGTGAGGTTACCGGGCTCTGCTGGTCGGCGGACCGACGCACGATGGTCGGCGGCATCCAGCACCCGGGCGGCGACTGGCCCGACAGTGCCGGTGCCGTGCTGCGGTCCGCCGCAATCACCATCAAACGCGAGGACGACGGCCTCGTCGGCTGATCTCGCCTGCGCCCCCGGTCACCTGATCGGGGGCGCGTCCGTGCAAGCCCGAACGGTCCGGCCGACCGAGGTCTTACCGAACCCGGACGCGGCGCCTTTCCGCAGCCGCCACGACCGGCGGCGTTGCCCGGTTGTGATGTAATATGTGATACTATAACAATATTTTCATCCCGACCGTTCCGTCGGCCGCTTCTGCTTTGGAGACCCGAAATGACACCGAAGACCGCCCTTCTTTGTTCCGCTGCGCTTGCTGTGGCTGCCCCTGCGTTCGCCGAGGAAACCCGCGCGCTGGACGCTCACGAGCACGGACACGGTACGCTGAACATCGCGATCGAAGGCGACCAAGTCGCAATCGAGCTGGAGGTACCCGGCTTCGATATCGTCGGGTTCGAGTACGAGGCCAAATCGGAGACGGACAAGGCGGCGGTGGACGCTGCCCTGGAAACGCTCGGCGATCCGGGCAACCTTTTCGCTCTGCCCGCGGCGGCGGACTGCACGGTCACCGCGGCGGAGGCCGAATTGCATGGCGAGGATGAAGAGCACCACGACGACCATGCCGAAGGCGAGGAGCATGCCGAGGGTGAGGAACACCACGACGAGCACGCCGAAGGTGAGGCGCATGCCGAAGGCGAAGAGCACCACGACGACCACGGCGAGGAAGAGACGCACTCGGAATTCCACGCCGAATACCTGATGACCTGCGGAGACATCGCCGCGTTGACCAGCATCGAATTGTCCTATTTCGCAATCTTCGAGAATGCGGAAGAACTCGACGTGCAACTGGTGACCGAAACCGGCGCGGCGGCGATGGAGGCCACTCCAGACGCGCCGACCCTGGACCTGACGCAAGCGATGTAGGATTGGCCGAGCCCACCGAGAGACATGCGATACGGCTGCGCGATCTGGCCTTCGCCTGGCCCGGGCGCACCGGGTTTTCGCTCGGCGTCGCGGAGTTCTCCGTCGCGGCGGGCGAACGGGTCTTCCTTCTGGGCGAAAGCGGGTCGGGCAAGTCCACGCTTTTAAGCCTGATCTGCGGCATCGCCGAGCCGCAGAAAGGCGCGGTCGAGGTCGACGGCGCCGATCTGATGCGCATGGGCGGCCCGGCCCGGGACCGGTTCCGCGCCAACCGCATCGGCGTGATCTTTCAGATGTTCAACCTCCTGCCCTATGCCTCGGCGTTGGAGAACATCCTGCTGCCGCTGGCCTTCGCGCCGGAACGCCGCCGGACGGTTGAGGACCCGCGCGCCGAGGCGCTGCGTCTGACCGGCGCGCTTGGACTCGACGCCGGGCTGGTGGCCCACGCCCGCGCCTCGGAACTCAGCATCGGGCAGCAGCAGCGCATCGCTGCCGCACGCGCCCTGATCGGCGGCCCGCGCCTGGTGATCGCCGACGAGCCGACCTCGGCGCTCGACGCCGCCGCCCAGGGCGCCTTCCTCGAGCTGCTGATGGGCCAGGTCGCCGCGGCCGGCGCCACGCTGGTGATGGTCAGCCACGACGCCAGGCTGGCAGACCGCTTCGACCGGGTGCTCGACATCGCCGAGATCGCCGCGACGGGGCGGGCGGGCCCATGATCCTGATCCGCCTGGCCTGGCAATCGCTCCTCAGCCGCCGCCTGACCGTCGGGCTCACGGTCTTCGCCGTCGCACTTTCGGTAGCGCTGTTTCTGGGCGTCGAAAAGGTGCGCACCGGCGCCAAGGCCAGCTTTGCCGACACGATCTCGGGCACCGATCTGATCGTCGGAGCGCGGTCGGGCGGCGTGCAACTCTTGCTCTATTCCGTGTTCCGGGTCGGCAACGCCACCAACAACCTCACCTGGGAGAGCTACCAGGACATCGCCGCGCGCGACGAGGTCGAGTGGATCGTGCCGATGTCGCTTGGCGACAGCCACCGCGGCTATAGGGTGCTCGGCACCACCACGGCGTTCTTCGACCGCTACAAATACCGCGCCGGGCGCGCGCTGGACTATGCCGCGGGCGTGGCCTACGACGACCTGTTCGACGCCGTCCTGGGTGCCGATGTGGCCGCGCAGCTCGGCTATGGCCTGGGGCAGGAGATCGTCGTCGCACACGGCATCGCGTCCTTCACTGAACACGACGACAAGCCGTTCCGCGTCTCGGGCATCCTCGCCAAGACCGGCACGCCGGTCGACCGCACCGTGTTCGTCAGCCTCGAGGCGATCGAGGCGATCCACGTGGACTGGACCGGCGGCGGGCGGTCGCGCGACACCGTCAGCGCCGACGAGGTCCGGCAGATGGAACTGGCGCCGAAGGCGATCACCGCCGCGCTGATCGGCGTGACCTCGAAGCTGCAGATCTTCGGCCTGCAGCGCTGGATCAACGAGTACGCCGAAGAGCCTTTGCTGGCGATCCTGCCCGGTGTGGCGCTCGGCGAATTGTGGGACATCATCGGCGTGGCCGAAACCGCACTGGTGGGCGTGTCGGTGATGGTCGTCGTCACCGCGCTTCTGGGCATGGCGGCGATGATCTTTTCCGGCCTCAACGAACGCCGCCGCGAGATGGCGATCCTTCGGGCCGTCGGTGCCCGGCCCTGGACCATCCTGGCGCTGTTGATGACCGAGGCCGCGTTGATGAGCCTGGCGGCGGTGCTCTTCGGGCTCGGCCTGCTTTACACGGGAATGTTTTTCGCCCGCTCTTATGTCGACGCGGCCTTCGGGCTATACCTGCAGATAGGCGCGCCGACGGGGCGCGAGCTGGCGGTCCTGGCGGCGGTGGTCGCGGCCGGCACGCTGGTGAGCCTGGCCCCGGCCCTGCGCGCCTACCGGATGTCGCTGGCCGACGGGATGCAGATAAAGGTCTGACGATGGTGCCGAAGGTGAGGCGAATGGCGACGGGACTGGCGCTGGTGGGGGCCCTGTGGGGCGCTTTTGCGCAGGCCGCGGCGGCCTGCGCCTTTCACAGCTACACGCCCGACCCGACCCTGGTCGATATTCTGATGGGCAGCGATCATGTGGTCGTGGCCCGCCCCGACCCGTCGCGCCCCGGCCGCTACGCCCCGGTCGCCGCCCTGGTGGGGCCGTCCGAGGCGGTCGACATCCCCATCCCGGTCGACACCGAAACCCGCGCCCGGCTCGATCGCAACCCCGCCGACTCTGTGCTTTTTGCCCGCGATGGGGCCTATGGGCCTTGGGTGAGGCTCGCCGTGCTCGACCCCGGCTACCGCGCGCTGGTCGACACCGTCGTGGCGCGCCAGACCACCTGGGCGCTCGGCGGCGACGAGGACCGGTTCCAGCTTTTCGCCGCACGCGTGAACGACCCCAACCCGGACATCCGGCACCTGGCGCTGTTGGAACTCGACCGCGCCGATTACGGCGTGCTGCGCGGCTTGCGGCTGCCGAAAGTCACCGGCCTGCAGGGCGACCTGGAGGCCGGCGATCCCGACCTGCGGCCGATCCGCATCCTGCTGGCCGGCCTGTCAGGCGACAAACGGCTGGCCCAGGTCCTGTCCGCAGGGCTGGACGCCGCGGCCCGGCGCGACGTGCCCTATCTCGGCGCTTACGCCACCGCCCTGATCGAACTCGGCGGCCCGGAGGCCGTCGGCTACGTGCTCGACCGGCACCTCGCGCCGGCGGCGCTGCCCATCGCCACCCGCGAAAAGATCATCGAGGCCCTGGCGATCCACGGCCAGACCGGCCCGCGCGCCACCCGGCGCGAGATCCGCCGCGGCGTAGCTGAACTACTGGACCGCTCGCCCGAGCTGGCCGGGGCCGTCGCCCGCCAATTCGGCTTTCGCAGCGACTGGAGCATGTCCGACCCGCTGCGGCGCGCGATCGCCGCCGCCCCGCCTAAGGCGATCGAGGACATCTTCGCCGTCAACCAATATATCGGCATTGCCGGGCGCGCGAACTGACCCCGCGCCGCCGGCCCGAGCCAGGAGAAGACCATGTTGACCCGCCGCCACATCCTGACCGCGCTTGCCGCCGGCCCGCTCGCGCTGGCGCCCTGGTCGGCGCGAGCCAAGGACTACATCGACCTCGACTGGGACGACCTGATCCCCGACGGCGACGGCGGCACGCTTCTGAGGACCCTGCGCGGGCTCGGCGTGGTAGAACACGGCCAGCTCACCACCGGGTTCGAACAGGAAGAGGCCCGCGCGGTCACGGATCGGTACAACGGCATGATCGTGCGACTGCCGGGCTTCGTCGTGCCGCTGGATTTCGAGTCGACCGGCGTGACCGCCTTCATCCTCGCCCCCTTCGTCGGCGCCTGCATCCACGTCCCACCGCCGCCCGCCAACCAGCTGGTCCTGGTCACCACCGAGCGGCCTTACGAATACGAGGGCCTCTACGACCCGGTCTACGTCACCGGGATGTTCGGCACCGCCGCCACGGCCACCGCCCTGGCCGAGATCGGCTACGCCATGTCCGCCGAAAACATCACCCCCTATATCTACCCTGACCAGGATCAATGACCACGCCGCGCGCGCTTGGAGTGCTAACCTGGTCCGACTGGTAACGGGCAAGTTCCGTACGGGTCCGGTTCGCCTGACACTCCGCGACCGTCAGAAGCCCGCGTCAATTGACTTGGGATCGGCGCTCGTCTTCCATGCTCCACATCGTGCTGGATCGGGGGCCAGGCAACTTGACGACATCACTCACCGCAGGAGGGGCACTGTTTGCTAAGCTCAAGGCCTTGGGGGTCGACTACGTATTCGCCAATTCCGGCACGGATTTCCCGCCCGTCATCGAGGGTCTGATCGAGGCCCGGGACAAAGGCATTGACCTACCACAGGCGCTGACCATCCCGCATGAGCACATCGCCGTCGGCATGGCGCATGGGTTCTTCCAGATCACCGGCCGTGCGCAAGCCGTCATGTTGCACACAAATGTCGGCCTATCGAATGGCGCTACCGGAGCGATCAACGCAGCCTGCGATCAGGTCCCCATGTTTCTGATGTCGGGGCGCACCCCGGTCACGGAAGCCGGCCGCTTTGGTGCCCGCACCGTGCCCATCGGATGGGGGCAGGAGATGTACGACCAAACCGCGCTGGTGCGAGAGGCCTGCAAGTGGGATTACGAGTTGAGATTTCCCGATCAGGTCTCCGACGTCTTGGCCAGAGGCTGGTCGATCGCCAACTCGACGCCTAAGGGGCCCGTCTATCTCAGATTGCCGCGCGAAGTGCTCTGCCAGGACTGCCCGCCGGACGGGCTGGACCAGCCCTCAAAGATGCAACCGATCAGACATGCGGCCGACAGGATGTCCCTGGCCGAGGCCGCCGCGCTTCTTGCCACGGCCGAACGGCCGTTGATCCTTGCGCAGCGAGGCGCCGGATCCCAGGACGCCTTCACCAGGTTCGCGCAATTCGTCGAGGATTGGGCGTTTCCGGTTTCCCACTATTGGGCGAACCAGATCTCGATCCCAATGACGAGCTACGCGCACGTGTCATGGATGCCTGACGAGTTGTTGCGCCGCGCCGATGTGGTCCTGGTCATCGACGCATTGGCGCCATGGTGGCCGGATCGGGCGGAACCGGATCCATCGGCGAAAGTCATTCACCTGGGCCCGGACCCGCTGTTCTCGCGGTCGACGCCGATGCGCAGTTTTCGGTCCGACATAACCTTGGCAGGGGACACAAGCTCGACACTTCTGGAATTGATCGACGCCATGAATGCGCATGCGAAGGACGCATCGCGAATAGACGCGCGCCGCGCCGCACTGGCGAGGCTTTCGTCGGATGAGCGCGCCCGGGTGGCCGAAGCGGCGAGGCGCGGAAACATGTCGCCGATGTCCAAGGATTGGGTTGCGTATTGCTTGGGCCAAGCGATCAGAGGGCGCAAAGCGAGCGTCTTTCACGAGCTGGGATGCCCGCTGCCGCCGCTCTGCCTCGAAGACCACCTAGGCTATTTCCAAGAGCCGCATTCCGGCGGGCTTGGCTGGGGCTTGCCCGCCGCAATGGGCGCGCAACTCGCCGACCCGGATAGGCTGGTCTTTGCGACGATGGGAGACGGCAGTTATATGTTCGCCAACCCAACGGCGTGCCACCAAGTTTGCGAAGCCCTGAATCTGCCGGTCATCACCCTGGTGTTGAACAACGAAGAATGGGGTGCGGTGCGGCGATCCGTTGTCGGCCTTTACAGGGATGGTGCCGCATCGAAAACGAATGACGTCCCTCTTACGTCACTGCGGCCAAGCCCGGACTTCTGCAAAACGGCAGAGGCCAGTCGAGCCTATACGGAATCCGTGACTGACGGAAACGACCTGCCCGCCGCGCTGGCTCGTGCGATTTCGGTGGCCGTGGACCAACGTCGGCAGGTGTTACTCAATATCTCGGTCGAACGTCAGACCTGATCGGCCAGCGCGATTGCCGCCGCGAGGGCCGTGTGCGGGTCAAAGGCGGTGGAGTGCGGACGGTCCGGCAACGCGAGCATCCCGTCATGAACGGCCAATTACACCTTACCGGTCAGATCGAATTCCCCAATGAGAAAATCGCTGCGCAGCGCGACCTGGGCGAGGGTCACGGGGAACCTTGTCTAGCGAAGGACGAGACTTTCGCGCCTGCTGGATCTCGGGCGCACATGCGGGCCGAGCTTGCGGCCCTGTTCCACGGGGCGGCCTCGCAATTGCACCGAAGATGGTTGTCCATGAAGCGGTTGTTGATCAGGACGGCGAGGTAGCCGTTGCCTTCCGCGATGATCGTGCCCGCGGTCGCTTCGCGCACAACGGCGACGGCGCAGCCCCGCTCGAGCAACTCCTGCATCTGCGCTTGTACACAGAGGTTCGACAACATCCCGGCCAGGATCGCCCCGTCGATGCTGCGCTTCCAGAGCCGCAGGACCAGACCGTGCTGCCCGAGTCCGTAGACCTTGCACGGCGAGGGGGCGGCGACGTTCTCTGCTTCGATGCGGGGGCTTGTGCTGCGGCATAAATCCGGCGCCGACGCCTCGACGGTGTTGGCATGCAGGTGATGGTCGCGGTGAGAGCGAGGGCCGCGAAGGCGGATGTCATCGTCAAAAAGTACGGCGGCCGGACCGACAACTCTGGTCAAAGGAGTGCTCGTCACGCTTGATCTGACAGGCACGGCCATGGGGCGCGAATGGAGCAACCACGACCCGAATTCGCCCGTTTAACCGACGCGGAGAATTGCGGATTCCCGTGTGCGCGGGAGGGGCCCTAGACTCTGGCGGACTCGGCCACAGTGTCGACCATCGTCCAGGCAACAGCCATTTCCGCCGCTTCGAGCGCGCCTTCCAGGAAACCGCCATTCTGTGGCGCGACCTCCGTACCGGCAAAGAACAGCCGTTCGCCCGCCCAGTCCTGGACAAAGCTGGGCAGACCGTAGGTCGGGTGCCGCTCGGGCAAGGCTGCGTCGGTAGCCGTTGCGGTATTGGCGTCGGTGGACCAATCCTTCAGCCATACCTGCGCCGGGAGCGCAGCCCGTGGTCCAAACAGACGCGTTAACTGCCCGACCGCATCCGCCTTTGTGGCCATTGCTCCGCGTTTGATGGCGCCGGGCCGCACAAATCCGAACAACGCCGGCACGTCTGCCACCTCGTCGGTGGCGTCATGGACCTCCATCAGCGGGCCAATATGGCTAATCGCATCGCCCGACAGTCCGGCATCGCGCCAGAACGCGCTTTCGTAGACGGCCACGAATTTTGCATGTCTGGCCATCCAGGTCGGAACCGCAGCCAGCGCCCGCAGCACTCGCGCGTCAGGCTTAGGCGAAAAGGTAATCCGGTCGGCGGCGAGCCTTGGTGGCAAGGCCAAAACCACGCGGTCGGCGGTCATCGTGAAGGCGCCACCAGGACCGACGCCGCCAATATGCACCGCACCACCATCAACCTCGATGGACTGGACGTCGTGCGACAGATGAAGGCGCGCCACGTCAAGTTCTGCCGCCAAGGCGTCGGTCAGCAACGCGGTACCGCCTGCGATGCGCAAGGCGTCGCCCATAGTCGCGAAGGTCAGATCGCGGCGGATGCTGCCGCTTTGGTCTTCGAAGACCAGAGTGCCGGTTGCGTATTGCGCGCGCACCGTCGGGCCAAGCCGCTTGGCAAGTGCAAGCATCCGGGTGTTGTGCGGCCAGATCCAGGCCGGCCCCAGATCGAACCGCCCGCCAGCGCCGGTCATCGACAATATGCGTCCGCCGACACGATCGCGCGCTTCGAAGACCCGATAATCCCGCCCCACGCGCGCCAAGGCGTCCGCGATGGCGAGCCCACTGAGCCCGCCGCCGACAATCGCGACCTCCGTCCGCGTCGGCGTCATGCAGGCTCAGTTACATGGGTCAAGTGCCCAGACTTCACCCAAACCCGCGCGCCCTCGGGGCCGGCCTTGGCGGTGGTCGCTGTCCCCACCGGCAGGCGTAGCCAGTCCCAGGCCCCAAGTGTGTCGCCACCCTCGGCGAACCCGCCGTCGATCACGAAGACCTCCATGCCGCCGGCCGCGTCGAGCGTGACGTCGGCGCCCGGGCCCCAAGTCTCGACCCGGACGTCTTCGCGCGGGTCTGTGAAAAGCGGCTGGACCGTGCCACCGGTGGTCGTGTCGACGCGCAGTTGGGTACGGTCGGCGGGGTCGAACTGATGCAGCTTGACCAGGATCGTCGCGCCCTGCGGGGCAGACGGTGTGTGCGACGAGGTCGGCGGATTGCGCACATATGTGCCTTTCGGGAAATCGCCGTGCTCGTCAACGAAGACGCCGTCAAGCACCAGGTATTCCTCGCCGCCGTCATGGGTATGGGCGGAAAACGCGCTGCCCGGGGCATAGCGGACGATTGTCGTGGCCCGGGCCACTTCTTCGCCGATCCGGTCGAGCATCTTGCGCTCGACGCCGGGCATCGGTGAAGGCACCCAGTCATTTTCGTCGAACTTCACGACGACGCGCTTGGAAAAGTCTGCGTTGATCTTCATCGGTCGGGTCCTTTCGTGGCTGCTGGCGGTGGGGTCTGCCAGCCGGCATTTTGTTGCAGGTCATTTTGGGCCACGAGCTTCCAAACAAAAGACCCGTCACAAAGACTTGTTTGCGCGGCAGCGCACGGCTCATATGAGCCCCTTCCGGATAGCCCGGGGTTTCGCCGGTCTTGGCCAGGAAGGCAATCGGGCGCTCGCGAGCCTCAGATCGCGATCTTCGCACTCAACGTTCTAAATAAGGCGAAACGATATAGACCTGCAACACGATCCGGATCAAAGACTTGCGTGAGGACTTAGCTGCCATACTCCCCCTCGCCCATATGCCTCACCTGATGCGGACCGGCATTTTTAGGAGAGATGTCTGTTTCACGGCCGAGTCTGTTGGCAAACGGGCCAGTGCAGTGCCATGCTTAGGCAGGAGTGTGTCATGACATCCAAGACCGCAGGGTCCACACCACCGGACAATCCGACGCCGCAACAGCGGGCCAGGCCCAAGGTGGGTAAGGTGACTGCGGAGGATATCACCGCGTCGCTGAAGGCCGGATTCTCCGACTTTCTGGCGCGCCCGGTCATGAGCGGCTTTTTCGGTCTGTTCTATGCGGTTTTCGGCATTCTGTTCGTTTGGTGCCTGGTCTGGCTCGGCGCGATCTGGATGGTCATTCCCGCCGCTGTCGGCTTTCCGCTGGTCGCACCCTTCGCCGCCGCCGGGCTATATGAAATGTCCCGTCGGTTGCAGGCGCGAGAGCCCTTTGGCTGGTCGGACATCCTCACCGTCATGGCCAGTCAACGCAAGCGCGAGATGGGCTGGATGGCCTTTGTCACCCTGTTCATTTTCTGGGTGTGGTTCTACCAATTTCGGACTGTGCTGGTGATCGTCCTGCAGGATGCATCCTTCTCGGATTTGGACGGGTTTTTGACCACCGTGTTCTTCACACCGGAGGGCTGGACCTTCCTTGCCATCGGCACCTGCGTCGGCACGTTTCTCGCGGCTGTCCTGTTCTCGGTGACCGTCATCGCCATGCCCATGCTGCTCGACCGGGAAATCGATTTCATTTCCGCCATGCTCACGTCCGTTCGCGTCGTCACGGAGAACCCGTTGGTCATGCTCACCTGGGCGGCGATCATCTCGGTCACCATGCTGTTGTCGCTGGTTCCGGCGTTTCTGGGCCTGATCTTCACCCTACCGATCCTCGGCCACACCACATGGCATCTCTATCAGCGGGCCGTGCCACCAGAGGAGGGGAGATCTGTCCGGCCATCACCTTGAGCGGATGCGTGCCGTGTTCGTCCGCAGGGACGCGCAACTCAGTTTTTGGGCCGTCGAGGCGCACCTCCTCAGGCGCACCGAATTGAGCAATGGGTGCAAACGGCAACAGGCGTATCGCCGATCCTGATGATGGCCGGACTACCCGGGCCGAACATTTCCGAGGATCCCATCCTCGTTGCCGGTCGGGTCAGAGTTGATCTCTAGACAATTGGGTCGAGAAGCCTACCCGCGCAGAGCTCACGTTGCTCCCATTGGCCGACGTCTTCCAGCTCCGCACAGGGCTCAATCCGGACCTGGTTGTGACCGCCAATTCAAGTGCGCTTCTCCTGGAATCCTAGAGCCCCAGTTTTCCCTGCACGATCTCGTTCACGGCTTTCGGGTTCGCTTTCCCCCCCGTCGCCTTCATCACCTGTCCAACGAACCAACCGGCGAGCTTTGGGTTCGCTTTCGCCTTTTCGACCTGCGCGGGGTTCTCGGCGATGACCTTGTCCACCGCGGCCTCGATGGCGCCGGTGTCGGTGACCTGTTTCAGGCCCTCGGTTTCGACGATCTCGGCCGGGTCGCGGTGGGTGGTGTAGGCGATCTCGAACACCTCTTTGGCGATCTTGCCCGAGATCGTGCCTTCGGTGATCAGGTCGACGATCTGGCCGAGCTGAGCGGCCGTCACGGGGGCCTCGGCGATGCCGTGGTCTTCCTTCTTCAGGCGGCCGAACAGTTCGTTGATCACCCAGTTGGCGGCCAGTTTCGCGCCGCGGCCCTGGGCGACTTCAAGGAAGTAATCGGCGTTCTCGCGCTCGGCGGTCAGCACCGAGGCGTCATAGTCGGTCAAGCCCATCTCCATCAGCCGCGCCTTGAGCGCATCGGGGAGTTCGGGGAGACGCGCGGCAATGTCGTCGACCCAGGCTTGCTCGATCTCGAGCGGCAGCAGGTCGGGGCAGGGGAAGTAGCGGTAGTCATGCGCCTCTTCCTTGGAGCGCATGCTCCGCGTTTCGCCTTTGTCGGGGTCGTAGAGGCGGGTTTCCTGGTCGACCGTGCCGCCGGCTTCGAGGATGGCGATCTGGCGCCGCGCCTCGTGCTCGATGGCGGCCTGGATGAAGCGCATCGAGTTCATGTTCTTGATCTCGCAGCGGGTGCCGAGGTGGCTGTGGTCCTGGCTGTCCTGGTAGCGTTCGTAGGCGCCCGGACGGCAGACCGAGATGTTGACGTCGGCGCGCAGGTTGCCGTTTTGCATATTTCCGTCGCAGGTGCCCAAATAGCGCATGATCTGGCGCAGCTTGGCGACGTAGGCGGCGGCTTCCTCGGGACCGCGGATGTCGGGGCGCGAGACGATCTCCATCAGCGCGACGCCGGTGCGGTTGAGGTCGACGAAGGTCACCGCGGGGTCCATGTCGTGGATCGACTTGCCGGCGTCTTGTTCGAGATGGATGCGTTCGATGCGGACGCGGCGCGCGACGCCGGGACCCATTTCGACCAGGACCTCGCCGGCGCCGACGATCGGGTGGTAGAGCTGGCTGATCTGGTAGCCCTGGGGCAGGTCGGGATAGAAGTAGTTCTTGCGGTCGAAGGCAGACCAGAGGTTGATCGCGGCCTTCAGCCCCAGCCCTGTGCGTACCGCCTGCTCGACACAAAACTCGTTGATCACCGGCAACATGCCGGGCATGGCGGCGTCGACGAAGCTGACGTTGGAATTGGGCTCGGCGCCGAATTCGGTGGAGGCGCCGGAAAAGAGCTTGGCCTTCGACGCGACCTGGGCGTGGACCTCAAGGCCGATCACCAGCTCCCAATCGGCCTGAGCGCCTTGGATGACTTTGGGTTTCGGGGTCTCGTATGTGAGGTCGAGCATGGGCCACCTGCTGCGCTGAACGGGCGTGTTCTAGGTCAGCACAGTGGGCGGGGCAAGCCGGTTGGGGCACGAGGCTCTTTGGGTGTTCGGTAGGTCCGGATTGGCCGAGCGTGGATGTTGGTGAGGCGGCGGGTTTGGCCCTTCGCAGGGCTTTGAGGCGCGCGTTTCCGGGTGACTCCGATACGATCTAAATGCCTCGCTCGGCGGCGGCAACGCGCAGGTCGGCCAGGGCGGCGGCGAATTGGGAGAGATCCCAAATGCGGGCCTGTTCGTCGCCGTATTGGTCCGTAAAGGCGATGGCGACAGTCTCGCCGGTTGCCATGGCGTCGAGGATTGCATCGGCGTCTCGTCCGGCCAGGATGCATTCGGCGGCGCCCTGACAGATGTCCGGCGCGAGGGCCCATTGGGTGCCGCCTGAAGCCTTGATCTCGATGCGCCCGGGGCCGAAGGCGCGCCCGAATTCGAGGCCGAAAGTGACCCGCTCTGCCCCGTTTAGACGTTCGACAAAGGCAAAGAGCGCGCCGAATTGCGGGCGGGGGCGGTAAACGTCGACATAGCGCAGGTAGCAGCGTGTCTCGGCGTCGCGTGTATCGCAAAGCGAGTCCCATAGCCCGAACGAGGCCTGGTGGACGGCTCTCCAGGCTCCGGCGGTGTCGTTGCCGTTACGGTCCTGGGACGCAGCCGGGACGGCGAGGCAGCACAGCAGAGTCGCGATGAGGCGCATGGGGGACCCCTGCAAGTTTGATCGGAACCTAGAGCGGGTGTCGGAGTGGGGAAGACACGGGGTCGCGAGGGCGCGCTAAGGTCAAGTGGCGGGCCGGCGGATCCGCGTCGGTTCGGTACACCGCGAGCTGTCGATCAGCGACACCTATAGGGCGTGGCGGCCGCCGAGCCGAACTGCGGCCCGACGCAGCTTCGCGATGCCGTTATCGGAATTCGCGGGCACAGCCGCGGGCGAGAGCAGGCGGAAGGGTTAGCGGACCTTGTTCAGCGTTTCGTGGGCTTGGGTGATGCCGCGCGAGAGGGATTGGACCGCGTCGAACCCGTAGAAACAGGCCGGAACTTCGGGCGCGGATGTGGAGTCGCATGACGGGCAGGCCAAATTCTCGGGCGAGCATGGCAGAGGCGGCCATCCAAGGCCGCTCGTGAAGGTGCAGGCCGGGACGATCGACGAGACGGCTGGCGGGACAGACAATGCCGATGCGGTTCTCGGCAACGGTGGTTTGGGTTTAAACCATGGTCTGGCGGGTCTTGGAATGGCAGCGTCGTTTCAATGGCGCGGAAGTAGCGGTCGGTCGCCGCGGCGCCAGCGGAGCTTGGATCATCGCCCTGTCGGCGACGGCGGACCGGGGGCGCTCGGTTCAATGCCACACGGCCCATTCAGCGATCATCGGATCGATCCGATCCTGCGTTTGCGCTTTGATCACGCCGATGGGTCAGTCGGACAATGGGTTTCTGAGGGACTTGTAGGGTGAGCGCTGTTTCCCGCGGTCGATCGTCACACGCAGGCCGGCGCGGCGAAGCTTGCGGGCCAGGGTGGCCGCGGGCGGTAGGCAGTCGCGGGGCAGGCGCAGTGCGGTTCCGTCGGCGAGCTCGACCATGCAGGTACAGCGGCCGCCGCTGCAATCGGATAGAATGACGCCTTTGACTTCACACAGCGGGATTGCGCGTCTTTTGCGGTCGACGAATGTGGTCAGCGCTGCGCCGTCGATACGGCAACCGGCGACGGGGCGGCGCAACAGATGGTGCGCGATGGCGAGGGTCACGAGGCCCCAAACGAGCCAGATCACCGGTCCGGCCCCGCTGCGTGCGGCGATCAGCACGGTGGTCAGAGCCACGGCGAGACCGGTGAGGGTCAGCGTGCTGCGCCCGGCCGTACGGTATTCGTAGAGCTCCGCCATTGCGTAGGGAGTAGCGGGGGAAGTTGGCTGAATGGCGGCGACAATCAGTGGAATCGGTGCCGATTGTCCGAAGCTTGGTTAACGGCCGCCGCTGACGTCGATGAAGCTGCCGGTGACGTAGCTTGCGGCGTCGGACAAGAGCCAATGAACGGCCTCGGCAACTTCGTGGGCGGAGCCACTGCGGCGCATCGGGACGGTGGGGCCGAGGCGGGCGGTGCGGTCGGGCTCGCCGCCCTTGGCATGAATGTCGGTCTCGATGATGCCCGGGCGGACGGCATTGACCCTTATGCCGTCGGGCGCGACTTCCTCGGCAAGGCCGCGGGTCAGCGTATCAATCGCGGCCTTAGACGCGGCGTAGTCGACATATTGGTTGGGCGAGGCGATGCGGGCGGCGGCCGAGGACATGTTGACGATGGCGCCGCCGTGGCCACCGAAGCGGGTGGACATGCGGCGCACGGCGAGGCGAGCGACGAGGAAGGCGCCGATGACGTTGATCTGGAATATCCGGTGAAGCCGGTCGGCGTCCATGTCTTCGACCCGGGCCTTGGGGGCGACGATGCCGGCGTTGTTGACAAGCGCGTCGAGGTGCGGGAATGCGGCGTCGAATTCGCTGAACATGTGTTCAATTCCCGCGGTGTCGGCGAGATTGGACTGAAGCAGAACCGCTTTGCCGCCGGCTGCTTCGACGTCGGCGGCCACGGTTTCTGCGCCGGCGCGGTCGCTGTTGTAACCGATGCCGATATCGTAGCCGTGGCGGGCGAGCAGCCGTGCGGTCGCGGCGCCGATGCCGGCGCTGGCGCCCGTGATCAGTACAGTTTTTCGGGTTGTCATGGGTGAATCCCGTTGTTTCGCTCAGGACTGCGCCTTTCAGCCAAGCTGGCGGCCTTGGCGGTGTCGCGTACGCGTTGTGTGCTGCGGATCCGGTGTCGAATTTGCGGCTTTCGCACGGGCGGAAACGGCCAGGGCGGGGTCTTATGCATCGTCAGTCACCGAGGATGCGGCCGACCATTTCGGTGCTGTCGCGACTGAGATCGGGTGTGGCGGCGATGCGGCTCAGGGCATCGCGGATCAGGCCCTGGCGGTCGGCGTCGTAGCGGCGCCAGGTTTCGAACACCGTCGTCATCCGCGCCGCGGTCTGCGGGTTCACCGGATCGAGCCGGATCAGCCAGTCGGCGATCAGATCGTAGGCCGCGCCGGTGGGGTCGTGGAACCCCGCGGCGTTTGTCGCCAGTGCGCCGATCACCGAGCGGAAGCGGTTGGGGTTCTTCCAGTCGAAATCGGGGTGTTCGGTCAGCGCCCGCGCCGTGGCGGCGGCCTTGTGCGGGGCGGCATGCGCGGCCTGCAGGGCGAACCACTTGTCGAGCACCAGCCGGTCCTGCGCCCACTGGCGGTAGAACCGGCCGAGTTCGTCCTGGCCGTTGCCGCTGTCGAGAAGGCAGCCGAGCGCGCCCAGCTGCTCGGTCATGTTGTCGGCGCTGCGGAACTGCCGGGCCGCGCGTTTGCCGTCGTCGAGCCGGGTGATCAGGCCAAGCGCGGTCTGGCGCAGCGCCCGGCAGCCCGCCGCCTTGGGGTCGGGCGAATAGGGGCCGGGGATATCCATCGCCTCGTAGAGATCGGGCAGCACGCGCGACAGATGCTCGGCCAGCGCCAGCGCAAGCTTTTCGCGCGCGGCGTGGATCGCCAGCGGGTCCGGGGTGACGCCGGCGTCGAACAGGGTCTGGGCCATGTCGTCCTCGGACGGCAGCCGCAAGACCAGGGCGCGGAACGCCGGATCGAGCGTGTCGTCGCGGGCGACGCGTTCCAGCGCGTCGAGATAGGCCGGCCCGGGCGCGGCGCCGTCGGTGACGATCTTCGACAGCACGTCCTTGGCCAGCGCGCGCCCGGCCTCCCATTTGTTGAACGGGTCGTTGTCGTGGGCCAGAAGGAAGGCGCGCTCTTCGGTCGTGGTCTCGCGGTCGAGGATCACCGGCGCCGAAAACCCGCGCAGCAGCGACGGGACCGGACGGCTGGCCAGCCCGTCGAAGGCGAAGGACTGCTCGGCCTCTGTCATCTCCAGCACCGTGGTGGGCTGGATCTCGTCGCCGTTGGGGTTGAGCAGACCCACGGCGATGGGGATGACCTGGGGCGCCTTGTCGGGCTGGCCGGGCGTCGGCGGGGTCGCTTGGCGGAAGCTCAGCGTGTAGGTGCCGTCGGCGAAGGCCTCGTCGACCGATAGCCGCGGCGTGCCGGCCTGGGTGTACCAGCGCTTGAAATGGACCAGATCGCGGCCGGTGGCGTCCTCGAAGACCTTGAGCCAGTCCTCGATCGTGGCCGCGTCGCCGTCGTGGCGGTCGAAGTAGAGGTCGAGCGCCCGACCATAGCCGTCCGCGCCCACGAGGGTTTTCAGCATCCCGATCACCTCGGCGCCCTTCTCGTACACGGTCGCCGTGTAGAAGTTGTTGATTTCGATATAGGAACTCGGGCGCACGGGGTGCGCCAGCGGGCCGGTGTCCTCGCGGAACTGGCGCGCGCGCAAGGCCAGCACGTCGTCGATGCGCTTGACCGCATGGCTGCGCATGTCGCCGGAAAACTGCTGGTCGCGGAACACCGTCAGCCCCTCTTTGAGGCAGAGCTGGAACCAGTCGCGGCAGGTGATTCGGTTGCCGGTCCAGTTGTGGAAGTATTCGTGCGCGATGATGCCCTCTATCATCTCGTAGTCGCGGTCGGTCGCGGTTTCTGGGCTGGCGAGCACGTATTTGGAGTTGAAGATGTTCAGCCCCTTGTTCTCCATCGCGCCCATGTTGAAGTCGTCGACGGCGACGATGTTGAAGACGTCGAGGTCGTATTCGCGGCTATAGACCCGCTCGTCCCACCGCATCGAGCGCTTCAGCGCGTCCATGGCGTAGCCGGCTTTGCCCTCGTCGCCGGGGCGGACGTAGATGTTGAGCGCGACCGCGCGGCCCGAGGCGGTGGTGAAGCGGTCGGGGACGGCGATCAGGTCGCCGGCGACCAGCGCGAACAGGTAGGCCGGCTTGGGCCAGGGGTCGTGCCACTCGGCCGTGCCGTCGGCCTGCGCCACCGGATTGCCGTTCGACAAAAGCACCGGCGCGTCGCCCTCGATCCGAACGGTGAAGGGTGCCATGACGTCGGGGCGGTCGGGATAATAGGTGATCTTGCGGAAGCCCTCGGCCTCGCATTGAGTGCAGTACATGCCGTTCGACATGTAAAGCCCTTCAAGCGCGGTGTTGGCTTGCGGGTCGATCTCGACCTCGGCCTCGAAGGTGAAGGGGCCGGCGGGCAGGCGGCGGGCAGGCACGCTCAGCTCGGCGCCGGTGCGCGTGGCGTCGGCCTCAGTCAACGCAGTGCCGTTTATAGCGGCCGAGATCAGGTTGAGGTTTTCGCCGTCGAGGCGCAGATCCTGGCCGGGCGCGGCGGCGGGGTTGGGGCGGAAACGGATCTTGGAGCGGACCCGGGTCGCGGTGGGGTGCAGGCGGAAGCCCAGTTCTGTCGCCTCCACAAGATAGGCCGGCGGGGTGTAATCGCTAAGAAAAACGGCGGTCGGGCTTTGCTGACGCATCGGGGACTCCTTAGGGCCGGCCCGGAGGCGTAGCGGAATTGCCGGACGAGGTGAAGGCCCGGTTGTGTTCAAATCCCCGCAATTGCCGGGCATTCGTGGGAGCGTGCGTTGCCTGATCCTGCGTCGTCTGGCATTCTGGCGCGGCAAGGGGCGCCAAGCCCCGTCAAGGCATAGACAAAAGGAGGATGCGATGGGCTTGCCCAGAATCCTATGTGCCTTCGCTTTGCCAGTGGTGGTCGCGGCCTGCGCGCAGCAGGAAGAGCGGCCGGTGATCCGGGGACAGCTGTTGCTCGACAAGATGGGCAACGAAGTCGGCTGCGACGAGGGCGTCTTCGTGCCCGGCGCGCCGCCGGAGTTCCAGTGCCGGCCACCCGACGACCGGTGCGATCCGCAGTTTACGGCCTTCGATCCCGATTGCCCGCCACCGGGGCGGCGCCCGAACGGTGGCAGCGACGATGGCGGCGGCGACCGGCCGGGCGGCAACCAGCCGGGCGGCAATCCTGCCGGCGGACCGAACAATCCCAACGTGCCGGGCCGGGTGCCGTAGAACCAAGCGCCTCGGCGCGGCTGGACCGGGCCGCGCGCGCGCCTAAATCCGGCGCATGGAGGCAACGCTTGTCTGGTTCAAACGCGATCTACGGGTGAGCGATCACCCGGCGCTGGCGCGCGCCGCAGCGATCGGCGCGCCGGTGCTGCCGGTCTATTGCGTCGAGCCGGAGTATTGGGCGCTGCCGGACACCTCAGCGCGGCAATGGGCGTTCACGGCAGAGTGTCTTAGCGACTTGCGCGATGACTTGGCGCGTCTCGGCGCACCGTTGGCGGTGCGGGTCGGTGCGGCCGAGGCGGTGCTGGAGGAATTGCGGCGCGCCACCGGGGCGGTGCGGCTGATCAGCCACGAAGAGACCGGCAATTTGTGGACCTACGCCCGCGACCGGCGGGTCGCGCGATGGGCGCGGCCGGCCGGGGTCGAGTGGGTGGAACTGCCGCAATCGGGCGTGGTGCGGCGGCTGGCGGGGCGCGACGGCTGGGCGGGGCGCCGCGAACGCCTCGTGCGACAACCGCAGGTGGCGCCGCCTGCGGGGCTGAATGCGGTCGCCGGGGTCGAGCCGGGGCGAATTCCAAGCGCGGCGGAGCTGGGTCTGGCGCCCGATCCCTGCCCTGGACGGCAGCCGGGCGGGCGGCGCCGGGGGCTGGGGTTGTTGGGTTCGTTCCTGACCGAGCGCGGCCGGACCTACCGCGCCGACATGGCGACGCCGCTGGCCGGGGCGCGGGCCTGCTCGCGGCTTTCGCCGCATCTGGCGCTGGGCACTTTGTCGGGGCGCGAGGCGGCGCAGGCGGCGCGGGCTCGGGCCCTCGAGGTGAAGGGCAGCCGCGACGGCTGGGGCGGGTCGCTGCGGTCGTTCCAGTCGCGGCTGGCCTGGCGCGACCACTTCATGCAGAAGCTCGAGGACGAGCCCGAGATCGAGGTCCGATGCCTGCATTCGGCCTATGAGGACCTGCGCCCGCGGGAGCCCGATGCGGCGCGGCTGCGCGCCTGGGAGCTGGGCGAGACCGGACTGCCCTTCGTCGATGCCTGCATGCGGTCGCTGGCGGCGACGGGCTGGCTGAATTTCCGCATGCGGTCGATGCTGATGGCGGTGGCATCCTATCATTTGTGGCTCGACTGGCGCGCGACGGGGCCGCATCTGGCGCGGCTTTTCACCGATTACGAGCCGGGCATTCACTGGAGCCAGGTGCAGATGCAGTCGGGCACGACGGGGATGAACACGGTGCGGATCTACAACCCGGTCAAGCAGGGGCACGACCAGGACCCGGGCGGTCTCTTCGTGCGCCGATGGGTGCCCGAGCTGGCGGCAGTGCCGGACGAGAATTTGCAGGAGCCTTGGCTTTGGGACGGCGCGTCGGGTCTGCTGGGGCGCGCCTATCCCGCGCCGATCGTCGACGTGAAGGCGGCGGTCAAGGCGGCGTCGCGGGCGGTCTGGGGCGTGCGCCGTGGCGCGGCGTTTCGCGACGAGGCGGCGCGCATCGTTGAAAAACACGCCAGCCGCAAGGAGCCCGGCGTGCCGGTCCGGTTCCGGCGCGACCGCGACTGGGCCGGCACGGGCGGCGGGCAGATGGAGCTGGATCTGTGAGCCGGATGCGCCGCAAGGCGGAGTTGCCGCAGAAGCTTTGCGCGGCCTGCGGGCGGCCTTTCGCCTGGCGCCGGAAATGGGCCCGGGTCTGGGACGAGGTGCGCCATTGCTCCGAGCGGTGCAGGCGGGCGGCGCGGCAATCGAAATGAGTGCGCGTGCCGCGCACGCCGGTTGTTCTCGTCCTCGCCTCCGGCTGCGGGCGAGCAAAAGGTTGCTGGTGATCTCCCAAGCTAGCGGTGCGGGGTGTGTCCCGGATGGTAGGTCGAGGCCGGTCCAGATCGCGGACATGACCCGGCAGGGACCTGCCGTCGGAAATCGTACGGGCGGCAGTGTGTCACGCCGGTTGCCCTTTACGCGGCATTTTTCTAAGCACACCGCGGTATACCGAACGGGGAGTCGGCGATGGACCGGGTCGAACGCAATGGGCTGAGCGTGGACTACCGGCTGGCGGCGTTTCTGGAGGGTGACGCGCTGCCCGGGACCGGGGTCACCGAAGACGCGTTCTGGGCGGCGTTTTCGGAGCTGGTGCACCGGTACGGGCCGAAGAACCGCGCACTCCTGGACCGCCGGGCCGAATTGCAGGCCAAGCTCGATGCCTGGCATGCCGAGCGAGCCGGGCAGCCGCACGAACCTGCGGCCTATCGCGCCTACCTCGAAGAGATCGGCTATCTGGTGCCCGAGGGGCCGGATTTCGCCATCGACACCGGCGGGATCGACCCCGAAATCGCCGACCTGCCGGGGCCGCAGCTGGTCGTTCCGATTATGAACGCACGTTATGCGCTGAACGCCGCCAATGCCCGCTGGGGGTCGCTTTACGATGCGCTCTACGGTACCGATGCGATGGGGTCGTTGCCCGAGGGCGTGTGCTATGATGCGGCGCGCGGGGCCGAGGTGATCGCCTGGGCGCGGCGGCATCTCGACCGGGTGGCGCCGCTGGCGGCGGGCAGTTGGGCGGAGATCGGCGCGCTCGACGTCACTAGCGGCGCGCTGACTCCGGCGCTGCGCGATCCCGGGCAGTTCGTGGGCTACCGGCGGCACGCGGCGGGGCTCGACGTGCTGTTGCGCGTGAACGGGCTGCTGATCGAGATCGTGGTCGATCCGGGCAGCCGGATCGGCGCGCAGGACCGGGCCGAGATCGCCGACGTGAGGCTCGAAAGCGCGATCACGGCGATCATGGATTGCGAGGATTCGGTGGCCGCCGTCGATGGCGAGGACAAGGTGCTGGCCTATCGCAACTGGTTAGGGCTGATGCAGGGCGACCTGACCGAGGAGGTGATGAAGGACGGCCAGAGCTTCACCCGCGCGCTGGCGCCGGACGGATCGTACCTGACGCCGGACGGCGGCACGCTGACGGTCAAGGGCCGGGCGCTGATGCTGGTCAGGAACGTCGGGCATTTGATGACCAACCCGGCGGTGCTGGACCGCGACGGCAACGAGGCCTTCGAGGGGCTGATCGACGCGCTCTGCACCACGCTGATCGCGATGCACGACCTGTCCAAGACCGAAGGCCCGCGCAACTCCACCGCCGGGTCGGTCTATGTGGTCAAGCCCAAGCTGCACGGGCCGGACGAGGTGGCCTTCACCGACGAGGTCTTCGGGGTCGTCGAGGACGCGTTCGGGCTGCCGCGCCATACCGTGAAGCTCGGCATCATGGACGAGGAACGGCGGACCTCGGTCAACCTCAAGGCCTGCATCCGCGCCGCGAAACACCGGGTGGCGTTCATCAATACCGGCTTCCTCGACCGCACCGGCGACGAGATCCACTCGTCGATGGAGGCCGGGCCGATGATCCGCAAAGGCGAGATGAAGAACGCCGCCTGGATCGCGGCCTACGAGGATCAGAACGTCGATGTCGGGCTGGCCTGTGGCTTGCGCGGCAAGGCGCAGATCGGCAAGGGCATGTGGGCGATGCCGGACATGATGGCGGCGATGCTGGACCAGAAGATCGCCCATCCGATGGCCGGGGCGAACACCGCTTGGGTGCCCTCGCCCACCGCCGCGACGCTGCACGCCACGCATTACCACGCGGTCGACGTCTTCGCCCGGCAGGACGAGATCGCCGCCGGCGGGGCGCGCGGGTCGCGCGACGATCTGCTGGCGATCCCGGTCCTGACCGGGGCGCTGACGCCGGCCGAGATCGCCGCCGAGATCGAGAACAACGCCCAAGGGATCTTGGGCTACGTGGTCCGCTGGGTCGATCAGGGCATCGGCTGTTCCAAGGTTCCGGATATCAACGACATCGGCCTGATGGAGGACCGCGCGACCTGCCGGATCTCGTCCCAGGCGCTGGCCAACTGGCTGCACCACGGCATCGTGTCGAAGGAACAGGTGATGGCGGCGCTGCGCAAGATGGCCGCCGTGGTCGACCGCCAGAACGCAGGCGATCCGGCCTATGTGCCGATGGCGCCGGACTTTGACGGGCTCGCCTTCCAGGCGGCCTGCGATCTGGTGTTTAGGGGCATCGACCAGCCCTCGGGCTATACCGAGCCGGTGCTGCACGCCCGCCGCCTGCAGCTCAAGGCCACCCGCACGCCGCAGGTGAGCGTGTCGTGACCGGGCGGGGCACTGCGGCTGGCGGGGCATTTCGAAATCTCTGGGCGGGGCGATTGGAAGGAGCAGGCGCATGATGCAACCGACGCTGGACCAGGCAAGGACGATCGTTCGGGACACGCTCGCCAAAGGACACTCGGAAGGCTTCAAGCCGCTTTCCGTCGTGGTGCTCGATGCCGGCGGGCACGTGATCGCCTTCGAGCGTGAGGACGGTGCGGCGCCGGGGCGGTTCGGGATTGCGCACGGCAAGGCCTATGGCGCGGTGATGCTGGGGCTGCCGGGCACTGCGCAAATGGCGCGGGCCGAAAACCAGGCTTATTTCATGGCCGCGATCAACGGCGTCTACGGCGGCAAGGTGGTGCCGGTGCCGGGCGGGATCCTGTTGCGCGCGGCCGAGGACGGCCCGGTGATCGGGGCGGTGGGCGTCACCGGAGATACCAGCGACAACGACGTGGTCGCCGGCTTGGCGGGGATCGCGGCGGCGGGGCTGATCGGCCAGGCGTGACCGGACGCACAGGGGCTGTGCGGCGCAAATCCCCTCGACCGGGCCGGCGCCAGCGATTATGTAACGTCACAGCTTCGTGAAGTTCGGGGACCACCATGCTGCGGCCCATCGTCGGGATCATCGGAAACAGTCACATGATCACGGACACGTATCATGTGCATGCCGGGGGCTATTTCAGCTCCGAGGCGATCAGCCGCGTGGCCGACTGCACCCCGGTGATCATCCCGACCGACCCTGAGCTCGTGGGCATCGAAGAGCTGCTGACCCATTTCGACGGGTTTCTGTTCACCGGTGGGCGGCCCAACGTGCATCCCGAGGAATACGGCCACGAGCCGACCGAGGCGCATGGCGCCTTCGATCGGGCGCGGGACCGGATCACGCTGCCGCTGATCCGCAAGCTGACCGAGCGCGGGCAGCCCTACTTGGGCGTCTGCCGCGGGTTTCAAGAGGTCAATGTCGCCTATGGCGGCACACTGCATCCCGAGATCCGCGACCTGCCGGGCCGGATGAACCACCGGATGCCGCCCGACGGCTCGCTGGACGAGATCTTCGAGCTGCGCCAGAAGGTGACCTTTAATGAGGGCGGCGCGTTTCACCGGCTGATGGGCGCGACCGAGGTGATGACCAACACGCTGCACGGCCAGGGCATTATGGAGGCCGGCGAGCGGATCGTGATCGACGGCTGGGCCGACGACGGCACGCCCGAGGCGCTCTACGTGAAGGACGCGCCGGGCTTCACCCTGTCTGTACAGTGGCACCCGGAATACAACGCCGCCAACGACCCGGTCTCGCTTAAGCTGTTTTCGGCCTTCGGTGACGCGGTGCGCGCCTGGGCGCAAGCCGGCGGGCGGCCGCTTTTGCGCAGCGCGTGAGCCGGGCTGCGGCGGGACGACTGGGTTTGGCTTTGGCCTGGTGTTACCGGTGCCCACGTCGTGACGAGCCGGGCCCATCGCCGGCCCGCGGGGTGGCGAGCTGACCTTTGAACGGCCGTGCTTTATGGCTGTTGAGTCCGTAGGACCTCGCGCGGTGCTCAGGTCTCGACCAATCGCCACCCCTCCGGGGCGGGGCGGCGATGGGCCCGGCGGCGCTGCGCGCCTTGATTCCGTGCCCGAAGGGAGCCTTCGGTTTACCCTCCTGGCTCGCCCTTATGAGGGTACACCCGCACCAAAACCCCACCTCGTCGCCGCCGCCTACCGGCCGAGCGCGATGCCTTCGCGGCGGGGATCGGCGCCGCCCTGCAGGCCGTCGGGGCCGATGGAAATCGCGTGCAGGCCGGAAGTGAGTCCGCGCAGGTTGGTCTGGTAGCCGAGCGCCTGCAGACCGGGCTCCAGCGCCGCGGCGTCGCTGCCGTCCTCCAGATCGTAGGTGCCGAAGCGGTTGACGGCGTGGGGCAGGGCGACCGCGGCCTGCACGTCGAGGCCCCAATCCAGATGGGCGATGATCGTCTTCGCCACGTAGCCGATGATCCGGCTGCCGCCGGGCGAGCCCACGACCAGAACCGGCGCGCCGTCTTTCAACACGATGGTCGGCGACATCGACGAGCGCGGGCGCTTGCCGGGCTCGACGCGGTTGGCGATCGGCACGCCGTCCCGGTGCGAGCGGAACGAAAAGTCGGTCAGCTCGTTGTTCAAGAGAAACCCGCCGCGGGTCATCAGCCGGGCGCCGAAGCCGTTTTCGATCGTCGTGGTCATCGACAGCGCGTTGCCGTCGGCATCGACGATGGAAATGTGGGAGGTCGAGGGGAACTCGAGGCTGGCGTCGTCGGTCCAATGCAGCGCGTGGTCGAATTCCGGCGCGCCAGGGGCGACTTCGGGCAAGGGGTCGTCGCCGGCCAAAAGCGCCGCGCGGGTGGCCAGATAGGCAGGCTCGACCAGGCCCCGGGTCGGGACCGGCACGAAATCGCTGTCGGCCATGTAGCGGCCGCGGTCGGCGAAGGCGAGGCGCGAGGCGTCGCCGATCAGGCGCCAGACGTCAGGCTCGCCCGGCCCGGCTGAGAGGTCGTAGCCGTCGAGCATGCCGAGGATCTGGCCCACGGTCAGCGCACCGGACGAGGGCGGTCCCATGCCGCAGACCCGGTGCGCGCGGTAGCTCACGCAGACCGGCGCACGCTCTTTGACCCGGTAGATGGCGAGGTCGATGGGCGCCATGACACCGGGGTTGCCGGCGGCGGTGCGCACGGTGGTGACGATGTCCTGGGCGATGGCGCCGGTATAGAAGGCGTCGGCCCCGTGGGCGGCCAGTGTCCTCAGCGTCGCCCCGTAGCCGGGGTTTCTGAGCGTCGCGCCCTCGGCCAGCGGGGCGCCGCCGGGCAGGAAATAGGCGCGGGTGGTGGGAAAGCGGGACAGGCGCTCGGCATCGCGGGCGACGAGCCGCGCGAGACGGGGCGAGACCGCAAAGCCGCCCTCGGCCAGCGCGATGGCGTCGGCCAAAAGCCCGCCCCAGTCGGCGCGGCCCCAGCGGTCGTGGGCGGCCTGCATCAGCGCCGGCGTGCCGGGCACCCCGACCGAGCGGCCGCCGACGACGGCGTCGAAGAATTTCAGCGGCGCGCCGGCGGCGTCCTGGAACAGCGTCGGCGTGGCGGCCAGCGGCGCGGTTTCGCGGCCGTCGAGCGTGGTGACCGCACCGGTCGCGGCGTCGTACCAGACCAGAAACGCGCCGCCGCCGAGGCCGGAGCTTTGCGGCTCGACCAGCCCCAGCACCGCCTGCACCGCGACCATGGCGTCCGCCGCGCTGCCGCCGGCGGAGAGCACCTTCGCCCCGGCCTCGACCGCCAGCGGGTTGGCGGCGGCGACCATCCAGTCCTGCGCCGCGACCGGCCGGCCCGCGGCCTTGGCGTCCAACGCGGCCTGGACCGGGGCCGAAACGGCCATGGCGCCGGTCTCAGTCGCGGCCTCGGGCGCGACGTTGTCGGTGGTCTGTTGGGCCAGCGCCGGCAGCGCGCCGGCGATCAGTGCGAGTAGGGCGAAGCGAACGGACATGGGGGCTCTCCTGTTGCGCGATTGCCCAACCATAGGGCGATTCCCGGCCGCCGCGGTGGAATTCTTGCGGCGCCGGCGAGGGCGCCCGACAGGCCGGGCCTCGCGATTTCGGCGAATCGCGGTAGGCTTGCGCCCAGGGAGGCGGCGGCGCGGGGGGCGCGGCCGAGATCAGACCAGGGAGAGAGACGATGCGAAAGCTGATCGGTTGGGCGGCGGCGGCCGCGATGGCGTGGGGCGCGCAGGCCGGCGCGGAAGAGCTGTCGCTGGCCTATTTCATGGGCCCGAAGCACCCGATGAACAAGGCGGTGTTCACACCGTTCGCCGACAAGCTGGCCGAGGTTTCAGGCGGGCAGTTGACGGTCCGGCAGTTTCCGGGTGGCGCGCTGAACTCGGTGCCGCCGAAGCAATACTCGATCCTGCTCGACGGGGTTGCCGACATCGTCTTTACCCTGCCGGGCTATACCGGCGAGGTGTTTCCGATGACCAACGTGGTCAACCTGCCGGGGCTCTGCAGCGATTCGGTGTCCTGCACGGCGGCTCTGCAGAACGCGCGCGAGCTGATCGAGACCGAATACGACGCCAAAATGTTGGCGCTTTGGGCGAATTCGCCGCCGATCCTACTGACCAAGGACAAACCGGTCCGCACGCTCGACGACCTGCAGGGGCTGAAGGTGCGGATCACCTCGTCGGGTCAGGTGCCGTTCGTCAAGGCCTTGGGCGCCTCGCCCGTCGGCCAGCCGGTGAGCGTGATCAACCAGAACCTCGCCAACGGGGTGATCGACGCGATTTCGATCGACCCCTCGGGGATCGGGTCGTTCAAGCTGCACGAGGTCGCCAACTACCTCACCACCTGGTTCCCGGGCTCGGGCTCGGCCTTCGTGCTACTTCTGAACAAAGAGGTCTACGACGGCATGACCGATGAACAGAAGGGCTGGATCGACGCGGCGGCGGATGCGTCCTTGGCCGAAAGCGGCGCGGCGGGGTTCAAGGCCTCGACAGAGCGCGGGCTGAAGATTGCGCGCGAGGCGGGTCTGGAATTCATCGATATTCCCGAGGACGAGCGCGCCCGCTGGCAGGCGATCATCGACGCCACGATGGAGGAGGTCCTGGCGCAAGAGGCCGGATCGATGACCGTGGGCGACGTCCTGGCCAAAATGAAGGGCATGTAGGCGTTTGCACGCCGCGCTTGCGGTCCTCGAACGCCAGCTTGGCCGCCTGGCCGGGCTGTTCGCGCTGGCCGGGTCGGCGGCAATCGTGGTGTTGTTGGGCGTCACCGTGGTCGCGGTGGTCTGGCGCTACGTCTTGAACGCGCCGATCTTCGGGATCGAGGACGTCTCGATCGTGTCGCTGACGGTCGTGGCGGCGGCGGCGGTGAGCTATGGTGCGGGCAAAAACGCCCATGTCTCGATCAACCTGATCACCTATTTCTGCGGCCGCCGGGTGACGCGCTGGACCGACGCGGCGATGCGGTCGCTGGTGGCGTTTATCGCGTATCTGGCGGCCTACGCGCTGGTGACGAAGGCCTGCGGCATGGAAAAGGCGTGCATAACCAGTAATTTGAGCATCGAGCACCGGCCGTTCTTCTACGTCCTCGCCGCGGCGATGGCGCTATACGGGCTGCACATGACGGTACATCTGTTGCAGGGGCTGATGGCCTGGGGGGCCGACCGCGACATTGCCGACATCGTCGCCTTCCTGCATTGCCTGACCGGCCGCAGCGCCGGGGACCG
>JASJCA010000099.1 GCA_030066215.1 Rhodobacter sp. | reverse complement strand
TCGGGGGGAGCGCGAGGGGGGCAGACAGCCCCCCTCGCCTCGGTCGGATCGGCGCAAGCCGATCCGAAGCCCGTCACGCCGGCGTCAACCCGCCGGCCAGCGCATAGCCCATTGCGCCCATCAAAAGTGCGCCCAGGATCACCCGGACGAGCCATTTCAGCGCCTCTTCGATGCCGCTCAGCCGGCCCTCGACATTGCTGCGATGCACCTCGTCGACCGCACTCCTGAGCTCCAGGCTCTGCAACCGCTTCTCGATCGCCCGGCGCCACTCATCGGTCATCCGCCCGCCTCCAATCCTCCAGCGCCGGGTTCGCCCCCGCGCCCAGATCGTCGGCCGCCGCCCGGACCTGCCCAGCCCCGGCGTTGAGCGCCCGCAGGCTGTCGATATTGCGCGTCACTTCCGGCGCCCGCGCCACGGTCGCCGCGATCGAGCGCTGGAAGTCCTGACCCTTGGCCTGATGCCGCGCGCCGAAATAAAACGACACGATCGCGCCCAGAAGCCACCACAGTGGCTCAGGCACCAGCGCGATGCCTTGCATCCGGCTGGCGAACCAAATCGGATCGACCATCGCCGCCACCAGCAGCCCCAAAACGCCAAGCGCCATGGCTGGCCGCGGCACCCGGTTCAGCCCATCGATCGCCCGGTCAAACAACCCCTTGCGTTGCAGAGCAAATTCCGCCGCGAATTGCTCCAGCGTCGCCACCCGCAGGTCGTGCCCGCGCAAGGCCCCGGCCTCGGCATTCTCGCGAAACACCTCCGCGGTTTCCTTGATCACATTGCGCCCGCCGCCGAACAGCAGCCCGAACAGCCCGTCGATCAGCCCCATGCCGCCACCCTCCGGCGGTGCTCCGCCTCGGTCAGGTGATAGCGCGGGCTGATGAACTCTTCGGCCCGCTTGATCCAGCCGCCCTTGCCGCCGTCGCGCCGGCGCGCGTATTTGCGCGACGCCGGGCGCCGGTCGGCCAGGGCGTAGTAGTAGTTGCGCCGCGCAATCCCATAGGCATCAGACAGATGGTCCGGCGCGCTGGCATGGGCGAGTTTCGATGCCTCGATCGTTTGCGGCCCGATCGCGCCGTCGACCGATATCCGCTGGCCCATGTCGTTCAAAAGCCGTTGCAGGATCTTCACCGCATTGCCGCCGGCATTGACGAACATGTCGAAGACGCTGGCCTGCAGCGCCTCGGGCAACGCCGAAATCCGGGGCCGGTGAAAATAGTGGTCAACGAAGATCTGCCGCGCCTGCACCTTGGTCAGCCGCTTGACGTCCTCGGGCGTGATCCGCCCGTCATCGTCGAGGTCCAGCCCCAGCCGCGCCACCGTGCCGATGGTGACGCCGTACTTAGTGGCCCCGCCCGGATCGTCGGGATCGTTCACATAGCCGCCCTCGCGGGCGACGATTTCATCCGCAATCGCTTCAACCGATTTCATTTCGCTCGTGCCTCGTTTGCTTCAAACGGGCCAGAACGTGCACGATTTCAGTTAAATTTTGGGAACCTAACCGTTCGGGTCCTGGTAAACGCCCTGGTCCTTCAGCGCGTCCATGACCTCTTTGGGCATGTAGGTCTCGTCGTGTTTCGCCAGGATTTCAGAAGCTTGGAAGACGCCGTTGATGTATGATCCGGTGCCGACCATGCCCTGACCCTCTTCGAAGAGATCGGGCAGAACGCCGGTGAAGGCCACCGGGATCGAGGCGCCGCCGTCGGTCACGCTGAAGGTGACGGTCTCGCCCTGGCCGCGCACCAGCGTGCCCTCTTCGACCAGCCCGCCGAGCCGGAACACCTCGGTCGCTGCGGGCGGTTCCTCGGCCACCTGGCTCGGGGCGCGGAAAAAGTTGATGCCGTCGCGCATCGCATAGCCGATCAGCGCCGTCGATAGCGCCAGCGCCACCGCGGCGACCACGACGATCTGGATGCGCCGCTGCTTTTTCAGTCCCTTCATGGCTCCTCCGACCGCCGCACGACCCCAAGATAAGCGCTGCGGTCAGGGATACAAAGGCGCGCCCATCAGCCCGGCGGTTTCGTCGCAGCCCAGCATCAGATTGGCGTTCTGCACCGCCTGCCCCGACGAGCCCTTGGTGAGGTTGTCGAGCACCGCGATCACCGTCGCCCGCCCAGGCTTGCGGTCGCCGACGACGCCCAGATGCACGAAATTCGACCCCCGCACGTCCTTCATCGCCGGCACCGCACCGAAGGGCAGCACCTCGACGAAGACTTCGGCGGCATAGGCCTCCGCCAGCGTCCGATGGATCGTCTCCGCGTCGCCCCGGACATAGGCCGTCACCAAAATGCCCCGCGTCGCCGGGATCAGATGCGGCGTGAACTGCACCTCCACGGGCCGTCCGGCGAGGTCCGAAAACTCCTGGTCGAACTCGCCAAGATGGCGGTGGGTGCCGCCTAAAGAATACCCCCTAACGTTCTCGAAAAGCTCGGAAAACAGCAGATGTTCCTTCAACGACCGCCCAGCACCCGAAGCCCCGGCCTTCAGATCGATGACAATCTCGTCGAGGTCGATCACACCGGCCGAGATCAACGGCCGTAGCACGAACTGCCCGGTCGCCGCATTGCACCCGGTCCCGGCCACCAGCCGCGCGCCCCGGATCCGATCGCGATAGAACTCGGTCAGCCCATAGACGGCCTCTTGCTGCAATTCCGGCGCCGCATGCGGCTTGCCGTACCATTTGGCATAGGCGTCGGGATCGCGCAGCCGGAAATCCGCGCTGAGATCAACGACCTTAACGTCGGCCGGCAACCTGCTGATCACGCTCTGAGATGTCGCATGCGGCAAGGCACAGAACACCAGGTCGAGGCCGGTGAAATCGATCTCGTCGATCTTCACCAGTTTCGGCAGATTCAGATGCCGCAAATGCGGAAACACCTCTGCCACTGCCAGCCCCGCCTTGCGGTCGGCCGACAGCGCCGCGATGCGCATCTGAGGATGGGTGGCGATCAGCCGGACGAGCTCGGCGCCGGTATAGCCGGAGGCGCCCAGAATGGCGATGTCATAGGTCATGGGATCGATCCGAAATGTCTGAGAATGCTGGGAAAACGGCGCTCAGGCCGCGACGAAGTCGATCTTTCGTCGCAGAAACCGCGTCGCCTGGTCCGACACGCGCCTTGCATCGCCTGTGGTCAGGAACATGCGCTCTTCCCCGGATCCCACCATATTCGGATGCCGCGACAGATAATCCGAAAGGCTCGCCGCCACAAGGTCGGGCTGGCTGTAGACCGTCACGTCAGACCCCAATGCGTCCTGAAAGACCTCCTGCATCATCGGATAATGGGTGCAGCCCAGCACCGCAGCCTCTGGGTCCGGCATCTTGCGTTTCAGTGCGTCGACATGGGACCGCACCAGCGCCTCGGCGAGGATCATATCGCCGTCTTCGATCGCGTCCACCACCCCGCCGCAGGCTTGAGCTTCGACATCTACCCCTATGGCGCGAAACGCCAATTCCCGCTGGAAGGCGCGGCTGCGCACGGTGGCGGGCGTGGCGAAGAGCGCCACGTGCTTGACCGCCACCTCGCGCGGCGGCGAGTTGTCGCCCCAATGCCGTTCGGTCAGCGCCTCGATCATCGGCACGAAGACGCCCAGGACGCGCTTGTCGCGCGGCACCCAGTTCTCCTGCATCCGCCGAAGCGCCGCCGCCGACGCCGTGTTGCAGGCCAAAATCGCCAGATCGCACCCCGCCTCGAACAGCCGCGTCACGCCCGCGATGGTCAACGCATAGATGTCGTCGTCGTCCCGCACGCCGTAGGGCGTATGCGCGTTGTCGCCGTAGTAGACGAAGGGCACGTCCGGCAACGCCGCCGACGCCGCCCGGTAGACGGTCAGCCCGCCGAGCCCCGAATCGAAAATGCCGACTGCCACGTGTTACGCCTTCCACCGATCCTCGAACTCAAACCCGTAGCCGGTGGATTTGAGCGGTTTCGGCGACAGGGCATACGTGCGTTGCCGCAGGAAATCCATCATCGATTTCGGATCCCGATTCGCCTCCAGATCGGCCCGTGGGATCGGCGCGCCCACGGCGATCTTCACCGGCTCGTCGACCCGGGCGCGGAACTCGTTGATCAAAAGCGCCATACGCAGGGTGAAATGCAGATGGCTCGCAACCTGGAACAGCCGCGAATTGTGCCCGTCGAAATAGATCGGCACCACGGCGGCCTCGGATTTGGCGATCATCTTGGCGGTGAAGGTGCGCCAGGCGGGGTCCAGGGGCCGCGCGAACGGCGTTTTCGCCGTCGCCACGGTGCCGCCGGGGAAGATCCCGATCGCTCCGCCGTCGGCGAGGTAGCGCAGCGCCGTCTTCCGGGTTTCGACATTCAGCTTCAGCGCCGCTTTGGTGTCGTCGAACGAGATCGGCAGGATGATTTCGTCCAGTTCCCGCGCCCTGCGGAACACCCGATTCGCCAGAATGCGGAAATCGCCGCGCACCAGGCTCAGGATATGGCCGATCATCAGCCCGTCGAGGATGCCGTACGGGTGGTTCGACACCAGGATCAGCGGCCCCTCGGCGGGGATGTTCGCAAGCGAGCCGCGCACCACGTCGAGGCTCAGCCCGTAGCGTTCGACCATGACTTGCCAGAAATCGCGGCCAGCCGCGATCTCCTTCTCGTAGCCCTCGGCGCGCCTGATCAGCCGCAGCCGCCCGGTGGCGTTTTCCAGCACGCGGATCACCGCGCGGCCGCCCTTGGACTGGACCGAACTGGCATAGCTGATTTCGCGCGTGGCCTGGCGACTGACGCCCATGGACCGTTCCTTTCGAAGGACTGCTCGGCGGCCTCTTACCTTAGTCGCCGGACCCTGCCCAGACTGCATGACGGTTGCGTGACATGCGTGACGACCCCGTCACTCGGCCGCCTGGCGGACCGGCGCGCCGCCGCCGTGCAGCACTGCCAGCAGCTCTTCGCGCCGCTTCGCCGCCTTGGCCTCGTTTGCCGCCTTCACCGGCCCGAAGCCCCTGATCTGCAACGGCAATTCGGCCAGCGCCACGGCCGCGTCGAGCGCATCGCCGGTCAGCTCCGGCAGAGCCGCCATGTCGGCCTCGTATTGCCGGATCAGCGCCCGCTCCATGCGTCGTTCCGCCGAATAGCCGAAGACATCGAGCGGCGTGCCGCGCAAGCCCTTCAGCCGCGCCAGCACCCGGAACATCCAGGTCGCCCGGAATGCGCGCTTCGCCGGGCGGCCGTCCGGTCCGGTCTTCGACAGAAGCGGCGGCGCCAGGTGGTAGGTCAGCTTCAGTTCGCCGTCGAAGGCCTCCCGCGCCTTGGCCTCGGATTGCAGCAAAAGCCGCGCGACCTCGTATTCGTCCTTGTAGGCCAGGACATTGTGATAGCCCTTGGCGACCGCCTCGCGCAGCCGCGGGTTCTCGAACCGCTCCACCATCCTGCGATAGCGCCGCGCCAGCCGCTTGCCCTGATAGGCCACCAGGTGATCGGCCCGGAATGCGATTTTGTCGTCGAGCGATGTCGGCAAGCCGACCACGTTCGATGCCGTCACCCGGCCGGCCGCCTCGGGGTTCAGCACCGCCCAGCGGCCGTATTCGAAGGCCTGTTTGTTGCGCTCCGCCGCGGCGCCGTTCAGCTCGATCGCCCGCAGGATCGCGGCATGGGACAGCGGCACCAGCCCGCGCTGCCAGGCCGCGCCGAAGATCATCATGTTCGAGAAAATCGTGTCGCCCAACAGCGCCTTGGCCAAATCGGAGGCGTCGAACATCGCCAGCCCATCCCGCAACCGCGCTTCAAGAGCAAGCGCTAACCGTTCGGACGGCAACCGAAATTCGGTATCGCGAGTGAAGTCCCCGGTGACAATCTCGTGGGAGTTGACCACCGCGCCGGTGCGGCCGGTGGCCATTAGCCCCAGCGTCTTGGCGCCGGCCGAGACCACCAGATCGCCGCCGATCAGCGCGTCGCATTCGCCCGTCGCCACCCGGATCGCGCTGATGTCCTCGGGGCGCTCGGCCAGGCGGCAGTGGATATGCACCGCGCCGCCCTTCTGCGCCAGCCCGGCCATCTCCATCAGCCCGACGCCCTTGCCGTCGAGATGCGCCGCCATCGCCATCACCGCGCCGATGGTCACCACGCCGGTGCCGCCGACCCCGGTGATCACCACGTTGTGGGTGCCATCAATCTGCGGCAGTTCCGGCTCCGGCAAATGCCCGACATCGATGCTGGCTGTCGCCTCCTTGCGAATCTGCGCGCCTTCGACAGTGACGAAAGACGGGCAGAAGCCCTTGAGGCAGGAGAAATCCTTGTTGCAGGAGGACTGGTCGATGGCGCGTTTGCGGCCCAGGTCGGTCTCGACCGGCACGATCGAGACGCAGTTCGACTGCACTCCGCAATCGCCGCAGCCCTCGCAGATGTCGGTATTGATGAAGACCCGCCTGTCGGGGTCGGGAAACAGCCCGCGCTTGCGCCGCCGCCGCTTTTCCGCAGCACAGGTCTGAACATAAACAATCGCCGACACACCCTTGTATTTGCTGAAGGTTTCCTGGACGTGCTGCAGGTCCTCGCGCGGGTGCCGCGGCACCTCCTTCGGGAAAGCGCTCAGGTCCACGTCTTCCTTTTCGTCATAGACCAGCGCCACGTGGCGCACGCCCATCGCCAAGAGCTCGCGCGCGATCTGCTGCGGCGTCAGCCCGCCGTCGTTGGCCTGCCCGCCGGTCATCGCCACGGCGTCGTTGTAGAGGATCTTGTAGGTGATGTTGGTGCCCGCCATCAGGGCAAACCGGATGGCCTGAACGCCGGAGTGGTTGTAGGTCCCGTCGCCGAGGTTCTGGAACACATGCGCGCGGGTCGAAAACGGCGCCTCGCCGATCCAATTCGCGCCCTCGCCGCCCATATGCGTGTAGCCCAGCGTTTCGCGCTCCATCCACTGCACCATGAAATGGCAGCCGATCCCGGCATAGGCGCGCGACCCCTCGGGCAGCTTGGTCGACGAGTTGTGCGGGCAGCCCGAGCAGAAATAGGGCAGCCGCGCCGCGATCTCTTCGGCATTGTCGGCTTTCCGAGCCTCGTCAAGTGCTTGCAACCCGGCCTTCATCCGATCGGTACCGCGGCCTTCGTCGATCAGGATGCCGCCGAGCTTCTCGGCGATCATCATCGGGTCGAGGCACCAGCGCGTCGGGAACAGCTCGTTTCCCTTGTCGTCGCGCCAGCCATAGATGCGCCGCCCGCGCCGGTCGTCAAAGATCGCCTCCTTCGCCTGCACCTCGATCAGCTTGCGCTTTTCCTCGACCACCACGATCAGGTCGAGGCCCTCGGCCCAGGCGTTGAACCCCGCCATGTCCAGCGGGAAGGTCTGCCCGACCTTGTAGGTGGTCAGCCCCAGCCGCTCTGCCTCGTCGGCGTCGATGCCCAGAAGCGACAGCGCGTGCACCAGATCGAGCCAGTTCTTGCCGGCGGCGACAAAGCCGATCTTCGCGCCCGGTTTGCCCCAGACCCGGCGATCGATTTTGTTCGCATGCGCAAAGGCTTCCGCGGCGAACCTCTTATAGTCGATGACGCGTGCCTCCTGCGGGATACGGTCATCGACCAGCCGGATGTTGAGCCCGCTCTCGGGCATCTGGAACGCGGGCGCAACGAAGCTCATGCGGTCAACCCGCCCGTCGACCACCGCTGTGGCCTCGACCGTGTCCTTCATCAGCTTCAGCCCGGCCCAGAGCCCGGAAAACCGCGACAATGCAAAGCCGTAGAGGCCGTAATCCAGCACCTCCTGCACGCCGGCCGGCGACAAAACCGGCATATAGGCATCGACCATCGCCCAGTCGGACTGGTGCAGCGTCGTCGAGGATTCGCCGGTGTGGTCGTCGCCCATCGCCATGATCACGCCGCCGTATTTCGACGACCCGGCCATGTTGGCGTGCCGCATCGCGTCGCCGCTGCGGTCCACCCCCGGCCCCTTGCCGTACCACAGCCCGAAGACGCCGTCGTACCGCCCCTCGCCGCGCAACTCGGCCTGCTGCGCGCCCCAGAGCGCGGTCGCCGCCAGATCTTCGTTCAGCCCCGGCTGGAACAGGATATCGGCGGCTTCCAGGTCGTCCCGCGCCCGCGCCATCTGCATGTCGACCGCGCCCAAGGGCGAGCCGCGATAGCCGGTCACATAGCCCGCAGTGTTCAGCCCCGCCGCCCGGTCGCGCGCCTTCTGCATCAGCATCAGCCGCACCAGGGCCTGGGTCCCGTTCAGCAGGACCGGCGATTTCGCCAGATCGAACCTGTCGTGAAGCGTCACGTCCTGCCGCATGGTTGCGCCTCCCCGCGCTGCCTCGCCTCACCCTTATTATAGGTCAAAACGCCTGACCTACAAAATCAAAACGGCGTCACTTATCTGGGCCACATCAACTCGATCGCTCTGGTAATTCCTGTACCACAGCGGCCCTTGTCGGGTAAGGATAGCGCTACCATGGACTGGGATAAGCTTAGAATATTTCACGCCGTCGCCGACGCGGGCAGTCTGACCCATGCCGGCGAGACGCTGCATCTGTCGCAATCGGCGGTCTCACGCCAGATCCGCGCGCTGGAAGAATCGCTCAACGCCACCCTGTTTCACCGCCATGCACGGGGGCTGATTCTCACCGAGCAGGGCGAGCTTTTGTTCGACGCCACCAACGCGATGAACCGCCGGCTCGACACCGCAGAGGCACGCATCCGCGACAGCCGCGAGGAAGCTTTTGGCGAGCTGCGCGTCACCACCACGATCGGTTTCGGCACACTCTGGCTCGCGCCCCGGCTGCCGGCTCTCTACGAGAAATACCCTGACCTCAAGATCGACCTGATGCTCGAAGAACGCGTGCTCGATCTACCGATGCGCGAGGCCGACGTGGCGATCCGCATGAAGGAGCCGAGCCAGGCCGACCTGATCCGCCGCCGCCTGATGACCATCAACATGCGGCTCTACGCGACACCGTCCTACCTGGAAGAGGCCGGCACACCCCAGACCCTGCACGACCTCGCCGCGCACCGGCTGATCTGCCAGAACACCACCAGTTTTCAGGTCTCGGCCGGCGCCAGCCTGGTGCAGATGCTGCTGACCTACGACCTCCACTCGCTGCTCAACGTCAACAACTATTTCGGCGTGTTGCAGGGTGTTCTGAACAACCTCGGCATCGGCGTCCTGCCCGATTACCTGACCGACGATTTTCCCGACCTCGTGCGCGTCCTCCCGGACGTGGAATCGAACGAGGTGCCGGTCTTCCTCGCCTACCCAGAAGAGCTGCGGAATTCCAAACGCATCGCCGCCTTCCGCGACTTCGTGATGGAAGAGATCATCGCCTATCGCAGAAAGCAGAAAGAAGAGGCATAGCGCCCAATCCTGTGGCAGATATGCAAATGCTGCATGGCAGAAATGCACCCTTTTTCGGCATTCTGCCTTGATCGATAGCGGCCGCGGGCCTAGGTCTGATGCAACGCGGGCGGGCGAATCGCCCGTAGCGTTTACCTCCCTGTTGGACTGGGCCGGGCCTGACCCGGCCCCTTTTTTTTGGCCTCGCAGACGCGGCAACCTCTCCCCTTTCGCCCCGCCGACCCTTGGCCTAAGAACGCCGCCAAACGGGGGACACGCATGCAAGAGCCGGAGATCACAGACGATCTGATCGCAGCCCACGGGCTGAAGCCGGACGAATACCAACGCATCCTCGACATCCTCGGCCGGTCGCCGTCATTCACGGAACTCGGCATCTTCTCGGCGATGTGGAACGAGCATTGTTCCTACAAATCCTCGAAGAAGTGGCTCCGGACCCTGCCCACCACTGGCCCCCAGGTGATCTGCGGGCCCGGCGAGAATGCCGGCGTGGTCGATATCGGCGACGGCCAGGCAGTGGTCTTCAAGATGGAAAGCCACAACCACCCCTCTTACATCGAGCCCTACCAAGGTGCGGCCACCGGCGTGGGCGGTATCCTGCGCGACGTCTTCACCATGGGCGCACGCCCTATCGCCGCAATGAACTCGCTCAGCTTCGGCGCCCCGGACCACCCCAAGACCCGCCAGCTTGTCCACGGCGTGGTCGAGGGCATCGGCGGCTACGGCAACTGCTTCGGCGTGCCGACCGTGGGCGGCGAGGTCCGGTTCCACCCCGCCTATAACGGCAACTGCCTGGTCAACGCCTTCGCCGCCGGCCTCGCCGACGCCGACAAGATCTTCTATTCCGCCGCCTCGGGCATCGGCATGCCGGTCGTCTATCTCGGCGCCAAGACCGGGCGCGACGGCGTCGGCGGGGCTACCATGGCCTCGGCCGAGTTCGACGACACACTGGAGGAAAAACGCCCCACCGTGCAGGTCGGCGACCCCTTCACCGAAAAGCGCCTGCTCGAGGCCTGCCTGGAACTCATGGCCACCGGCGCGGTGATCTCGATCCAGGACATGGGCGCGGCCGGTCTGACCTGCTCGGCGGTCGAGATGGGCGACAAGGGCGGCCTCGGGGTCAAGCTGCAGCTCGACGCGGTGCCGCAGCGCGAGGCGGCGATGACGGCCTATGAGATGATGCTGTCGGAGAGCCAGGAACGCATGCTGATGGTCCTGCGCCCCGAGAAAGAGGCCGAGGCCAAGTCGATCTTCGACAAATGGGACCTCGACTTCGCCATCGTCGGCGAAACCATCGCCGAGGACCGCTTTCTGATCCTGCATGGCAATGAGGTGACGGCAGACCTGCCGCTGTCGAAACTCGCCTCCAGCGCGCCCGAATACGACCGCCCCTGGACGTCGGCCATGCCCGACGCCACCCCCATCGAGCTGCCGCAGATCGACCCAATCGACGGGCTGAAGGCGCTGATCGGATCGCCGAACTACGCCGCCAAGCATTGGGTCTACGAGCAATATGACAGCCAGGTCATGGCCGACACCGTGATCACCCCCGGCCGCGGCGCCGGCGTCGTGCGGGTGCATGGCGCGGGCAAGATGCTCGCCTTCACCTCCGACGTCACGCCGCGCTACGTGCACGCCAACCCGGTCGAGGGCGGCAAGCAGGCGGTGGCCGAGGCCTATCGCAACCTCACCGCCGTGGGCGCCCGCCCGCTGGCCGCCACCGACAACCTCAACTTCGGCAATCCCGAAAAGCCCGACATCATGGGCCAGTTCGTCGGCGCGATCCAGGGTATCGGCGCGGCGTGCCAGGCGCTCGACATGCCGATCGTGTCGGGCAACGTGTCACTTTACAACGAAACCGACGGCGCGGCGATCCTGCCGACCCCCACAATCGCCGCCGTGGGACTGATTGCGGATGCCGACCACCTGATCGACGGTGCGGTCCGCGACGGCCACGTTGCGCTGGTAATCGGCGACACCGCCGGACATCTCGGCCAGTCCGCCCTGCTGGCGGATGTCTTCAACCGCGAAGACGGCGACGCGCCCCCTGTCGATCTGGACGCCGAGCGCCGCCACGGCGACTTCATCCGCGCCCAATGCGCGCTGATCAAGGCCTGCACCGACCTCTCCGACGGGGGCCTGGCGCTCGCCGCCTTCGAGCTGGCCGAGGCCGCCGGCGTCGGCGTCAGCCTCGACAGCGCCGACACCGCGCAGCTTTTTGGCGAGGACCAGGCGCGCTATCTGGTCGCCTGCAACTTCGACCAGGCCGAGGCGCTGATGACCGCCGCCGCCCAAGCCGGCATCCCGATCGCCAGCGTCGGCAGCTTCGGCGGCTCGACCGTCCGCTACGGCGGCTCCGAGGCCCCGCTCGCCGACCTCGCTACTCTCTACCGCACCGCCTTCGCCAGCCATCTCGACTGAGTGCTCCCGCCCGCCCCGGCCCGCTCCCACTACACCATTTGGTCCGGAGCCACCCTCGCATGAGACAAGACGGACGGGGGCGAGAGGGTCGGGCAAGAGAAATCGACGAGGGGCCCCGTTTGCGGGGAGACGTCTATTTCTCTTGCGCGGCCCGATTGGCTCCGTCAGGTGCGGATCATGCGAGGGCGGCTCTGGACCATTTGGTCGGGTGGGTCCGAAGCGATCACCCAAGGAACCAGCGTGCGCCGGCAGGCGCACTCATTTTGGGTCGAAGACCCAAGCCGCCGATCCAATTCGCCGCCCTGCGCGCTCAGGTGCACAGATTGTGCCGGCGGCCCGCCTTGCACAGCACCGCGCGCCCCTCTACATCTAAAACACCAGGCGAGGACGCATCTTTCATGGCCATGCAAGCCCAGGAAATCGAGGATTTGATCCGGACCGCGTTTCCCGACGCCCGGATCACCATCACCGATCTGGCCGGCGACGGGAATCATTATGCCGCCGAGGTCATCGACGAGAGCTTCCGCGGCCAGAACCGCGTGCAGCAGCAGCGCGCCGTCTACGCCGCCTTGAAGGGCGCGATGGACGGACCGGCGGGCGACCTGCACGCACTAGCGCTGACCACCAAGGCCCCGGATTAGGGTGCAGACCGACCTCGCCATAGCGCTCTCCGCCGGGCCAGCAGCCTTGGAGGTGACAGCGGCGGCCACATATCGGTCACCAGGGTCCCCCGCGACCCACAGGATTATGCGCGCGGCATGATGCCGGCCAACCAAGGGAAACCAAGATGAGCGACGCACAGACCCAGATTAAAGACACCGTGACGGCCAACGACGTGGTGCTGTTCATGAAGGGCACCAAATCGATGCCGCAATGCGGGTTTTCCAGCCGCGTGGCCGGGGTGTTGAACTTTATGGGCGTCGAGTTCGCCGATGTGAACGTGCTGGCCGACGACGCCATCCGCCAAGGCATCAAGGATTTCTCCGACTGGCCGACGATCCCGCAGCTCTACGTCAAGGGCGAGTTCGTCGGCGGCTGCGACATCATCACCGAGATGACGCTGTCGGGCGAACTCGACACGATGTTTGACGACAAGGGCATTGCCTACGACAAAGGCGCCGCCGACAAAATCCGCGAGGCCAATGGCTGACCAAGCGGTGGCGACCGGCTGACCCAATCGGGCGGGGCGATTGCCCTGCCCGTTTTTCTTTGAAATCAGGTAATTGCCTATGGATCCGCTGCTCATTGCCCTGTTTGTCTTGGCCTCCCTCGGTGGCACCGCGCTGATCGCCGTCGCCATCCGCGCCGGCGCCAAAGCCAAGGAGGCGCAGCGGAAGATGGCCGCGCAGAACGGCTGGCAGTTCGAGTTCGTCCCAGCCAGCGGCGGCAAAGGCAGCGAAACCCTGATCTCGGACCCCGCCGAAGGCTGGACACTGACGCTCTATTCCCGTTCGGGCTCGTCCAGCGGATCGTCGAGCGGCAGCGGCAGTTCGGTGCGCTGGTCGATGCACGAAGACCCTGGTGCGGCGATCCCCGAGGGCATGGCCGTGCTCGGCCCCGACATCCCCGAAAAGACCGCCGCGATGGCCGACAAGATGATGGGGCTCATGGGCGGCGATATCGGCCGCTGGCTGCTCGACAAAATGACCGGGGGCCTGGGCGAAGAGGCGCAAGGTCTGCGCTCAGTCGAAAGCGACGGGCCGGGCCATCTGATGGCCTCGCCGGGGGCCGAGACGGCGCTCGACGATGTCCGCTTCGCGCCGGAACTCAACAATGCCCGCGCCGGCAAGAACGAAGCGCAGCAGCCCCTGGTGATGCGCGGTTCCTTCGGCCTGCGTGTCCGCGTCGGCTACCTTCTGCGCAAGCCTGAGGAGATCGAGGCCTTCATCGCCCTCGGCCGCGCCCTCAGCGACACCGCCAAAGGCTGACTGCGCTGCGATTTCAGAAACTTGCCACGGTGCGGCTCAACGTCTTGCGGCGCGGAGACCTCCGCAGGATTTCGTCGAAATACTTCCACGCTTGGGAGCGGCAGCGAACGGCTCAATCGGTCGGGCCCGTCCTGGAGGGAACACTCGCCCACTGCGCGAAGACGTGGCCGTCGCCGACCCGCGGGGTGGCGAACCGACCTCTGATCGGGTGTGCTTTATGGCTGCCCGGTCCGTAGGACCTCAAGTGGTGCGCAGGTCTCGACAAATCGCCACCCCTCCGGGACGGGTCAGCGATTGGCACGGCTGATCACGACGGCAGCAACCGTCTTCTCAGGCAAAATCTCGCACCCCGGACGGTCCGTGTGCGCCGCTCCGAACCCCGCCCCTCGCCGCTCAGCGGCGCGACAGCTTGGTCGGCATCCGGTAGAAGTGGTGCACGCCGATCGTGGCGGTGCGAGGGAAGGTGCGCGACCAGCGTGGGCTCACTGCCTTGGTATGGTAATGCGTGGCGCCCGAGGTCAGGCGACGCTCCGCGCCGTCGAGCATCAGCCGCGCCACCTTGCCGACCCGGGTATAGGCCGCGGGCTCGTGGATCTTCTCGGCATGGCCGTCACATGTATACGTGAACTGGCACTGATAGCGCTTGCCGGTGCCCTGGCGGATCACGCCGCAGACCGAGTTCGGAAACCGACCGCTGTCGACCCGATTCAGGATCACTTCGGCCACCGCGAACTGGCCCCTTACGCTTTCGCCGCGAGCCTCGAAGTACAGCGCCTCGGCGAGACAGCGCCAGCTGGCATTGCCCTTGGCGGGCGGAAACGCATCCAGCCAGTCGCGCGAGTACACAACCTTAGCGGGTTTCGTTTTTTCGAAACGCTCGGTCGCAGGCAGGTTCGCCAAACGCTCCAGCCGGGCCGCGTTCAGCTTGCCGAGCGCGATGCGTTCGCGGCTGAGAAGATCGGTCAGACGGGTGTCGATCTGGATCCCAGGATTGTTCGATTCGCTCAAAACGATGTCGGCGGACGCAGTGCCGGCGGTTGTGATCGCACACAAAAACGCAGCCGCCCTAAACAGACCTACCAGCTTCATCCTATCCCCCAGGTGTCCCGTGAATGGGCGCACTTTTCACCTTGACTTCGCCCTATAGGCAAAAAAGTCACGGTGAGTCGAGTCCGGCCGCCGATTCGTGCGGCGTTGTGTCCAAAATGCAAGCGCAAACCGAATGAAGTGTGAATTTTCTCCGCGCGGCGGGTCCTTTTAGATCAATGGGTTAACACCTAGCGGTCGGTCAACGGCCGGGACAGCGCCAGCTGCGCCGCAGCGAGCCGAGCCACTGGAACCCGGTATGGCGAGCAGGACACATAGTCGAATCCCGCGTCCCGGCAGAACGAAATCGATTCGGCGCTGCCGCCATGCTCGCCGCAGACCGACAGCATGATGTCGGGGGCGGTTTTCCGCCCACGCTCGGCCCCCAGCATCAACAGCTCGCCCACCCCGTCGGTGTCGAGCGTGTGAAACGGGTCCTCGCGGTAGACGCCCTGATTGACGTAGTCCGACATGAACCGCCCGGCATCATCGCGCGACAGGCCATAGGTCATCTGGGTCAGATCGTTGGTGCCGAAACTCAGGAACGCCGAGTGCAGCGCGATCTCATCGGCGCGCAGGCACGCGCGCGGGGTCTCGACCATGACACCTAAGCGATAGTCGAACTCGGCCCCGCTTTCGTTGTGCACGGCGGCGGCGACCGCGTCGATGCGGGTCTTGACCAGCTCGACCTCGCGCCGGGCGCTGACCAGCGGGATCATGATCTCGGGCACCACAGCATCGCCGTTCTTGCTGGCTTCGATCGTCGCCTCGAAGATCGCGCGGGCCTGCATGTCGTAGATCTCGGGCACGGTGATCCCCAGCCGCACCCCGCGCAGGCCGAGCATCGGGTTGAATTCGCTCAGCTGCTCGACCCGGCGGGTGACGTCGGCGATCGGCTTGTCGAGCGATTCGGCCAGATCGCGCAGCTCTTGCCGGTCGCTGGGCAGAAACTCGTGCAGCGGCGGGTCGAACAGGCGAATGCAGACCGGCAGCCCTTGCATGATCTCGAACACCTCGACGAAGTCGCGGCGCTGCATCGGCAACAGTTGGTCCAGCGTCGATTGCCGGTCCTCTGGCGTGTTGGCGAAGATCATCTCGCGCATCACCGTCAGCCGGTCGTCCTCGTAGAACATGTGCTCTGTCCGGCAGAGCCCGATGCCCTCGGC
>JASJCA010000098.1 GCA_030066215.1 Rhodobacter sp. | reverse complement strand
CCCAGCCGATGCACCTCGGGCGCGTCGATGATCTCGATCCCCAGCGTGTCCGGGTTGTCGGTCCGGATCCCAACCTGCACCGACCGCCCGACATCGATCAGCCCCTCGCGCACCGCCTTGTAGAACATCGTCCCATGGTCGACGCGATCCGCATTGTCGTCGGCCCAGGTGTCGGTATGGGCGTCGAACTGAAGCAGTGCCAAGGGCCCGTGCCGGGCCACATGCGCCCGCAGGATCGGCAGCGAGATCGAATGGTCCCCGCCAAGCGCCAGACAGGCCGCGCCCTGGTCCAGGATACCGCCGACATGCGCCTCGATCGCCGCCGGCGCGTCGGCCATCACCGCATAATCGAAGGCCAGATCGCCACAGTCGGCGATGGCGAAGTCCGACATCGCGTCAAAGCCCCAGCCGTAGGGCGCATCCGGCGCCTGCAGGGCCGAGGCCTCGCGGATTGCCCGCGGCCCCAGCCGGGTGCCCGGCCGATTGGTGACCGCCTGGTCGAAGGGAATGCCGGTGACGGCGATGTCGACTCCGGCCAGGTCCTTGGTCAGCCGCCGCCGCAGGAACGAGGTGACCCCGCTGAAAGTGTTTTCATTCGACAACCCCTTCAGACCGGGCCGTGTGATCGCCGTATCGACCTGTTTCTTTGCGTCTTCCAACGCCATCGCCGCCGCCCTCCGTCGCATTCCGGACGTGATCCGGACCCTATCCCTCATTCGCCGTTGAGATCCCGCGACAATCCGGGACGCGTGTCACACCGGCTGGGCCCGTTCTACCAGACGGGCAAAGAACGACGCCCCGATCGGCGCGATCTCGTCGTTGAAGTCGTAGGCCGGGTGGTGGCAGACCACGGTATTGCCCTGGCCGAGGAACAGATACGCCCCGGGCCGCGCCTGCAGCATATAGCTGAAATCCTCCGCCCCCATCTCCTTCTCGTGGTGCCCGTCCACGGCGTCGGCCCCGACGATCTCGGCAGCCACATCCGCCGCAAACGCCGCCTTCTCCGGCGTGTTGACCGTCGCCGGATACCCTTCGTCGAACGCTAGCTCTGCAGCGACATTGAAACCCGATGCGTGGCCATCGACGATCTCTCGGATCCGGCGGAACACCATGTCGCGGGTGGCGGCATCGAATGTCCGGATGGTGCCGGAGAACCGAGCCGTGTCCGGGATCACGTTGTTCGCCGTCCCTGCATGGAACTGTGTCACCGAGATCACCAGGTCCGCCACCGGCTTGTGGTTTCGGCTGACGATGGTCTGGATCGCCTGCACCATCGCCACCGCCGCCGCGATCGGATCCACGGCCTCGTTCGGATAGGCGCCGTGCCCGCCCTGCCCCTGCACGACGACGTCAAACTCGTCCACCGCCGCCATCAGAGCCCCCGGATTGGTGTAGAACCGCCCAACCGGATACGGCGCGGCATTGTGGATGCCATAGACCTGGGCGATGTCGAAGCGGTCCATGATGCCCTCTTGCACCATCACTTCGCCGCCGCCGCCGCCCTCTTCTGCCGGCTGAAAGATCAGCGCCACGCGGCCCCTGAAATTCCGCGTCTCGGCCAGGTATTTCGCCGCGCCCAGCAGCATCGTCGTATGCCCGTCATGGCCGCAGGCATGCATCTTTCCGGGTGTCTCGCTGGCATAATCGGCGCCGGTCTCCTCAAGGATCGGCAGCGCGTCCATATCCGCCCGCAGCCCGATCGTCGGCCCGTCGCCCTGTCCGTTGATGATCGCCACAAGTCCTGTCGTGGCGATCCCTTCATGCAGTTCGTCGACCCCAAAGTCACGCAGCCGTTCCGCCACGAAGGCCGCCGTCTTGTGACAGTCAAAGCCCAACTCGGGATTGCGATGTATCCAGCGGCGCCATTCGGTCATCTCGGACGCAAAATCGCCGATGCGATTGATGATGGGCACTGTGGACTCTCCCCCGCCGATCCGCCGATAACCGCAGCGAAGGTTCCACGAAATGGACTGCCCCACAATGGCGAAAGACAGCGACGCGCTGGTCCACGATCCCGCCGGTGGCCTGCCTCGGCTCTTGGAGATCATGCGCCGCCTTCGCGACCCCGACAGGGGCTGCCCTTGGGACATCGAGCAGGACTTTGCCTCGATCGCGCCCTACACGATCGAAGAGGCCTACGAGGTCGCGGACGCCATCGAGCGCGAGGCCTGGGACGAGCTTGAGGGCGAACTGGGCGATCTGCTCTTGCAGACCGTCTACCACACCCAGATGGGCGAAGAGGCTGGGCTCTTCAGCTTCGCCAGCGTCGCCGACAAGATCTCGGACAAGATGGTCGCGCGCCACCCGCATGTCTTCGGCGACGAAAGCCGCAAAAAGTCCGCCGAACAGCAGACCGTCGATTGGGAAACCGTCAAGGCCGCCGAGCGCGCGGGGCGCGGGGCGCAAGGCGTGCTCGACGACGTCGCCGTGGGTCTGCCCGCCCTGTTGCGCGCGGTAAAGCTGCAGAAACGCGCCGCCCGCGTCGGCTTCGACTGGCCCGACGCGACCCACGTAACCGACAAGATCGCCGAGGAGGCGCGCGAACTGGCCGAGGCGCGCGTCAGCCTCAGCCAGGCCGAGATACAGGAGGAACTTGGCGACCTTTTGTTTGTTGTCGCCAACCTCGCCCGGCATCTCGGCGTCGACCCCGAGGCGGCATTGCGCGCCGCCAACCAAAAGTTCACCCGCCGCTTCCGCCGGATCGAGGCGCTGCTCGCCGACCGCGGCAAACGCCCCGAAGATAGCGACCTGACCGAGATGGACGCGCTCTGGGCGGCCGCCAAAGCCGAGGAACGGCGATAGGGCGGGCGACCCGGCAGCGGAGAGTGACGGCAAGGCTTGGCCCAGGGCGCGGAATCAAGGGGCGCAGCCCCGCCGCGCCCATCGCCAGCCCGCCCCGGAGGGGTGGTGATTTGCAGACACTTGCGCACCGCTCGATGCATTACGGACTCGGCAGCCATAAAGCGCACCCGAACAAGCGTCGGATCGCCACCCCGCGGGTTGGCGATGGGCACGGCTCCTCACGACGCGAGCAGGGTCAGGACGAGAAAACCCGCCCAAACGTCCGCCGATCGCCTCTCCCCGCTCGACGCGCGAGTCCCGCAAAGCCAGAAAAGCCGTGACACCTCCGGCTCACCGACATTGATGCCCCAATCCAGGTTCGGCTCGTTCAGCCCGACCGCCAATTTCCCGCGGTCCACGACCAACTGCGCCGGCAGGAATGGGTCGCTTGTCCACGCCGAGATGTCCTGATCCTCACATTGCCAGACCACACGGTTGCCTTCGGGCACATAGGTGCCGGCGGTTGCGCAATAGGCCTCCTCTTCGGCAAGCGCCGAAACAGCAAACGTCGGCGCGCGGGCGAACACGGATGGGCGTCGCACGTGGTTTCCTCCTCAAATCGATTGTTACCAATGAATGCGACGCTCGCCCAACTCACGTGTTGCGAGTGCCGACGCATGGTGCACTGCAGTACCGACAAAATACCGACGTAATACCGACGTTCTGCAGACGCCCGGATCGGCTTTACTTTCCAAGCCCGCAGCCACACAGTTCGACATGGCGCGCAAGATCATTATAGACACCGACCCCGGCCAGGACGACGCCGTCGCGATCCTGCTCGCGCTGGCCTCGCCCGAGATCGAAGTTCTCGGCATTACCGCCGTGGCGGGCAATGTTCCCCTGCCGCTGACTGCGAAAAATGCCAGGATTGTCTGTGAGTTGGCGGGCCGGATTGATGTTCCGATCTTCGCCGGATGCGACGCGCCGATGACCCGCCCCTTGGTCACCGCCGAACATGTGCATGGCAAGACCGGCCTCGACGGCATCGAGCTGCCGGATCCCGACATGCCGCTTCAGGACTCCCATGCCGTTGATTTTATTGTCGAAACCTTGCGGCACGAGCCCAGCGGCAGCGTCACCCTGTGCCCGATCGGGCCCCTCACCAACATCGCCGCCGCCTTCCAGCGCGCACCGGATGTTGTTGAAAGGGTTGAAGAAATCGTCCTGATGGGCGGCGCCTATTTCGAGGTCGGCAACATCACGCCGGCGGCCGAGTTCAACATATACGTCGACCCTGAAGCCGCTGAAATTGTGTTCAAATCCGGCGCCGCGCTCACCGTCAAGCCGCTCGATGTGACGCACAAGGCGCTCACCACCCGGCCCCGGGTCGAGGCCTTCCGCGCCCTCGGCACTCCCGTCGGTCACGCCGTCGCCGCCTGGACCGACTTCTTCGAGCGCTTCGACATGGAGAAATATGGCTCTCCCGGGGCGCCCCTGCACGACCCGACCGTGATCGCTTACTTGTTGATCCCAGATCTTTTTTCCGGCCGGCACATCAATGTGGAAATCGAAACCGGGTCCGATCTGACCCGCGGCATGACCGTTGCCGACTGGTGGCGCGTGACAGACCGCGCCCCGAACGCCACCTTCATGGGCGACATCGACGCCGACGGTTTCTTCGCGCTGCTCACCGAACGCTTGGCCCGCCTGTGACAGCCGCGCTCCACTTGGCCGGCCCGGACGATCTCGAGCGCCTGCTTCCGCTGGTCGCCGCCTACCATGCCTTTGAAAACATTGCGCAAGACGAGGCCGACCGCCGCGCCGCGCTGGCACCGCTTCTGGACGGCTCGCCACATGGCGCGGTCTGGCTGATCGGCCCCACCCGCGCGCCTGTCGGCTACGTCGTGGTGACCTTCGGCTGGTCGGTCGAGATGGGCGGCCTCGATGGCTTCATCGACGAATTCTTCATCCGCGACACGGTCCGCGGCCGCGGCCTTGGCAGCGAGGCGCTGGCCGCGCTTCAGACGAACCTCAAGGTGGCCGGGGTCAAAGCGCTGCATCTCGAGGTCGGCACCGGCAACCCCCGCGCCCGACGCCTCTACGAACGGCACGGGTTCCAACTGCGGGAGCAATTCCGCCTCATGACATGGCGGGCAACGGTCACAGACATGAAAGATACTCCGTAACTACCTGAAAAAAGACACGTTCACGAGATTGAGATTCCGCAAGGATGAAATACGGCGTGGGACTGGCCAACGCGGTGCTGACGGCTTACCTCTCAGTCAGAGGTACGCGATGACGATCCAGTTCCCGTTCGACAACAGCTACGCGACGCTGCCGGAACGATTCTACGCCCGGCTCGACCCCACTCCGGTCGCCCAGCCGGGCCTGATCGCCGTCAACGCCGCACTCGCCGGCGAGCTCGGCCTCGATCCCGAGGCACTGCGCTCAGACGACGGGCTGCAGGTTCTGGCCGGCAACCGCGTGCCCACGGGCGCCGACCCGCTGGCCCAGGCTTATGCCGGACACCAATTCGGCGGCTGGTCGCCACAACTAGGAGACGGGCGTGCCATCCTGATTGGGGAAGTCATCGATTCCAAAGGGATACGGCGCGACATTCAACTTAAGGGCTCAGGCCGCACGCCGTTCAGCCGGATGGGCGACGGGCGCGCCTGGATCGGGCCGGTGATCCGCGAATATCTGGTCAGCGAGGCGATGCACGCCCTCGGCATCCCGACCACCCGTGCGCTGGCCGCCGTGACCACGGGCGAAGTGGTGCTCCGCGAGGCGCCGCTGCCGGGCGCGGTGCTGACCCGCGTCGCCTCGAGCCACATCCGCGTCGGCACCTTCCAGTATTTCGCTGCCCGGCAGGACACCGAAGCCTTGCGTGTTCTGACCGATCATGTGATCGCCCGGCACTTCCCCGAGGCGCCCGACGCCCTTGCGATGCTGAAGGCCGCAATCGCCGCCCAGGCCCGGCTGGTGGCGCAATGGATGGGCGTCGGCTTCATCCATGGCGTGATGAACACCGACAACACCCATGTCGCGGGCGAAACCATCGATTACGGGCCCTGCGCCTTCATGGACCGCTACCACCCCGAGACAGTGTTCAGCTCGATCGACCAATTCGGTCGCTACGCCTATGCCCGCCAGCCCGAGATCGTCGTGTGGAACCTCGCGCAACTGGCCACGACACTGTTGCCGTTGATCGATGCCGATCAGGACCGCGCCATCGCGGTGGCGACCGACGCCGTGCACAGCTTCCCCGAGCTCTACTCGGCGGAATGGCTTGCCGTGTTCCGCGCCAAAATCGGGCTGACCTCGGCGGAAGACGGCGACGCCGGGCTGATCCAGACGCTGCTGTCTCGCATGGCCACACTCGGCGCCGATTTCACCAATACTTTTAGGGGCTTGGCGGACGGGACGGCACGCGACCAGTTCACCGACCGGGCCGCCTTCGACACCTGGGCTGAGGATTGGCATGCGAGGCGCGCCCGCGACGGCGCGGATACCGCCCAGCAGGAGGATCTGATGCGGCGGTCCAACCCCGCGATCATTCCTCGCAACCACCGGGTTGAGGAGGCGATTCAGGCCTCTGTTTCAGGTGACTACGCGCCTTTTTTGAAGCTTCTCGACCGGCTTTCGCACCCTTTCTCCCTGGATCCGGATGACGCCACCTTCACCCGACCACCAGAGCCCGGCGAAGAGGTCAAGCAGACGTTCTGCGGCACCTGAGCGGGCGCGTCATGGCGCGCTAAGGATCTCGCGGCGCACGGCCAAGGCGCGCTCCAGATCCGGCCCGGCTGGGCGTTTCGCCTCCGCAAATGCCGAATCGAGAACGCTCAGCGCACCCTCGTGGCGGCCGTTCGACTCTAAGAACTCTGCGAGGCTTACCCTGCTGCGCAACGACAGCAGCCCCGCCCCGGCAGAGGTCGCCGTCTGCAACGCCAATGCGAATGCTGCCTCCGCCTCGGCTGCGCGTCCACTTGGATGGCGTGCCAATAGGCATCCGCGCAACCGCGCAATCTCGGCGTCGAAATAGACCTCGCTGGTGGCCGCGGCATGCGCGGCTGCCTCGTCGAGCCGCGCCAGTCCCTCATCGACGGCACCCGCTGCCAGACAAGCCTCTGCCAGCCAGGCTTGCGCATAGGGCACGGCAAGCGCCGCGCCAGTTGCGCGGTACGCGTCAAGCCCGCGCCGCAGCACGGCAGCACCCTCTGGGTCGCCTTGAAGCCAACGCGCTCGGCCGATCTGCATCTGCGCCTGGGCGCGCCATTGCGCCTGACCGGGCGCCCGCGCAGCATCGAACGCCGCGCGCGCATGGTCGAACGACGCCTCCGCCTCACCGGCGAAGGCGTGACTGCCCGCCGCGAAAACCTGCGCCATCAAAAGCGTGGCCGGATCTCCAGCGCGTTTCGCCTCCGTCACGGCCGCGCGCGCCCGCGCCTCGGCCTGCACGACATCGCCGCGCAGCACCGCGGTCCAGGCCAGATAGCACAAGGCACCCACGCCGAGATCCAATCCGAAGCGGGCGACAACCTGACCGGATTGGGCACCGTCCACAGCCCTGCGCGCACGGTCGAAAAACCCCTCTGCCGCCTCCAAGTGCCCCCGATAAAACCGCCCGACGCCCAGCATATAGGTCCCGGCGAGCGTGCTGACGGGGTCCGATTCGGTCTGTGCCTCGGCCAGGAATTCCGCGCCCAGTCCGATCGCCGCCGACAGATCGGCCCGGGCCATGCAGTAGACCCAAAGCCCCCAAAGCACAGGTTCCAGCCGCTCGCGCCGTCCGCCGGCGCCGCTTTCGCCGGCGAGGCTGCGTGCCCGTTCATAGATCTGCACCACCTCGTCGGACGCAAAGCCCCGGCCGACCTGCACCAACGGCCCCAGTGCCAGCAACAGGCGCAGCTCCGTTGCGGACTGACCGTCATCCGGGAGGTCCCGAACCAAGCGCAAGGCCGCGCGAAAATGATGGGCGGCCTCGAGATGCGCCGCAAGCGCCGCAGCTCGGCGTCCAGCCGCCTCGTAGAGCGCGATCGCCGGCCCGGCGCGGCCGGACTTGGCGAAGTGACGCGCGATCACTTCGGGGGCCAGAATGCCGCCGGGCCGGGCCTCAAGCACCTCGGCAATCCGCAAATGGCATGTGGCGCGGCGCTCCGGCATCAAACCGGCATAGACCGCCTCGCGCACCAGCACATGTTTGAAGGCATAGCGAATATCCGGCGTTCGGCCGATCCGGAACATCAGCCCACTGCCCTGCAAGTGTCGCAGCCGCGCGTGCAGCGCGTCCGCCGGCAGAGCGATCGCAGCCAGTAGATCGTTATGGTCCACATGCGGGCCGAAGACCGAGGCGATCTGCAGAACGTCGCGCACCGTGGCTGGCAGCACGGCGATCCGGGCGGTCAGCGCCTCTTGCACGCCGCCGGCACCCTGCAACTGGCCAGAACCGAATTGGATCGCCGCCGCCATTTCCTCCACGGCCAGCGGCACGCCTTTGGCGCGCTCGGCCAATTCCGCGGCATGCTCTGTGGATGGCGTGCCGGACAACACCGCCCTTGCGAGGTCCTGCGCCGCGTCGGGTGCCAATGGCTCCAGTGCGATTTCCCGCGCGTTGCTCGCGGTCAGCCAGGCCGGCGCGGTGCCTGGGCGCAGGGTGATCAGCACCAACCCGGGACGGTCCGCGACCCGGCTTGCCAAGTCTTCGACCAGCGCGGCCGACGCGGGATCGAACCAATGGAAATCCTCGACCAAGACGATCGGCACCCGATCGTCGACACTGCAGTCCAGAGCCGAAATTAGCGCTTCGACCTGTTTCGCGCGGCTTGTAGGGCTGATGGCGGCGGAGCCGGACGGGCAAAGCAAATCCACCAAGATGGCGCGGTCTCCATCGGACAAACGTGTTTGACGATACGCCCAGTCGGACACCGCCGCTTCGTCCGTGGCACGGACGCCATTCAGCGCAAGGCCAATCTCGCCGCGCAGGTATTGCAGGATCGGCTCGTAGGGACTCTGCCGGTGAAACGGCGATCCGTCGAGCGGTACGACGGCCGGTTCCTCGTCGAGGATCTCTTGCAGAAAAGCGTGCAATAGCCGGGATTTACCGATGCCAGGCGTCCCGCTGATCGCCAACACACGTCCCGGTCCGTCCGTCGCCGCCCGCCACGAGGCGCGCAACTCGGCCAAGGCGCGCTGCCGCCCAACGAACGGTGTCAGATGTCCAGCGAGCTTAGCGGCATCGAAGACCGTGGGTCGCAGGCGTTGGCGCAGCACGACCCCGCCGCATCCCAGGAAAGCCTCGGATGCAAGTGACCCCGAAGCGCGCGCGATGTCAAAGCGGGCCCGGATCAGCCGCTGCGCCGCCTCCGACACCAGCACCTCGCCGCCCGCAGCCGCCTTTTCCAGCTGCGCCGCAACGTGCAGCGGCCGGCCAAATGCGGTCATGGCATCTGGGGTGCCGGCAGGCCGTTCAAGAATGTCGCCGTGGTCGAGCCCGACTCGTGGAAATTGCGGTGTCGCTGGACCAACCTGAACCGGCATCTCGGTCAACGCCAGGCCCGCCAATGCGGCGGCTGCCGTCGCATGCACGCTGCCGCCCGGGTCGGCGAACACCGCCAGACAACGATCGCCCTGAGCCGGCAGAACCGTTCCTCCATAATCCGTGGCCACTTCCGCCAGCCGGCGGCCGATCCGCTCCATCGCGTCGGCGAAGGCCTCCGGACCAAGAACCGCCAATTGCTCGGGCGCGAGCGCCAGACCGGCGCAGAGCACGGCACCGTGCCTTGGGTCCCGCATAGGGGCCATATCCCGGTCACGCGCCGAGGCGGGTCGCTGACCATCCGCGCGCCGAATGCGCTCCGCCAGGTCGAAGGTTTCCCGCGACGGTTCGGCATCGAGATCGCGCCTCAGCGCGTCACGGCAGCGGTCGAATTGGCGCAGTGCCTCTGCGCGCCGGCCCAAGCTGTGGTAAAGCCGCATCAGCGCACGGTGCGCCTGCTCCTGCGTGCCTTCGACGGCCAATAAGGCCTGCGCGGTCGCCATCGCCTGGCCGGACTCGCCTGCCGCTTCGTCCTCCTGCAACAGCTCTGCATATCCGCCGATCGCACGGTTTCTAAGCCGCTGACGTTCCAGCCAGATCCATTCTTCGTACGGGCCCGACCGGATGTTGAGCCCGCTCAAAAAATCGCCGCCATAGAGCGCCACCGCCTCACGCCTTCGATCGGACGCGCCCAAGCTCAATCCCGTCTCCATCGCCGTGGTGTCGGCCAGTTCAGCGGGGACACTGAACCGCACTATGGACTTGCTCGCGATAAAGGCATCGATGCCGGCCCTGGTCAGCGCCTTTTTCAGGACCGCCAGTTCCTGCCGTAGGCTCGCACGCGCCTGATCCTCGTTGCCGCGCGGCCAAAGCAGCGCCGCCAGTTCCTCCCGCGGGATTGCGCGGCCGCCCGATTGCACAAGATAGGCCAGCAGCGCCCAGGACTTTCGGGTCGGGAGTCGAACCGGCGCGCGAGTTCGATCACAAAGCGCGTATCCTCCTAGAAATCTGATTTGCGGCTGCATCCCGGCCCAGCCCGAATTGAGTTTGCCAAACCGACGAGCACGCGAGTCCGCGGATCGAAGTCTCGGGTTCAGGCCCGAATTGGTTGACTTTTTGCGGACTTTTTATCGGATTGCTCTTCAAACCATGTCCGTCAGAGCGGTTCCGCGTCAAGCAGATTTCGCCGGAGGGTTGCGGTCGCGCATGTACCCGACAATACAGGACTTTGCTGCGTCCAAATCGGGATTCCCCGCTTAATTCTTCAAAATCAGAGAACTATGGGGCGTTATTGAACCATCTGGCCAAGCCAAAGTTCTCTCGGAACACACAGCCCTCGCTGTCCTGTCAGTGTCGTATAGCGGACATCTCACCACGGAATTCACCGGCGTGGCCACTTATTTGCAGAATTTTTGCGATCATTGCGCCAGCATCTTGCGGTTGGATTGCACTGCGCTGGTTCAATCACAGTGCCGACGGGGAGTGAACCTGAAGCACGGCGTCGCCGGGATTTGGCGGATCGCCTTTATAGACAAGACAGATGCGGGGGGAAACGGTGTTCGTCAGGTTCTAATCGCCAACACTTTTGGCCGCGCGCCGCATGACGAAGCCTTATCTCATTCCTTCCCAACCGGGCACCGGGCCGCAGCGCCAGTCCCCCGCATCGCCCCCCTAATCCCGATATCCGCACGCCTGAGCCGCCGCTTCGCTGGGCATGTTTTTCGTTGCCTGCCCGAAAAGTGGGCATTACCACGGACCCCAGCCGGCGGAGACGGGCCGCGGATGGCGCCTCGCTGCGGCCCCTGAAATAAGCCGGAAACACAAAAGCTGCCTTGCAGAGGAGGACTCCCATGTTTCACCGTGCCATCGCCATCGCCGCAACGCTCGGCCTCGCCACAGTCGCCAGCGCCCAAACGCAAGTTCCGTTCGCGCTCGACTGGAAGTTCGAGGGGCCCGCGGCGCCCTATTTCGCCGCCATCGACAACGGCCATTTCGGCGCCGCCGGGCTCGCGGTCGAGATCACCGCCGGCCAAGGCTCGCTCGACGCCATTCCGAAGGTCGCCACCGGCGCCTTCCCGGTGGGCTTCGCCGACATCAACTCGCTGATCAAGTTCCTCGACCAGAACCCCGGCGCGCCGGTGATCGCCGCGATGATGGTCTACGACAAGCCGCCTTTTGCCGTGGTCGGGCGCAAGTCGCTCGGCGTCATGGCCCCCGGCGATCTCGAAGGCCGCACCCTTGGCGCGCCGCCGCCTGACGGCGCCTGGGCCCAGTTTCCCGCCTTCGCCAGCGCCAATGGCATCGACACCTCGAAGATCACCGTCGAACCCGTCGGCTTTCCGACCCGCGAGCCGATGCTGGCCGAGGGCGAGGTCGACGCCGTCACCGGGTTTTCCTTCTCGTCCTTCCTCAACCTGGTGCGCCTCGGCGTGCCCGAAGACGACATTTCGACGATCCTGATGGCCGACCACGGCCTGCAACTCTACGGCAACGCGATCATCGTCAACACCGAATACGCCGCGGCGAACCCCGACGTGATCAAGGGCTTCCTCGGCGCCGTTGCCGCGGGCTGGAACGACGCCATCGCCGACCCCGCCGGCGCCATCGCAAGCCTTGTCGAGCGCAACCCCGCCGCCGACGCTGCATTGGAGGAACGCCGCCTGCAGCTCGCCGTCGACGCCAACGTGGTCACCGACTACACCCAGGCCAACGGCATGGGCGGCATCGACGACGCCCGCATGGCCAAGGCGCTGGAGCAGCTCGCCGAAACCTACGAGTTCCAGAACCCGCCGGATGCGTCGCTCTACTTCACCGACGCCTACCTGCCCGACGCCGCGATGCGCATGCTGAAGTAACCCAAGCGCTCCGGCGGGGGCCGGCCCAGACCCCTTAATCTGGCCGAAAATATCCCCGCCGGAGGCAAAAAACTCTTCAGGCACGACGCATGACCGAGGCGCTGATCGACATCAAAGGCGTCAAACACGCCTACCAGACCCAGGCCGGCCCGCTGCCGGTGCTCGACGGGCTGGACCTCAGCGTGCCCGAAGGCGGGTTCGCCGCCGTGGTCGGCCCCTCGGGCTGCGGCAAGTCCACCCTCACCCGCCTGATTGCCGGCCTGATGACGCCAGACGCGGGCGAGGTCTGGCTGCACGGGCAACAGGTCCGCGGCCCGAAATCCACCGTCGGCATGGCGTTCCAGAACCCGGTCCTGCTGGAATGGCGCTCGATCCTGAAAAACGTCATGCTGCCGCTCGAAATCGTGCCCACCCGGCTGAGCCGACGCCAGCAGGAGGACCGCGCCCGCAAGCTCCTGGCGCTGGTCGGCCTCGAAGGCTTCGAGGACAAGCGCCCCAGCGAGCTCTCGGGCGGCATGCGCCAGCGCGCCTCGCTCTGCCGCGCGCTCGTGCACCAGCCCGAGGTGCTGATCCTCGACGAACCTTTCGGCGCGCTCGACGCCTTCACCCGGGAAGACCTTTGGCAGACCATGCACCGCCTGAAAGCCGAAGAGCCCTTCACCGCCGTCCTGATCACCCACGACCTGCGCGAATCGATTTTTCTCGCCGACGAAATCGTCGTGCTCTCGGGCCGCCCCGCCCATACCCAATACGTGATGGACGTGCATCTCAAAGGCCCCCGCGACCTCGAACACCTCTACACCCGCGAATCGGCCGACGCGCTCAACATCCTGCGCCACCAGATCCAGATCGCCCAAGGCCGTGCGCCCGAAACGGAGGCCGCCGAATGACCTGGCAGAAGGTGGGCGTGCCGATCCTGGCGATGGCGATCTTCCTCGCCCTTTGGGAGCTCTTGGTCTGGGCCAATGGCTGGCCGAACTACAAGATGGCCTCGCCCTCGGATCTCTGGCCCGCGTTCTGGAAATTCCGCGAGCTGTTTTTCGTCATGGGCTGGGACACGCTCTGGCGCACCGTGGTCGGGCTGATGCTGGCGGTCGTGGTCGGCGTCGGGCTCGGCATGGTCATGGGGTTTTCCCGGGTGATGCGCGACGCGCTCTACCCGCTTCTGGTCGGCTTCAACGCGATCCCCAAGGCCACCGTCGTGCCCATCGTCGCGCTGATGTTCGTCGGCCAGCACGACTTCAACACCATCCTGATCGCCTTCATGATCTCGTTCTTCCCGATCGCCGTCTCGGTCTCGATCGGGCTTTCCACGCTCGAGCCCGAATACCGCGACATCCTGCGGTCCCTCGGCGCCAGCCAGATCACCGTCTTTTGGAAGATCGCCCTGCCGAAGACGCTGCCCGAATTCTTCGGCGCCCTGAAGGTCGCCGTCACGCTGGCCTTCATCGGCACCAATTTGATGGAGATCGTCTCGCCCCACGGCCGCGGCCTCGGCGCGCTCTTCGATTCGGGTAAGACGAACTCCGACTACCCGCTGATGTTCGCCGTCCTCATCGCCTTGGCCTTCCTCGGCATCGTGCTCTACTACATCGTCGTGGCGCTTGAAAAAACCTTTGCCGGCTGGGCCGAGCGCAGCCCGACATGACCCTGCCCGCCGACCTGGCGTCATGAAACGCGCCGCCCTGATCGGCCTCGGCATGGTCGCCGGCACCTTCGCCGAGGCGCTCGCCAACAGCCGCCTTGTCCGCCTCGCCGCCGTCCATGCCCGCCGGCCCGAGAGCCGCGCCGCCTTCCTCGCCGCCCATCCCGGGCTCGGCGCGCGCGCCGTCGACAGCGTCGCAGCCATCGCCGCCGATCCGTCCATCGACTTCGCCATTCTGGCCACGCCGCCCGATGCCCGCCGCGCCACGGTCGAGGTCCTGGCTCGGGCGGGCAAGCCGATTTTGATGGAAAAGCCGGTGGAACGGACGCTCGCCGCCGCCACCGAGCTTGTCGAGATCTGCGAAGCGGCCGGCGTCCCGCTCGGCATCGTGCTGCAGCACCGCGCGCGGCCCGCCATGGCCGAGCTGCGCCGCCGTCTGCCCGGCCTCGGGCCGCTGCGCGCCGTCGAGGTCGCGGTGCCCTGGTGGCGGCCGCAGAGCTATTACGACGTGCCGGGCCGCGGCGCCTATGCCCGCGACGGCGGCGGTGTCCTGATCACCCAGGCGATCCATACGCTCGATTTGATGCTGACGCTCGCCGGCCCGGTCGCAGAGGTCACCGCGATGGCCGCCACCACCGGGTTTCACGCCATGGAGGCCGAGGATTTCGTGACCGCAGGCCTGCGGTTCGAAACCGGCGCCGTCGGCCAGCTCTTCGCCACCACGGCCAGCTTTCCCGGGCGCGGCGAGACCGTCACGCTGCATGGCCAGCACGGCTCGGCCCGCCTCGAGGCCGGCACCGTGCGCATCGACCGCCAGGACGGCACCCAAGAAGTCATCGGCCAGTCCGCCGCCTCCGGCGCCGGCGCCGACCCGATGGCCTTCACCTCGGATTGGCACCGCGCCATAATCGAGGATTTCGCCCAGGCCCTCACCGAGAACCGCCCACCCCTAGTCCCCGGCCGCGAGGCGCTCAAGGTCCACCGCCTGATCGCCGCCCTAGAACGCTCCGCCGCCAGCGAAGCGACTATAATACCGCCGACTTGACTGCTTCGCTTGGGCGCGACTCCCTCGACCGTCGAGGCAGGAATGCCTAGCCCACAGGCTATGCCACTCCATCCCGACCGGACATAATGGCCCGACGCAGTTGGGCACCGGTTTGAACTTGCGGCTTGGGATCGGTCGCTTCGGTCAAGCCTTTCGACAGCGCCGCACACAGCAAGGCCGAAAACACGAGCGGGAAGGCGAAGAACAAATGGTGGCTTGCTCCAAGCGAGATGAAGGTCATTGGCTGACCCACGACAGGCAACAACCCCAGCGTGTTGCTCCACGACAGTACGATCTGCGCCAGAAGCACAAAACTGAGGTTGCCGAGGAAAATTGCCCCAAGCAGGCCAAGCCCCCGCAGATTGCTCAGACGGCGCACCTTTTGCGACAACGTCAGACAGAGAGCGAAGATCGCTGCGACCATCACGGTCTGCGCCAACAACACTAAGCGCGCAGCTTCGGGCCCCAAGACCGCGATCAAGAGCGAGGGCGCAAAGTCGTCCTGAACCGCTGGCAGCCCAAGAACGGCGCGGTCAAGGTGTCCGGATGTCGGGTATAACTCCTCCTGGCCTTGGCACAGGGCGCTCAATCCCGCTGACATGCTATCAAGCCCATAGGACGCAACGCCGGCCGGCCACGACAGGCGACTCTCGACATTGTCCAGACTGTCTGCCAACTTCCCCATCTCCGCCGAAATCCCGCAGCCCGAGACCGAAATGATCTCACGCGACTCGCGCACCTGCAGAGACAGATCGGGGTATTGCACAACCAGAGGTTCGGCGCCGTCCGAGCCCTTGGAAAGGCGCGCATCGAGATAGGACATCACTCGCTCCACCGGTGTTCCGGGCAATTCGAGACCGACAATCGTCACGCGGTAGTCCTGGTACTCTTCAAGATTGCCCAGCCGCCTGGCATCGGTGTAGGCCAAAACACACAAGACCAGGAACGCCATACCAAATACCGCCCCGCCGGCGACCATCCCAGTCTGTGTTTGAATCCGGTCGATGAGCCGGCGAAACCTCCGTGCCTGGCGCCAACGGGCCGCGCCGTCCCGCAACAGCCAGGGCGAAAAG
>JASJCA010000038.1 GCA_030066215.1 Rhodobacter sp. | reverse complement strand
GGCGATGGGCACGGCGGGGCTGCGCCCCTTGAATCCGTGCCCGGTGTGGCTCTTGAGCATCCCCGCCAGCGCAATTGATGTGACCCGTCGCTGCCTCGCCGGTCGGCGATGGTGCGTCTCCTTGGTGAGGTGCCAATGGTCGTTCCGCGGCGCAAAAGCCCGCTCGGCAGGAGCCCCGCCGGCTACATGCCCCGGCACTCCGGCACCGGGGTGACCGCCCGTCCGGTGGCGTGAAACGCGGTGAGGTTCTCGACCGCCAGATCGCCCATCGCCTGCCGGGTCTCAACCGTGGCCGAGCCGACATGGGGCAGAAGCGTCACGGTCTCCATCGCCATCAGCTCGGCAGGGACGTGGGGTTCGTGTTCGAACACGTCGAGCCCGGCCTTGCCCAGCCGGCCCTCTTGCAGCGCCGCGATCAGCGCGGCCTCGTCGACGACCGAGCCGCGGCCGACGTTGATCAGCGTGCCGTCCGGGCCGAGCGCATCGAGGACCGCTCGGTCGATCAGGTGCCGCGTCGCCGGCCCGCCGGGGGCGATGCAGATCAGGATGTCGGCGTCGCGGGCCATCGCGACGAGATCGGGGTAGTAGCGGTAGGGCACGTCTTGCTCGCTGCGCCCATGATAGGTGACGGTGACACCGAAGGCCTGCAGCTTTTCCGCCGTCGCCTTGCCGATCCGACCCAAGCCGAGGATGCCGGCGGTCAGGCCGCGGATTGAGCGCGACAGCGGCGCCTCGCCCTCTTCCGGCCAGCGGCCGGCCTTCAAGTAGGCGTTGTCGTGTAGGAAATTGCGCGCGGTGGCGAGGACCAGCAGGACGGCGGTATTGGCGACCTCGTCGTTCAGCACGTCCGGCGTGTGGGTGACGACCACGCCGTGCCGGACGGCGGTCGCGACATCGACGGAATCGTAGCCGACGCCGTAGTTCGAGATGATCCTGAGCTTCGGCATCCGGGCCATCAAGTCGCCGGGCACGCCGCCGTGGCCGTTGACCAAGAGGTATTCGATGTCGGTCCCGTGCTGCGCCAGAAAGCCCTCGCGGTCCTCGGGCAGGCGGTGCACCGCGAAGACCTCGGCGAGCTGCCCCAGCATGCGCTCGGTCGCGGCGCCGATCATCAGCATCTGCGGCTTGGTCATGGGTCGGGCCGGACGGTCTGGCGCTGTTGGCCGAGCCCCTCGATCCAGACCTCCATCACGTCGCCATCCTTGAGATAGCCGCCGCCGTCGAGCCCGCCGGCCAGCGCCACGCCCGGTGGGGTGCCGGTGGAGATCACGTCGCCGGGCTGCAGCGTCATCAGCTGCGACAGGTGCGACACGATCTGCGCGACGGTGAAGATCATCGTGCGGGTGTTGCCGGTCTGCTTGCGGGCGCCGTTGACGTCGAGCCACATGTCGAGGGCCTGCGGGTCGGCGATCTCGTCTCGGGTGACGAGCCAGGGGCCGGTGGGCCCGAAGGTGTCGCAGGACTTGCCCTTGGTCCATTGGCCGGAAATCTGGCTTTGGAAATAGCGCTCGGAGATGTCGTTGATCATGCAGTAGCCGGCGACGTGCCCAAGCGCCTCGGCCTCGGAGACGTATTTGCAGGGGCTGCCGATGACGACGCCCAGCTCGACCTCCCAATCGGTGTGCTTTGAGCCGCGGGGCATCAGGATGTCGTCGTCGGGGCCGACGATGGCCGAGGTGGCCTTCATGAAGAGGATCGGGTGTTCGGGGATGTCGGCGCCGGTCTCGGCGGCGTGGTCGGAGTAGTTCAGACCGATGCACATGAACTTTCCGGTGCCGCCGACGCAGGGGCCATAGCGGGTCGGGCCTTCGACCGCGGGTAGGGTTGCAGGGTCGAGAGCGCGAAGCTTGGCGAGGCCGTCATCCGACAGCGTGGCGCCGGCGATGTCGTCGACATGGGCCGAGAGGTCGCGGATCCGGCCGTCGGCGTCGATCAGTCCGGGGCGTTCGGCGCCCGGGGCGCCGTAGCGGCAGAGTTTCATGTCTGTCTCCTCGTTTCGGGTCAGGGGGGCAAATTCTCGACGAGAATTTGTGGGCAAACTTTCGTCGAAAGTTTGCGCCCCCGGATGGTGTCAGTGGTTGTCTCGGGGCAGGTGCCTTCGGGCGATGTCTTTGTGCGCGTCGGCGCCTTTCAGGGTCATGCCCTCGCTAAACGGGCGCACGCGGTCGCGGAAAATGTCCTGCCAGGGGGTTTGGCTGTCCGGCGCCGGCAGTTTCGGTTGCTTGGCGCGGCGGGCGTCGAGCTCTTCTTTGTCGACGAGCATGTCGGCCGTGCCCTTCTTCAGGTCGATGCGCAGGTGGTCGCCGGTTTGCACCAGGGCGAGCCCGCCACCGTCCGCCGCCTCGGGCGAGGCGTTCAGGATCGAGGGCGAGCCGGAGGTGCCGGACTGGCGGCCGTCGCCGATGCAGGGCAGGGCGTGGATGCCCTGTTTCAAGAGGTGGGCGGGCGCGCGCATGTTCACCACCTCGGCGCCGCCGGGATAGCCGATGGGTCCGGCGCCGCGCATGATCAGGATGCTGTGCGCGTCGATACCGAGGGCCTCGTCGTCGATGCGGGTGTGGTAGTCTTCGGGGCCGTCGAAGACGAAAGCCGTGCCTTCGAACGCCATAGGGTCGTCGGGATTGTCCAGGTAGCGGGCGCGGAATTCCTCGCCAATGACACTGGTCTTCATGATCGCGCTGTCGAAGAGGTTGCCCTTGAGGTTCAGGAAGCCCGCGTTCTTCAGCATCGGCTTCGCGACCGGCTTGATGACGTCCTGGTTGACGCTGCGTTTGTCCGCGCAATTCTCGGCCATGGTCTTGCCATTGACGGTCATTGCGTCGGGGTGGGGCAGGAGGCCGGCCGCGAGCAGTTCGCCGATCACCGCAGGGACGCCGCCGGCGCGGTGGTAGTCCTCGCCCAGGTACTCGCCGGCGGGCTGGAGGTTTACGAGGAGCGGGATCTCGTAGCCAAGCTTTTGCCAGTCGTCGTTGTCGAGCGGCACGCCGAGATGGCGGGCGATGCCGTTGAGGTGGATCGGCGCGTTGGTCGACCCGCCGATGGCGGAATTGACGACGATGGCGTTCTCGAACGCCTCTCGCGTCATGATCTGGCTCGGCCGCATGTCGGTCCAGACCTCTTCGATGATGCGCTGCCCGGTGCGGTAGGCGATCTGGCCACGCTCTCGGTAAGGCGCGGGGATCGCGGCGGAGCCGGGGAGTTGCATGCCCAAAGCCTCGGCGAGCGAGTTCATCGTCGTCGCGGTGCCCATGGTGTTGCAGTAGCCGGTCGACGGGGTGGAGGAGGCCACCATCTCCATAAAGCCGTCGTCGTCGATCTCGCCGGCGGCGAGCAGTTCGCGGGCCTTCCAGACGATGGTGCCCGAGCCGGTGCGTTCACCGTTGAACCAGCCGTTCAGCATCGGGCCGACGGAAAGCGCGATGGCTGGGATGTTGACGGTGGCGGCGGCCATCAGGAGTGCCGGCGTGGTCTTGTCGCAGCCGATCATCAAGACGACGCCGTCGATGGGGTATCCGAAAAGGGTTTCGACGAGGCTGAGATAGGCAAGGTTGCGGTCGAGCATCGCCGTGGGGCGCTTGCCGGTCTCCTGGATCGGGTGGACGGGGATCTCGATCACCGTGCCGCCCTGGCTGATCACGCCGTCGCGGACGCGCTTGGCGAGCTCCAGGTGGTGGCGATTGCAGGGGCTGAGGTCGCTGCCGGTCTGAGCGATGCCGATGATCGGCTTGCCGGATTGCAGCTCTTCGCGGGTCAGGCCGTAGTTCAGGTAGCGCTCGGTATAGAGCGCGGTCATTTCCCGGTCGTCAGGGTTGTTGAACCAGAGCTGGCTGCGGAGTTTTGGTTTTTCGGTCATGATGTTTCCCTATCGGGACCCGCCGGGGGGCCAGCCCCGTCGCCATTTTTGCTTGAACCAATGGCGCATTCAATGGCGACCCCCCGAGATATTTCTAGCCAGATGAAGCGGAGCGGGTCATCCCGACCAGCCGCCGTCGATCACGAAGGGCTGGCCGGTGGTGAAGGCGCTTTCATCGCTTGCAAGGTAGACGACGAGGGCGGCGATTTCCTCCGGTGTAGCGACGCGGCCCATGGGCTGGCGCGAGACGAACATCTCGAGCGCCTTCTCGTAGCTGCCGACCTCTTCGCCGAGGGCTTTGACGCGGTCGTGCCAGCTGGGCGATTCGACCGTGCCGGGGCAGATCGCGTTGCAGCGGATGCCCTGTTTGATGAAATCGGTGGCGACCGATTTCGTGAGCCCGATCACCGCCGCCTTTGTTGCACCGTAGACGAAGCGGTTCGGCGCACCCATGATCGAGGAGGCCGCCGACGACATGTTGATGATCGAGCCGCCGCCGCGGTCGAGCATGCCGGGCAGGGCGGCGCGGATGGTGCGGAACATCGCGGCGACGTTGAGGTCGAAGGCGAAGGCCCAGTCGTCGTCGGTGGCGTCGAGCACGGTGCCGTGGTGGACGAAGCCGGCGCAGTTGAAGAGCACGTCCGGCGCGGCGCGGGCGACGCCCTCGCGCACGCTGGTGTCGTTGCGGACATCGAGCGGGAAGGTCTCGATCCTGACGTGAGTCAAATCGGCCAGCGCGGCGGTGTTGATGTCGGTGGCGAAGACCTGCGCGCCGGCCTCTGCCATCGCCAGGGCAGAGGCGCGGCCGATCCCCTGCCCGGCCGCAGTCACCAGCGCGCGTTTGCCGCTAAGGCGTTCATTCGGCATGGCTTTTCCTCCCTCGCGCGGAGCCTTGGCGACTCTCTGATCGGCGCAACGAGAACAGGCCTATGCGAAAGCGGGGCAAAAAGCTAGGGTCGCGGGCGGCTAGGCTGAGGGAGGGTCTGCATGGGCGATGTGGCGGTTTTGGGCACCGGGCTGATGGGAGCGCCGATGGCGCGGAACCTGGCCCGCGCGGGACACGGCGTGCGGGTCTGGAACCGGACCGCTGCGAAGGCGGAGGCACTTGCGGGCGACGGCTGCGCGGTGGCCGCGACGCCGGAGGACGCGGTGGCGGGCGCGACCGTCGTGATCACCATGCTGAGCGACGGGGTGGCGTCCTGCGCGATGGTGGACCGGCTGGCGGGCGCGCTGGCGCCGGGGGCGGTGTGGGTCGACATGTCCTCGACCAAGCCCGAGGAGGCGCGGGCGCAGGCGGCCATCGTCGAGCAGCACCTCGATGCGCCGGTGTCGGGCGGGACCAAGGGCGCCGAGGCCGGCACGCTGGCGATCATGGTGGGCGGGCCGGCTGAGCTGTTCGAGGCGGTGCGGCCGGTGCTGGAGGCGATGGGCCGGCCGGTTCTGGTGGGGCCGTCGGGCGCCGGCCAGCTGGCGAAGCTCGCCAACCAGGCGATCGTGGCGGTGACGATCGGCGCGGTGGCCGAGGCGATGCTGCTTCTGCGCGAGGGCGGGGCGGACCCGGCGGCGGTGCGCGCGGCGCTGAAGGGCGGCTTCGCCGATTCGACGATCCTGCAGCAGCACGGGGCGCGGATGACGACGGGGGATTTCGTGCCGGGCGGGCTGGCCAAGTTCCAGGTCAAAGATCTTCAGAATGTGCTGCACGAGGCGTCCGGTCTGGGGCTGTCGCTGCCGATGGTCGAGGCGGTCACCGACCGGTTCCGGGTGTTCTGCGACGAGATGGGCGGGGCCGAGAAGGACCATTCCGGGCTTTTTCTGGAGCTTTTGCGCCGCAACGGGATGGAGGCCTGAACGGTGCGGCAGGTCCTGATCCTGGGCGGCGGCGGCATGGTGGGGCAGAAGCTGGCGCATCACCTGTCCGCGCGGGGGCTGAACGGCGACGGCGCCATCGACGTGACGCTGTTCGACATCGGCTTTCCCGAGGGCGGCGCGGCGGGGCGGCGCATCACCGGCGACATCACCGACGCCGCGCTGCTGACCCGGTTATTGCAGGCGAAGCCGGATGTGATATTTCACCTCGCCTCGGTGGTTTCGGGCGAAGCGGAGCAGGACTATGCCAAGGGCTGGCGCACCAACATGACGCCGTTTTGGCACATGATGGAAGAGCTGCGGCGGCTGAGCGTGGGCTCGGGCGGGTCCTATCGGCCTCGGTTGGTCTTCACCTCGTCGATCGCGGTGTTCGGCGGGCCCTATCCTGCCAAGATCGGTGACGAATTTCTGTCGGCGCCGCGCACCTCTTACGGGGCGCAGAAGGCGGTGTGCGAGCTGATGCTGTCGGATGCCAGCCGGAAGGGGTTCGTGGACGGCGTCTCGATCCGGCTGCCGACGATCTGCGTGCGGCCGGGGGCGCCGAACAAGGCGGCGTCGGGGTTCTTTTCCAACATCATCCGCGAGCCTCTGGCGGGCAAGGCGGCGGTGCTGCCGGTGGCCGACACGGTGCGGCACTGGCACGCCTCGCCGCGCGCGGCGGTGGGGTTTTTGACCCATGCCGCCGGGCTGGATCTGGACCTCTTGGACGGGCGGCGGGCGCTGACCATGCCGGGGCTGTCTTGCACCGTCGCCGAGCAGATCGAGGCGCTGCGGCGGGTCGCGGGCGAGGCGGCCGTGCGGCTGATCCGGCACGAGCCGGACCCGGCGATCATGGCGATCGTGGACGGCTGGCCACGGGACTTCGACCCGCAGCGGGCGCTTGAGTTGGGCTTTCGGGCCGAGGCGTCGTTCGACGAGATCGTGCGGATCCACATCGAAGACGAGCTTGGGGCGGTTTAGGCGGGTTGTGCGCTGAGATTGGTCCAGTGAGGACGTCCACCCCTTCGTGAGGAGCCGTGCCCATCGCCGACCCGCGGGGTGGCGAACCGACGTGTGTTCGACGGCGCTTTATGGTGGTCGAGTCCGTAGGACCTCAAGCGGTGCGCAGGTGTCGACCAATCGCCACCCCTCCGGGGCGGGCTGGCGATGGGCACGGCGGGGCTGCGCGCCTTGACTCCGTGCCCGGGGCAACGGGCGAGTTTCCCCTGCAGCCCAAGTAAACGCCTGGGCCTCTGCACACAGAGCTTAATCGCCCGAAACCCGTCCGCGCTGCGCCCCGACGGCGCAGCCGGTCAGGCGCCAGGCAGAAGATTGCGGCTGAGATGGGCCTCGATCCGGGCGCGGCATTCGGCCTCGTCGCGCGCCAGCGCAGCGTCGACGATGCCGCGGTGTTCGTCCACGTTGCCGGGGGCATAGCCGAAGTTGCTGGCCTCGGTGACGTGCTGCTGCCGGAACTGGTCGAAGATTGTCCGGAAGGTTCGGCGCAGAAACGGCGAGCCGCAGGCGGCGCTGAGCGCGTCGTGGAACTCCCATTCGGCGGCGCACCAGAGCCGCACGGTCGCCGGCTCGGGCCCGTTGCGCTCGATCTCGGCCTCGATATGGCTGAGCTTGTGGTGCGCAGCAGTCAGCTGTGCCTCCCAGGCGATGCCGCCATGGCGGATCGAGCCGGCGGCGCCTTCTTGCTCGAGCAAGATGCGGAACAGCGTCAGGTCGTGCTTGCGTTGGGCCGAGGCGGCCTGGGCGCGAAACCCGCGCTGGTCCGCGTACTGCACAAGCCCGTCCGCCGAAAGCCGCAACAGCACCTCGCGGATGGTGTTGGCCGAACAGCCATAGGCGTCCTTCAGCGGACCGGGCAGCAGCTTTTGCCCCGGCGCGAAGCCGCCCATCGTCAGGCGCTGACGCAGGTCCTCGTAGATCTCGGGCGTGCCGACCCGCTGGCGCGACAGGGTGCTGGCCATGGGCACAGGGTAGGAAAAAATGCCGAAATTGCCAAGGAATTTCAAAATTTTCCGCTTTTCGGAAATCAGTTGCCGGATCGCCGAGCCCTTGTTAGGCTGCGCCCGCACCGCTCTGACCGTGGCGACCACAAGCCCCGGCACGGCCGATTGCACCAAAAGACCAAAAGGGAGGTCACCCATGAAACTACTGAAGAAGGCGGCGCTTGCCGCCGGCGTCGCCGTACTTGCCGCGACCGCCGTCAGCGCCCAGACCAACATCCGGCTGCAGACGCACTATTCGCCCGAGCACCCGTCGGGCAAGCTGGTGGCGTCCTATGTCGACAACGTCCAGACGATGTCGAACGGCGAGATCACCTTCGAGGTGTTCTATTCTTCGTCGGTCGTGAAATCGCCGGAGACCTTCGACGCGGCGGCCAGCGGCATCCTCGACTGCGACATGACCGGCGGCGGCTATCAGGTCGGCAAGAACCCCGCCTTCCAGTTCGTCGGCGACATCATGGGCGGCTACGACACGCCGTACCAGCAGCTGAGCTGGCTCTACTACGGCGGCGGCTATGACGCGGCGCAGGAGCTCTACAACACCTACGACATGCAGCTCATCGGCTGGTGGGTCTATGGCCAGGAATCGCTGTCGTCGTCGAAGCCGATTGCGGGACCGGAAGACCTGGTCGACTGGAAGTTCCGCTCGCCTCCGGGCATGGAAACCAAGATCTTCGAAAAGCTCGGCGCCAAGCCGATCGTGATGGACTTCACCGAGATCTTCACCGCGCTCGAGACCGGCATCATCGACGGCGCCGACGCCTCGGGCATCGCCAACAACGTCGGGCTCGGCCTCTATGACCTCGTCAAGCACGCCAACTACCCGGGCTTCCACTCGATGCCGTCGGACCACCTGGCCTGCCGCAAGGACATGTGGGACGCGATGCCTGAGCATCACCGCCGGATCATGTCGGTGGCGATGGAAAGCTTGGCGCTGCGCACGGCGCTGTCGACCCAGGTGAAGAACGCCGAGGCCGTCGCGATGCTGAAAGAGCAGGGCGTGACGATCCACGAATGGTCGTCCGAGGACCTCGCCGCCTTCCGCGCCGCGGCGCAGGCGACCTGGCCCGAGTTCGCCACCACCGACGAGGCCAAGGCGCTGCTGGCCAGCCACATGGAATATCTCGGCCAGCTGGGCCTGGTCGTGGGTCAGTAATCCGGGGCCTCGGGGCGCGGCATACCGCCCCTGACCCGATAAGATCCTGGCCGGGGCCCCATCGCGGGCCCCGGCTGTCATGGCAGCCGCCGGCAAAAGGCGACGCCGGGCTGGGAGGGGCGACCGATGCACAGCCAATCAATCCGGCTGATCGACTGGACCATGCCGCTGGTCTTCATCCTTTGCGCGGCGCTGGTGGTGTCGGGGGGGCCCAATTACCTGATCAGTTTCGGCTGGGCCGACGCCACGATCGTCAACCGCTACGAGGGCGCGGGGCTGGTGCAATACCTCGCCCTGATCCTGGTGCCGATCCTCTTCGTCCTGGGCGTTGCCACGGTGCGGCCGGCGCCGATGGAGCTCGACGACCTGGGCGGGTTCGCCCGGATCTCGCTGTTTCTGGGCCGGGTGACGATGCTGCTGATCGCGCTGCTCGTGGGCGTGATGACCTTCGAGGTGGTACTGCGCTACGTGTTCGAACGCCCGACGCTTTGGGCCAACGAGCTGTCGTTGTGGATGGCGGGCTTCCTGTTTTTGTTTGCGGGCCTCTACGCCATGCAGCAGCGCAGCCATATCCGCATCTTCCTGGTCTACGACCTGTTTCCGCGCTGGCTGCAGAAGGCCTGCGACACCTTCTCGACGATCCTGATCCTGATCTTCATGGCGGCGATGATCTGGGGCGGCTATGGCGAGGTCTCGCAGCAGTTCTTCCGCTGGGAGCTGATGGGCACCGCCTTCGACCCGCCGGTCCCGGCGACGCTGAGCCCGGCGATTCTGATCGTGATTTCGCTGGTGGCGGTGCAGGCGGTGTCTAACCTGATCGTGGACTGGAACAAGGAAAAGGAAATCCACGGTGTTATCGAGGAGATCGACGTGGACGAGCTGACGCTGGGCGCGGTCGGCGACAGCATCCACGAAAAAAAGAAAGACGACTAGCGCGATGGGACTGGATATCGGCACCATCTCGATCGTCCTTCTGCTGGCGATGCTGATCCTCCTGGCGATCGGGATGCCGCTGGGCTTCGCCTCGGCGTTTCTGGCGGTCGCAGTGCTGGTGATGCGGTTCGAGCCGTCGATCCTGTGGGATCCGACGACCTTCGGCGAGGGCATCCTGACCCGCCAGTTCGGGTCGGGGCCGCTGGCGATCCTGATGAAACGAATATACGACTTAATGACGGACTACGTCCTGATTTCGGTCCCGCTGTTCATCTTCATGGCCGCTTTGCTGGAGCGGTCAGGCATCGCCGAGAGCATGTATTCGTCGCTGAACGTCTGGCTCAGCGAGACCCGCGGCGGCATCGCCATCGTCACGTCGATCATGGCGGTGATCATGGCGGCGATGTCGGGGATCATCGGGGGTGAGGTGGTCCTCCTCGGCCTGATTGCCCTGCCGCAAATGCTGCGATTAGGCTACAATCAGAACCTCGCGATCGGGACGATCTGTGCGTCCGGGTCGCTCGGAACGATGATCCCGCCCTCGATCGTGCTGATCATTTTCGGGCTGATCACCGAGACCTCGATCAAGGCGCTGTTTACCGCCGCGTTCCTACCGGGCTTCATGCTGGCCTCGTTCATCATCATCTACATCATTGTCAGGACCCAGTTGAACCCGACGCTCGCTCCCCTACCCAAGGACACCGAGGATTACTCGGGCTTCGGCACCAACCTCCTGGTCAAGGTGGTTTTCGGGCTGGCTGGCGTGGCGGTGGCACTGTGGTTCATCTTTGGGGTCTTCACCTGGGTCACGGGCGGCGGCGGCGCGGGTGTCTTCGGGCTCTTCATCATGGCGGTCTTCGCGGCGGCCTTCGCCTTTTTCGCCCAACGGCCCAAGGGCCAGCTGTTTTTGGCCTTCCTGACCCTGCTGACGGCAGGGTTCTCGGCGCTTCTGCTGCTGCGGGTGATCTTCTTCCAGGTGACCGGGCAGAACGTGATCGAAGAGGGCGTCGACCCGATCGTCTTCGGCACCACCGAGTTCATCCCCTGGTTCGCCGGCGCCCTGGTCGTGGCGCTGGGGCTGATCTTCGCCGGGTTCGGGACCGACCGCGCGGCCAAGGCCTGGGACATGGGCAAGGGCCTGGTGGCGCCGATCGTGGTGATCGGCGTGGTCCTGGGCTCGATCTACATGGGCATCACCGGCATCACCGAGGCCGCTGGCATGGGCGTTGTCGCGGTCTTCATGATCGCCACGATCCTGCAGCGGAAGGGCAAGCTGCTGACCACGGGCAAGTTGGTCAAATACGGTGGCGGAACGGTGGCCATCATCGCCGCCGCCTATGGCGTCGACGCGGCCACGGGGCTGGGATGGACGGAGCTGGCGGTGGTCGGCCTGGGCCTGGGGCTGGTGGGCAGCTGCCTGCAGGTCGGCGCCGTGTTCCACATGACCTGGGACGCGCTGATGCGGACGCTGAAGTCGACCGGCACGATCATCTGGGTCACGATCGGCGCGACCGCCCTGGCGGGCGCCTACACCATCGCCGGCGGGCCGACCTATGTCGCCAACCTGATCGTCGGCGCGGACCTGCCGACGATGGGCATCATCCTGACGATGATGGTGATCTTCCTGTTCATGGGCGCGTTCATGGACTGGGTCGGGATCGTGCTGCTGATCATCCCGGTGTTCCTGCCGATCATCCTGCGGCTGCCGGTCGAAGAGATCGGCGTGTTCGGCGAGTTGCAGGCGAAGTACGTGGCGGTCTGGTTCGGCGTGGTGTTCTGTATGAACATGCAGGTCAGCTTCTTGTCGCCGCCCTTCGGCCCGGCGGCGTTCTACCTCAAATCCGTGGCGCCGCCGCATATCTCGCTGACCGACATCTTCAAGGGGTTCCTGCCGTTCATCTGCATCCAGATCCTGGCCCTGTCGGTGCTCTTGATCTGGCCGCCGATCATCGAGATCCTGTTGCCGTAACCGGGCCAGCCCGAGCGACGCCCCACCCGCCCGCCCGTGTCGCTCGGGCTGGCCCTGTCGAAGGAACGAGAGATGCTGGACCAGGCGCAGCTCGATCGGTTCGAGGCCCAGGGCTTTCTGGTGGTCGAAGACGTGTTGGGTGCGAATGTGCTGGACCCGGTGCGGGCCGAATATGCGGTGTTGCTCGACGCGCTATATGCCGGCTGGCAGGCCGCGGGCCGGGTGCCGCCGGCGGAAGGCTTCGACTTCTGGGGCAAGCTCTTGGCGGCGTACCGCGCGAAATGCGACTGGTTCCAGCCGATGGACATCTCGCTGCCCGGCGACCGGATCCGCGCCGACACGCCGTTCCATTTCGGGCCCGCCGTGTTCGACATGCTCACCGCGCCGCGGCTTCTGGACCTGGTCGAGGATCTGATCGGGCCCGAGATCACCTCGAACCCGATCCAGCACGTGCGGATCAAGCCGCCGGCGGTCGATCTGCAGCCCGGCGAGGTACGGGCACATATCACCGCGACCGACTGGCACCAGGACCGCGCCGTTGCGTTGGAAGCGGCCGACGCGACGCGGATGGTGACGGTGTGGCTGGCGGTGACGGATGCGACAGTAGAGAATGGCTGTCTGCAGGTGCTGCCGAAGCGGCCGGATCAGGCGATGCTGCCGCATTGCCCGAAGACCCAGACCGGGATCGCCGACGGGTTCGTCGACGAGGCCGCCGCGGTGGCGCTGCCGGTCAAGGCCGGCGGCGCGGTGCTGTTTCATCCGCTGACGCCGCATGCCTCGCTGGTGAACCGGACCGATGGGTTCCGCTGGTCGTTCGATCTGCGTTATCACGTGACCGGGCAGAACTCGGGCCGCGAGCATTTCCCGTCTTTCGTGGCGCGGTCGCGGGCGCGGCCCGAGACCGAGCTGCGGGATTGGCGGGCGTGGAAGGCGATGTGGGAAGACGCGCGGGCCCGGCTGGCCGAACACCCGCATATCAAGATCCATCGCTGGACGTCGGATGCGCCCTATTGCGCCTAAGGAGGGCTGATGCAGGATTTCGTTCGCCTCGATCCGGATGACAACGTGGTCACCGCGACGCGGGCCTTGCAGGCGGGAACCCAGGTCGAGGGCGTCGCGACGGCTGGACTGATCCCCTCGGGCCATAAGATCGCGACGCGCGCAATTGCAAAGGGTGCGGAGGTGCGGAAATACGCGCAGTTCATCGGGCTGGCGCATGAAGATATCGCGGCGGGGGAGCATGTGCATACGCACAATCTCGATTTCCGCGCGACCGAGGTTGACTATGAATTCGGCACGGACTTGCGGCCGGTTGCACCGGCGGAACCCGAGACCTTCATGGGCTACCGGCGGGCGAACGGGTCCGTGGGGACACGGAACTACATCGCCATCGTGACCTCGGTGAATTGCTCGGCGACGGCGGCGCGGCGGATCGCGGACGCGTTCGGGCCGGAGGAGCTGGCCGATTACCCGAATGTCGACGGCGTGGTGGCTTTCGTGCATGGCACCGGCTGCGGCATGGCCGGCGACGGCGACGGGTTCGAGGCGCTGCAGCGGGTCATGTGGGGCTATGCGCGGCATCCCAACCATGCCGGCGTGCTGATGGTGGGTCTGGGCTGTGAGATGAACCAGATCGATTGGCTGCTTGAGGCCTACGGGCTGCAGCAGGGGCCGCTGTTTCAGGTGATGAACATCCAGAACGTCGCCGGGCTGCAGCGCACGATCGACCTGGGGATCGAGAAGGTACGGGCGATGCTGCCCGTGGCGAACGAGGCGCAGCGGGAGCCGTGCCCGGCCTCGGAGTTGATGGTGGCCTTGCAATGCGGCGGGTCGGATGCCTGGTCGGGCGTGACGGCGAATCCGGCGCTTGGGTATGCATGCGATCTCTTGGCGGCGCAGGGCGGGACGGGGGTTCTGGCCGAGACGCCGGAGATCTACGGGGCGGAGCATTTGTTGACCCGGCGGGCGGTGTCTCGCGAGGTGGGCGAAAGGCTGATCGGTCTGGTGGAGTGGTGGAAGGACTACACCGCGCGCAACCTCGGCTCGATGGACAACAACCCGAGCCCCGGGAACAAGAAGGGCGGGTTGACGACGATCCTGGAAAAGTCGCTCGGGGCGGCGGCGAAGGGTGGCACATCGCCCCTGACCGGGGTCTACAAATATGCCGAGCCGGTGACGGCAAAGGGCTTCACCTTCATGGATTCGCCTGGCTACGACCCGGCGTCGGTGACGGGCCAGATCGCGGGTGGATGCAATTTGGTGGTCTTTACGACCGGGCGCGGCTCGGCATTTGGCTCGAAACCCGCGCCAACGATCAAGGTGGCGACGAATTCCGAGATGTATGCGCGCATGACCGACGACATGGACGTCAATGCTGGCGAGATGCTGACCGGCGGGGTGACGCTGGAAGACAAGGGCCGCGAGATTTACGAGCTGATCCTGCGGGTGGCCTCCGGCGAGGTATCGAAGTCCGAAGCCCAGGGCCTCGGCGACTACGAGTTCGTGCCCTGGCAGATCGGAGCGGTGATGTGACACGGTTGGTTGTCATCGGTGCCGGGCTGATTGGGGCGAGGCACATTGCGACGGTGCGGGCGAACCCGGAATGCCGGCTGGTCGCGGTGGTCGAGCCCGACGGCGACCGGGCCGCAAGGCTCGGCGTGCCGGTCTATTCCCGGATCGAGGACGTGCGCGAGGCGGCCGACGGCGCCATCGTCGCCAGCCCGACGCCGATGCACCCCGACCATGTCCGCGCCGCCGCCGCGCTGGGCTGGGCGGTGCTGATCGAAAAACCTGCGGCTGCCAGCCTGGGCGAGGCCGAGGCGCTGATCGCCACCCTGCAGGCGGCCCGTGTCCCGGCGCTGGTCGGCTATCACCGGCGGCACCACCGGAGCGTCGCGGTCTTGCGCGACATCCTGGCCAGCGGCCGGATCGGGCGGCCGGTGCTGGCCTCGCTGATCTGGGCGGTGAAGAAGCCCGATGCCTATTTCCAGGGCAACTGGCGGTCGGGCGGCGGCGGCTCTCCGGTGATGATCAACCTGGTGCACGACATCGACTTGATGCGGCATCTCTTCGGCGAGGTGGTCGAAGTCGCGGCCCTGGGCGGCGCGCCGGTGCGCGGCGCGGCGCGGATGGAAAGCGGTGCGGTGGCGCTGTCCTTCGCCGGCGGGGTGAGCGCCACGATTGCCTTCGCCGACACCACGCCCGGCCCCTGGGGCTTCGAGGCCGGCACCGGCGAGAACCCCAATATCGCGCGCTCGGGCCAGGACATGCTGTGGATCGCCGGCACCGCGGGCGCGGTGTCGTTCCCCTCGCTCACCGTCTGGACCGGCGCGTCGGATTGGTCGCAGGCGCCCGAATGCCAACGCGAGTCCGCGCCGGACACCGACCCGCTGGCCGCGCAACTGCGGCATTTCCTCGACGTGATCGCCGGCCGGGCGGACCCGCTGGTCGATGTCGAGGACGCCCGCCGGACCCTGGCGGTGGCGCTGCGGATCGAGGCTGACGTGGCGCGGGCGCGGGCGGCGGCATGAGCGTCCTGCGCGCGGGCCTGATCGGCGAGCACATCGGCCGCACCCGGCTGCCCTTCGCGCTGGAGATCATGTGCGCCATGACCGGCCGGTCGCTGGAGTTCGAGCTGATCGATACCGCCGACCGCCCCGGGTTCGACTTCGCGGCAACGGTGGACCGCCTGCGCCGCGACGGCTGGACCGGTGTGACGGTGACGCATCCCTTCAAGACCCATGCCGCGGCTTATGCAGGCGAGGGCATGCTGCCCGAGCTGCGCGGGCTCGGCGCGGCGAACACGCTGGTCTTCGGGCCGCCGCTCACCGGGCACAACACCGACTTCACCGGCTTCATCGGCGCCTGGCAGGCACAGATGGACCGTGCGCCGGGCCATGTGGCGATGGCGGGCGCGGGCGGCGTGGCGCGGGCGCTCGGGCCGGCGCTGGCGCGGCTCGGGGCGACCGAGATCGTGGTCTGGGACGTCGATCTGGCCCGGGCCGAGGACCTCGCCGCGTTGATCGGGCCGGCGGCGCTGGTGGTGCCGGCGGACGAGTCCGAAGAGGCGGTGCGCCGCGCCGACGGGCTGGTCAACGCCACGCCGATGGGCATGGCCGAATACCCCGGCTCGGCCTTCGCCGCCGACCTGATCGGGCCGCAATCCTGGGCCTTCGACGCCGTCTATACGCCAACCGACACGGCCTTTTTGCAGGACGCGGCGGCGGCCGGGCTGACCACGCTCTCGGGCTTCGCGCTGTTCCAGCACATGGCGATCGGGTCGTTTCACGCCTATACCGGAATTGCGCTCGACCCCGCCGAGGTGCTGCCGAAACTCGCGGCGCTGAAACCCGGGCAAGGAGACCTGGCATGGCCCAAGAAGTCCTGACCGACGCCCAGATCACGTTCTATCGGACGCAGGGCTATCTGGTGCTGGAGAACCGCATCCCGATGCCGGTGATCGAGGCGCTTCGGGCCGAGATCGCCCGCTTCGAGGACGAGGCGCGCGGCATGAGCGCCTCGAACGACCGGCTCGATCTGGAGGACAGCCACACGCCGCAGGCGCCGCGGATCCGGCGGATCAAGCTGCCGCACACGACCAGCGACGTGGTGCGCGAGCTGATGACCTCGGACCACTTGCTGGCCCCGGTGCGCGACCTGATCGGGCCGGATCTGCGGCTGCACACGACCAAGCTGAACATGAAGTCGGCCGGCTACGGGGCGGCGGTGGAATGGCACCAGGACATGGCGTTCTATCCGCACACCAACGACGACGTGCTGGCCGTGGGCGTGATGATCGACGACATGGGCCCCGAGAACGGGCCCCTGATGGTGTTTCCGGGCTCGCACCGGGGTCCGACCTACGACCACCACGCCGGCGGCGTGTTCGTGGGCGCGGTCGATCTGACGGCCGCGGGGCTGAATGCGCGGGACGCGGTGATGCTGACCGGTCCCGCTGGGTCGGTGTCGATCCATCACGGGCGCATCCTGCACGGCTCGGCGCTCAACCGTTCGGACCGCGACCGGCGGCTGTTGTTCTACGAATGCCTGGCGGCGGATGCGTTTCCGGTGATGGGCTCGATGACCGGGTTTGCGTCGCTGGCGGAGTATGACGAGCGCATGCTTTGCGGGACGCCGACGATCACCCCGCGGCTGAGCGACTGGCCGGTGCGCATCCCGCTGCCGCAGCCCGAGCGGCGCGGGTCGATCTACGAGATTCAGCAAGGGCTGCCGCATCGGGGCTTTTCGATCTACGACAGAGAAGAGGCATAAGGCGGGGTGGCAGGATTTCGATGAAATCCTGCGGGCAAAACCTCGCCGAGGTTTTGGGTCCAGGTTTTCGGCGAAAACCTGCCCACGCGAAAAGGAGACGAGCCATGAGCAATCCCAAGATCGGCTTCATCGGCCTCGGCCTGATGGGCTCGGCCATGGTCGGCCGGCTGCAGGACAAGGGCTATGGGCTGACCGTGATCGCGAACCGGTCGCGCGGCAATGTCGAGGCAGCGGTGGCGCGGGGCGCGGTGGAGGTGTCGACCGCGCGCGAGGTCGCGGCGGCGAGCGACGTGGTGATGTTGTGCATGGGCACCTCGGACCAGGTGGAAAGCCGGATGCGCGGCCCCGACGGGGTGATCGCGGGGCTGAAACCCGGCGCGGTGGTGATCGATTTCGGCACCTCGCTGCCGGCCTCGACCCGGGCGCTCGGCGCCGAGGTGGCGGCGGCCGGCGGCGCCTATCTCGACGCGCCGCTGGGGCGCACGCCGATGCATGCCAAGGACGGTCTGCTCAACATCATGGGCGCCGGCGACAAGGCGGCCTATGACAAAGTCAAGCCGGTGCTCGACGACTTGGGTGAGAACGTGTTTCACCTCGGCGACCTCGGCGCGGGTCACACCATCAAGCTGATCAACAACTTCTTCGCCATGACCACCGCGAACGCGATGTCCGAGGCGTTTGCGATGGCCGACCGGATGGGCGTGTCGCGGCAGAACCTCTATGACGTGATGGCCGCAGGGCCGCTAAAGTCGGGTATGATGGACTTCGTCAAGGCCTATGCCATCGACGGCGATCCTGGGATGCTGGCCTTCGCGGTGCGCAACGCCAAGAAGGATGTCGGCTACTACGTGCAGATGGCTGAGGAGGCCGGGGCCGAAAGCATCATGGCGCAATGCGCGCGCCGCGCGCTGGAGCTGTCCGAGGCGGCGGGGCGGGGCGAGAACTACGTCACCGAGCAGGTGGATTTCTTCACCGCCCAGTTCGGCGACTGAGGGCCCGCCATGCGCGTGGCCTGCGTCGGCGAGGCGATGGTGGAGCTGGCGCTGGACGCTTCCGGCAAGGCCGCGCGGATCGGGTTTGCCGGCGACACGCTGAACACGGCCGTCTATCTCAAGCGTGCGGCGCCGGCGCTGGAGGTGTCCTACGTCACCCGGCTCGGCCGCGACGCATTCTCCCAGCGGATGGTGGCGTTCATGGCCGCTGAGGGGCTGGAGACCAGCGGCATCGAGTACAGCGAGACCCGGTCACCGGGGCTCTATGCGATCACCACCGACGCCGCCGGCGAACGGTCCTTCAGCTACTGGCGGGACAGCTCGGCGGCGCGGGAAATGTTCCAAACGGGCAAGTCCGTGGACTTCGAGGTGCTGGCAGGAGTCGACGTGATCTATCTGTCGGCGATCTCGGTCGCGATCCTACCGGGCTGGGTGAGGTCGGAATTCTGCAATTGGTTGGCGGGTTGGCGCCGCGAGGGGGGCCAAGTGGCGTTCGATTCGAATTACCGGCCGGCCCTGTGGACGGATCGGGCCGAGGCGCGGGCGGCAATCGGGCGAATGTGGGAATTGGCCGATATCGCTTTGCCGAGCCTGGACGACGAACAAGCGGTCTTTGGGGATAACTCGGTGGACGAGGTGGTGACCCGCCTACACGCGGCCGGGGTGCGGCAGGGGGCATTGAAATGCGGCGCCGGCGGGCCGGTGTCGCTGGGCGAGCCGGTGGATTTGGCGTTCGCGCCGGCGGCCAAGGTGGTCGACACCACAGCCGCGGGCGACAGCTTCAACGGCGGTTATCTGGCGGCGCTGCTGACCGGCGGCAGTCAGGCGGAGGCGCTGCAGGCCGGGCATGACTTGGCGTGCCAGGTTGTGGCGGAGACCGGGGCGATCGTGCCGCGGGGTGGCTCGGAATAGGGCGGATTGAGGTGTGATTGGCTCTGGTGATCATTGCCTCCCTGGAGCTGCCGTTCGAGCGATTGCAGGGCGCGGAATCAAGGCCGCAGGCCGCCGCGCCACCGCCGCCCCGCCCCGGAGGGGTGGCGATTTGTCAACGCTCGCGCATCGCTTGAGGTCCTACGGACTCGACAACCATAAAGCGCCTCCGAACAGACGTCGCATCGCCACCCCGCGGGTCGGCGATGGCGCGGCTCCATCTCAAACCTCAAGCGAACGCTCCAGGACGAATTGCGGTTCCACCTATGTCGGCGCTGGCACGGCAGTCGTACGAAACGCGCCGGGCAGTGAGACCTCCAGCAGCTCGAGGTCCTCGGACGGGTCGGCGTAGCGGGTGGCCATGCCGGGCGGGATGACGAAGGCGTCGCCGGGGCTCAACCGATAGGGGTCCCGGCCCTCGCCCTCGAGTGTCATCGCGCCCTCCATCACGAAGCTGAACAGGATGTCGGCATCGTGTCGGTGAAACGTCGGTCTTCCGTCAGTGCGGCGAACCACGTGCACGCCGGCCACATCGCCCGTGTTCTCTGCGATCGTGGTGTCGCGGCTTTCGAACCCGGCCAGGCGATGTGGATTCCAGGTGGCCTCATCAACAATGTGATGCACGAAGCGCTGGCCGTGAAAGCGGCGGTCGGGGTCGATGCGGTCGTTCGGCAGGTCCATCTCGTGGTCGATGGTTGTGACGTGCTCGGCCGGTACGCCGATCTCGATCACTTCGATATTGTCGGAGGCGAACAGCACCCGGTGGCGGATCTCCGGCGGCTGGATCACGCAGTTGCCGGCATGCAGGCGGAACGGCGGGCCCTGGTCCTCGTAGACTAGATCGACCCAGCCGCGGTAGCAGAAGATCAACTGGAACCCGACGGTGTGGTAGTGGACCATGTCCGGCACCGGTCCGCCGTCGGGGATGCGAATGTGGCTGGCGATGATCGACCCGCCCAGCCGGTCGGGGATCAGGTTGCGATACTGCATTCCGGCGCGTCCGACGATCCAGGGCGCCTGGTCGGCAAGTCGCCGCACGACGAAGCTGTGGATCGTGGGCGGAACGATCAATGGCGGGTCTAGCTCGGTGATCTCGACCTGAGTGCCGTTCGGGGCGGTGAGGTCACGGGCGCCGTCGGCAAAGGCATCGGGGTCGTCGGTTCGGATGCGGATCGTGCCGGGCGGTTCGGGCGCGCCCTTTTCGATGTGTAGGCGCAGGCCGTGGCCGGAGACCACCGCGACGGCGGGGTCGTCGGCGGGATAGATCTTATCGAGCCGCATTCCGAGGGTTTCGGTGAAGAACGGCAGGTCGTCGCGCAGATCTTGCGTCGGCAGGCGAATTTCGGCTTCGGTCTTGGGCATGCCCGCCCCTGTGTCCCTAGGTCAGGCCGAGGTTAAGGGACACGAGCAACAGAGCGCAATGCCGCCCGCCGATCTTGGTGTAGAACCGTTGCTGCGATCAATCGTAGCCGTGCCAGTTGGTCCGATTGTCGACCCACTCGCCAAAACCCGCGGCGCCATCATGCTCGGAGTTCATGCCGGAGGCCTCGACAAATCTGAAAAGTTGACCGTCCGGCGCCTTATACAGCACCAGATTGACGTAATTGTCGGCGTCCGTGTCATCGACAAAGTCGTAACGGTCGACCTCTTCGCATTTTTCGGGAAGTTCTGCCGCCTCCTCATCGGTCAATTGCCCGCTCATATCTTTCTCCCTATTTCTATTTAGCATGCATCAAGCAAACACGATCGTCTTGTTCTCGCGCCGCGCCTGGGCCTTGGAATAGCTGACCTCGTGCACCACGCTGCCGTCGCCGCGCACCAGCTGGATCGTCGAGCCCTTGTTTGACAACTGCGCGCCGCGCCCGGTCAGCACCACGGTGTGCGGCAGGCCCGGGGCCAGCTCGAGGCTGTCGAGCACGTCCTCGTTGCCGTTCTTGTCGCGGATCCGCCAGCCGCCGACATCGATCGCGTCGGGCCCGGCATGGACGATGGTGAGGTTCTCGCGCCCCGGATCGTGGCCGGCCGGGTTGACGAAGGCCGCGATGATCCGCACGTCGCCGCTGCCGCCCGCCGGGACCGGGCCGGTGCCGCCGGGGGTGCCGCCGCCGGGCTCGGACACCGGATCGGCGGCGCCGAGGAAGATCGGATAGAACGTGCGGATGTGGCGGTTGTTGTGCGACCGGAAGAGCTTCATGTTGTAGCGCGCGCCCTCGATCACCGCGGTCTTCGGCGCCCGCGCGCCGAGATGGGCCCGCACGGTGCCGAGCGCCATTAGCCCCTCGACGCTGCAGCCGACGAAGAACCCGCCGATCCGCTTGTGCAGGGGGCGCACGGCGTTGCGGTCGTAATCCGGCGCGTCCCATTCGTATTGGATCGTGACGCTTTCGGGGAAGGTCAGCTGCTCTTGCGAGGCATGGCTGCGCACATACGTGATGCGGTCGTCGCCGAGCCCGGGCACCATGCCGATGCCGCCGTCGACCTGCCGGGCGAAGCCGTCGTCGAGGAAGTATTTGTACCAGAAGTGATAGCCCTGGACCTTGCCGCCCTCCTGCTCGCCGACGACCACGTGCTCGAAACCCGACAGGTGCGGATCGCCGCCCATCTCGAAGCGGCGGAACCAGTGGTCGATCAGCGTGGTGTGCCAGCGTTCGTCCGAGATCACGGTTTGAGTCTGCTCTTCGATATAGGTACGCGCCACCAACATCGGCGGGCTGCCCAGCACCGCCTCGACGAAAGCGTGCCGCTCGGCCCGTTCCTGGGCGGTGTCGACCTCGGGGTCGCCCTCGGCCAGTGCGTAGTTGTTGAAGAGCTTGCGGCAGAGGTCGTAGGTTTCGGTCTTGGCGTTCGGGATCTCGGCGTCGGTCAGGACCCGCAGGTCGGGGTGGCGTTCGTCGCCGAGTTCTTCGTTCACCTTGACATAGCCCTGGGCGGTGTCGCCGGCTTCGTGTGAGATCAGCGCCTCGAGACCGTTGGCGCCCTGATCCGCGGACCAAATGCGTTGATAGATGTCGGCCATGAATCCTCTCCTTGAATCGCTTGAACGTAAATCGCGCGTCGAGCGTAGCACCGGGTGGGCGTGCGGCATAGCTGGAATGGGCCGGCGGCCTTGCGCGCGGTCGGGAAATGCCGCAGGGAGCCCGGTGAGACTTCGAAGGGCATGTGCCATTGGTTGATACCGCCGCGTCAGAGAGCCTGCGCGTCGCGATCCTGGACGACGTGTTCCGCTGCATCGAGAACGGCACCGGGCCGCATCCGGACAATCTGCTTTGGCTCGACGCGGTGCTGGCGCCGGCGATCCGGGCCTTGGGAGGCAGCCAGGTGCGGGTGTCGAGCCATGACTTCGCCGAGCGGCGGGTCGATGCGGGCGAGGCGATGGCCGCCTGCGGGCTGACACCGGGCATCGGAGCCTGGGCGCAGATCCTGGAGATGGACGAGACCTCGGTGATCGGACCCTGGCTGCTGGGCGCGCTGGCCGAGATCGACGTGGTCGTGGGGTTTGAGCTGCCAAATGTGATCTTCGACGCGCTAGCCGGGGCCGGGCTGACCGTCGTCGACCTGACCTTCAGCCCGATCCGGTTTTTGGGCGATCTCTGCCTCGACGTGCGGACCAATGATCCTGGGCTCAAGACGCATCTGAAGGCGATCGCGATCCCCGAGGACGAGGTTTTGGCCGAGGTGGCGCAGATCGCCGCGACGGTGCGGCGCAAGTTCAACGGGGTCCGAGCGGCCGCGAGTTTGGGCGCGGCGGGGGTGCTGCTGGGGCAGACCCGGGTCGATGCCTCGCTGATCGAGGCTGGCCAGGTGGTTCGGCTTGCCGATTACACCGATCGGATCCTGGCCTGGGCCGACCCCTTCGACACGGTGATCCTGAAGCCGCATCCCTACGGCGCCAGGGCGTTGGACGTGCCGGAGCTGCGGCGGTCGGGCAAGCGGGTGGTGCGGACGGCGACCAGCCCCTACCAGCTGTTTTCGTACGAAAACGTCATAGGCGCGGCGGGGATATCCTCCGGTAGCCTGATCGAGGCCGGGTGGTTCGGCGTCGACGCGAATCGGTTCCTGACCCCGCCGCGCGAACGCCACGGCACCCGGCCGGTCGAGCGGGTGTCGTCGGCGGTCTTCACGGCGCCGTTCTGGCGGGCCTGGCGCGCGGGCGATGCCCCGCTGGAAGGCGCACGGCGCCTGCCGAGCCTGCGCGCACAGGTCAAACACGACTGGGGCTACGACACGCGCTATCCCAATCCGAAATTCCGGCGGGTCTGGGGCGTGTTTGGGTTCTGACCAGAGGGGCGGGGTGCGGTGCGGTTAGGCCGGGACCGGACGCTTTCCGCGACGAGATGAGCCGTGACATCGCCGACCCGCGGCGTGGCGATCCAACGTCTGGACGGGTGCGCTTTATGGCTGTTGAGTCCGTAGGACCTCCAGCGGCGCGTAGGTGGCTGCAAATCGCCACCCCTCCGGGGCGGGTTGGCGATGGCGCGGCGGCGCTGCGCGCCTTGATTCCGCGCCTTGGGCGAATTCCCGCCGCAGCCGAACCCAATTCTGTCTCCGCCACTGACACCGCGCTGCGGCGGGAACGCGCGGTTATGCACGGTCGGGATATTGAGTAACGTTGGGCGACGGTCAGTAGGAGATTCGGCAGATGGCGCAGCGGACGGACCAGCCGGTGGACCTCTTCATCATCGGCGGTGGCATCAATGGCTGCGGCATCGCGCGGGATGCGGCGGGCCGCGGGCTGTCGGTGGCGCTGGCCGAGATGGGCGATCTGGCCTCGGCCACCTCCTCGGCCTCGACCAAGCTCTTTCACGGCGGCCTGCGCTATCTGGAATACCTCGAGATACGGCTGGTGCGCGAGGCGCTGAAAGAGCGCGAGGTCCTGCTCGGCGCGATGCCGCATATCTCGTGGCCGATGCGCTTCGTTCTACCCTACCACCGCGACCAGCGGTTCGAGTCTGACACCCCGACCTCGCGGCTGCTCGGCCTGACGATGCCCTGGATGAAGGGGCGCCGTCCGGCCTGGCTGATCCGGCTGGGGCTGTTCCTCTACGACCATCTGGGCGGACGCAGAATCCTGCCCGGAACATCGACGCTGGACCTGCGCCGCGACCCGGCCGGCGCGCCGCTGCAGGACCGCTTCACCAAAGCCTACGAGTATTCCGACTGCTGGGTCGAAGATTCGCGGCTGGTGGTTCTGAATGCGCGCGACGCCGAGGCCCATGGCGCACGGATCATGACCCGGACCAAGGTGGTGTCAGCGGAGGCGGCGGACGGCTTGTGGACCGTAATGCTGGAGGATCAGTCGACCGGCGCGCGGTCCCAGGCGCGGGCCCGGATGCTTGTCAATGCCGGCGGGCCCTGGGTCGAGGACGTGATCCGCGGCACGCTGCGGATCAACTCGGCCGAACACGTGCGCCTGGTCCGCGGCAGCCATATCGTGACCCGCAAGCTGTTCGACCATGACAAGTGCTACTTCTTCCAGGGCGAGGACGGGCGAATCTGCTTTGCGATCCCCTACGAGACCGACTTCACCCTGATCGGCACCACCGATGCCGAGCACCACGACCTGACTGCGCCGCCCGACTGCACGCCCGAAGAGCGCGCCTATCTGCTGCGTTTCGTGTCGTCCTATTTCAAACGCCCGGTGACCGAGGACGACGTCGTCTGGAGCTATTCCGGCGTGCGGCCGCTTTACGACGACGGCGCGTCCTCGGCCACGGCGGCAACGCGGGATTACGTTCTGACGCTGGACCCGTCGGCGAAAGCGCCGCTGCTCAATGTCTTCGGCGGAAAGATCACCACCTATCGGCGGCTGGCCGAGCAGGCGCTGGCCAAGATCGTGCCGCAGTTTCCCGCCGCCTCGGGCGACTGGACCGCGGGTGCGCCGCTGCCGGGTGGGGATTTCCCGGTGGACGGCGTGCCGGACTTGGTGGCGGGCTTGTGCGCCACCTATCCGTTCCTCGATCGGGCTTGGGCGCTACGCCTGGTGCGCGCCTATGGAACCGAGGCGCAGACGATGCTGGGCGAGGCGGCGTCGCCCGACGACCTGGGCCCCGCGTTCGGCGCGACGCTAACCGCGCGCGAGGTCGATTGGCTGATGACGCGGGAATACGCCCGTCGGGCCGAAGACGTGGTCTGGCGCCGCACGAAGCTGGGGCTACGGATGACTCCGGATCAGATCGCCGCGTTGGATCAGTGGATGGCCGACAGATTGGCCGCGGCGGCGTAATCCGCTGGCTACACAGGATCGCATGTTCCGGGCGGACGTCTAGCCGGCATTCGGGACACCTAGGCACGCAACACCTCAGCTATGCAGAAGGATCCCGCCCACCGTTGGGGTCCACCTTTGTTGCGCAGGCTTATGGCGCACCACGCTGAGGACTGGGGCGCGATCCGCGGCGGACGCCGCGCGGAGAGGTCGATCGTTGGGGTCGGGGGCTCTGAAACCAAATTCCATCCGCCGCTCTAGGCCCGCGTCCTCGTCTTGGATCGACTTCATCTCATCGCGGGTCCCGCCGGTTCCGCGGTCGCTCGATGTGGAAGCCGCAGGAAACGGGTCGCGTCGGGTAGGCCGGTGGCGTATCTCTGGGTCAACAGCAGGACAGAGCCATGACCGACCAAAGCCCCGAGACCGCCTATCACTACGCCGTGATCCGCCGCGCGCTCGACATCCTCGACGCCACCGGCGCCGAGCCAATGCCGCTCGACGCGCTTGCCGCCGAGATGCACATGAGCCCGGCGCATTTCCAGAGGTTGTTCAGCAAATGGGTCGGCGTGTCGCCGAAGCGCTATCAGCAATACCTGGCGCTCGGCCATGCCAAGGAGATGCTGCGCGACCGGTTCACCACGCTCGAGACCTCGGGCCAGTTGGGGCTCTCGGGCAGCGGCCGGCTGCACGATCTGTTCCTGCGATGGGAGGCGATGAGCCCCGGCGACTACGCCCGCCACGGCGCGGGGCTCAAGATCGCCTGGGGCTGGTTCGACAGCCCGTTCGGCCCGGCCCTGGCGATGGGCACCGACCGCGGAATCTGCGGCATCGCCTTCGCCGCCGAAACCGGCGAGGCTGCCGCGATGGACGACATGCGCGCGCGTTGGCCCAAGGCGACCTATCGCGAGGACCCCGCCGCGCTCGGCCCCTGGGTGCGGGCGGCCTTCGGGCAGACCGGCGGGCCGACCCCGCTCTACCTGATCGGCGCGCCGTTCCAGATCAAGGTGTGGGAGGCGCTGCTGGCGATTCCCTCGGGCCAGGTCACCACCTATTCCGAGATCGCCGAGACCATCGGCCGCCCCCGCGCCGTGCGCGCCGTGGGCACCGCGGTGGGACGCAACCCGATCAGTTGGCTGATCCCCTGCCACCGAGCCTTGCGCAAATCCGGCGCTCTCGGCGGCTATCACTGGGGCCTGCCGGTCAAGCGGGCGCTGCTGGCCTACGAGGCGGCGCGGGCCGAAGCGTCCGCCTGAGCCCGGCGGAAAGCTGCCGAAACCGGATTTTTCCCCCTGTGTCGCGGCCGCGCCTGGATATAGAGTTGCAACATAATTCCTCCGAGGCACGAGGCAGACCATGAGACTGAAGACCCCCCTGTTGGCCGGCTTGGCCGGCATCATCGCGCTGACCGCCTGCACCGATCCCGCGGTTCAGACCGACGACCCGCGGCGGCGCACCAAGGAGGGCGCGGTCACCGGCGCGGTGATCGGCGGCCTTCTGGGCGCGCTCAGCAGCGGCGACGGCGGCGAGCGGCGGCGCGCGGCGGCGGCCGGGGTTGTTGTGGGCGGCCTGGTCGGCGGCGCGATCGGCTATAACCTCGACCAACAGGCCGCCGAGTTGCAGCGCGATTTCTCCGACGGACGCATACAGATCATCAACAACGGCGACACGTTGCTGGTGCGGATGCCGCAGGACATCTTATTCGACGTCGACAGTGCCTTCGTCCGTCCCGCGCTGCAGGCGGACCTGGCCGTTCTGGCGGGCAGCCTGCAGAAATACCCGGGGTCCACAGTCCAGGTCGTGGGCCACACCGACAACACCGGCGAGGCGGCCTATAACCTCGGCCTGTCGCAGCGGCGGGCAGATTCCGTCGCATCGGTGTTGATCAACCGTGGCGTCGAACCGGGCCGAATCGTGGCCTCGGGCCGTGGCGAGGATCAGCCGATCGCCTCGAACCTCACCGTCGAGGGCCGCGCGCTGAACCGGCGGGTGGACATCACGATCCTGCCCAACCGGGTTTAACCTTAGGGCAGCGAAGATGCGGGCCGGGCCCATCGCCCGGCCTTTTTCGTTGTTCGCCCGCCGAGGTGGTCATATGTTTTGACCAATTCGGGGCGAGTACGCGATGCCATTTCACAAAGTCCAGCCGGAGAAGCTGTCGCAATCGGTGGTGCGGCAGATCGAGCTCTTGATCCTGCGCGGCATCCTGCGGCCGGGCGAGCGGCTGCCGTCGGAACGCGAACTGTCCGAAAAGCTGGGCGTATCGCGCCCGTCGCTGCGCGAGGCGGTGGCAGAATTGCAGGGAGACGGGTTGCTCACCAGCCGCGCCGGCGCAGGCATCTACGTGGCCGAAGTGCTGGGCTCGGCGTTTTCGCCGGCTCTGACCCGGCTCTTTTCCCGCCACGACGAGGCGGTCTTCGACTACATCGCCTTCCGCCGCGACATGGAGGGCTTGGCGGCCGAGCGTGCGGCGCGCTTCGGCTCGGACACCGATCTGAAGGTGATCGGCGCGGTCTTTACCAAGATGGAGGCGGCGCATGCCAAGCGGAATTCGGCGGACGAGGCGGCGTTGGACGCCGAATTCCATCTGGCGATCATCGAGGCCAGCCACAACGTGGTGATGCTGCACATGATGCGGTCAATGTACCAGTTGCTGCGCGAAGGCGTGTTCTACAATCGCCAGGTCATGTTCAAGCAGCGCACCACGCGCGACGATCTCTTGCACCAGCACCGTGCGATCAACTCGGCGCTGCAGGCCCGCGATGCCGCTGGGGCGCGGAAAGCTGTGGAGCGCCATCTCGATTATGTGGAGGCCGCGCTAAGCGCGCAGGCCCGTGCCGACCGCAACGAGGCGATCGCCGCGCAACGCTACGAACACGTGCGTACGCGCTGAAAACCGATTGGAAATGTCTGTTTGGTAGGGTCTGGAGTCATTCACGCCCCCGCGCTGTCATTGGATAACAACGGCGCTGTCATCGCCTGACAGTGCACCGACATTGCTTGTCCAACCGGGGGTACGGCGAAATCGGGTTATCGGCCCCGCCACGAACGGCGCACCGGCCGGAGACACCGCAAAGGACTTGAGACGATGACGTTTTGTACCGCCCATAGCCAGCCCGGCCGCCCGGACTTTCAGCCGGCGCCACTGCCCAACGCCCACCGCCGCGAACGCCGCCGCCCCGCGCCGCAGACTGTGCCGCAACCCACGCCGGCGCATGTTTTCACCGACTGGGCCAGTATCTAACGGGGACTAATTTGATCCGGTCGAGACATCGGCGCGCCGATTGGGTCTACATCCCCTCAGTCGCCAAGGAAGCGAGACCTATTGCTCGACCATAGTTATTGGCCCGCTATGACCTGCTCGACCCATTCCGGAACGATCTTCGCCGCCGGGCCCTGCCGCCGCTCCATGAACGCGCTCGCGTTGAACGAGGGTTCGAGGTTCAATTCCAGCGTTTCCGCTCCAGCGCCAGCCGCCGCCTCGACGAACCCCGCCGCCGGATAGACATTGCCCGAGGTGCCGATCGACACGAACAGATCGCAGCCCGCGAGTTCGGCATAGATCTCGTCCATGAAATACGGGAATTCGCCGAACCAGACCACGTCGGGCCGCGTCGCTGCCACGCCACAGGCTGGGCAGGGATCCTCTGGCGCCATCACCTCTGGCGCGTCCCAGCGATGCATACAGGCCGCGCAGATCGCCCGGGATAGCTCCCCGTGCATGTGCCTGACCGCCCGGCTGCCGGCCCGTTCGTGCAAGTTGTCGACGTTCTGCGTGACGATCCGCACTGCGCCGCCGTATTCCTGTTCAAGCCGCGCCAAAGCGCTATGCGCCGCATTCGGCGCGGCCTCGCGGCAGTTCTTCCGCCGTGCATTGTAGAACTCATGCACCAGGGCGGGGTTTCGTGCGAACCCTTCAGGCGTCGCCACCTCTTCGAGATCGTATTTCGTCCAGAGCCCGTCGACGTCGCGGAACGTCCCGAGCCCGCTTTCGGCGGAAATCCCGGCCCCTGTGAGGATCACGATATTCACCGCCCGCCCCCAATCACGTCGAGTGCTCCCTGTATCAGCGCCGCGAAGGGCGCCGTGTCGCTGCCGTCCAAGCTTTCCAACCTCGCCTCCTGCGCAAGATGTTCGGCAAACGGCACCGCCCCGGCCACAACCGGCCCCAGCGTGTCGTAACGCGCCGTGTAGCGCATCGGCGGTGCCAGCATTGCGCCCACCTCCATCGACACCTTGCCCTGGGACGCAACGAAGGAAAATGGCTGGCCGTCCAGCACGATCTCGGCCCTGAGCGACAGATCCGGCGGGACCACCCGTTCCGCCGCCGCGGCCAGCGTCACCGCCACATGGCGGCGGTTGCCCGGCTCCACCGGCGCATCGGGCGGCGGCAGATGCGCGCCAAGCCGCGCCAGTTCGAACAGGATCGGCCGTGTGGCACGTCCCTGCTCGGTCAGCCGGTAGCCGGCGCCGCGGCCTTCGCCGTCCTTCTCGATCATGCCGCTCGCCGCCAGGTCGACCAGCCGGGCCGAGAGCAGATTCGCCGCGATGCCCGGCAGGCCGGCTTTCAAGTCGGAATACCGGGCCGGTCCGGAATGCAGTTCGCGCAGGATCAGCAAGCTCCAGCGGTCGCCGACATGGTCGAGTGCGCGCGCGATCGGGCAGAGCAGGGCGTATGACCGCTGACTGGGCATGCGCGATCTATGGGCGTGCCCAGGTACGAAATCAAGATACAAGAAGATTAATATTTCATCTTGTCACTTTAAAAAATAAAGTATAGAGATTGCGATACCGCAACCCGACACCCCAAGGAGGCCCCGATGCCCGCCCTGATGATCTCTGAAATCACCGTGAAGTCGCCGGAAAAACTGCAGGACTACCTGGCCAAGACACTGGCCCTGGGCAAAGAGTTCGGTGCCGAGTTGGTGGCGCGCGCCGATTATGCAAGGCCGCTGACCTCGACCGGCAAACATGACCGCGTGGTGATCGCCAAGTTCCCCGACCTCGAAACACTGGAGCGCTGGTACGACTCGGACGCCTATGCCGAACTGGTGCCTTTGCGCGAGGAAGCCTCGGACATGCGGATGACGGCCTACGTGGTGCCCGACTGATTTCGCCATGCGCCGGGGCGGAAGCCTTTGGGCGCGGCACGGCCCCGTGCTATGCTGCCCCGGCGCGCGATCATGCATTTCAGAGGGGACCCCATATGCCGTTCTACATGTTCCAAGGCCAATACACGTCCGATTCGATCAAAACCCTGGTCGACTCGCCGCAGGACCGTGAGGCCGCCGCGCGGGGCATGATCGAGGCCCTGGGTGGCACGTTGCACCATTTCTTCTTCTGCTTCGGCAGCGACGATGTGGTGGCGATCATGGAGATGCCGGACGACAAGGCGATGACCGCGGGGTCGATGCTGGTTGGCGCTTCGGGCGCGATGTCGTCGGGACGCACCACCAAGCTGATGACCATGGCTGACGCCATGGACGCGATGGCGTCCGCGGGCGGCGCCAAGGGGCACTATCACCCGGTTAAAAGCTGACGGCTTGACCTCACGACCGGCTCGGGGCCTTGATGCGGCCTATGGTCCGGTCGGTTCTGTTCGTCTGCCTCGGCAATATCTGCCGCTCGCCCACGGCCGAGGGTGTGTTCGGGGCGATGGCCGCCCGGGCCGGGCTGGACCTGCGCGTCGATAGCGCGGGACTGGGAAGTTGGCATTTGGGCGATCCGCCTTATGGACCGGCGATCCGCGCCGCTGCCGCGCGCGGCTATGATTTGAGCGGGCAGCGGGCGCGGCAGGTCCGCTCAGACGACTTCGACCGCTTCGACCTGATCCTCGGCATGGACGCCGACAACATCGCAGGTCTTGAGCATGTGCGTCCGCCGGGGAACGCCACGCCGGTACGCCTGTTTCTCGACTACGCCCCGGAAACCGGTGTGTCCGAGGTGCCCGACCCTTACTACACCGGCGATTTCGAAAAAGCGCTGGATTTGGTTGAGGCCGCTGCGCGCGGCCTCATCAAGACGCTTCTAAGCTGACGCAGCCGGTTTCTATCGCGGTTGCGGCGTGACGGCGGATCAGGATCCGCCGTCGTGGCCCATTGCGCCATGGTCGGGCTTGCGGACGTTGTCGACAGGGATTTCGACGACCATGTCGCCGGCCTGTTCGAAGGTCAGAGTGACGGAGACGGTGGCTCCTTGTTCCAGCGGGCCGGCAAGGCCCATGAACATCACGTGGTCGCCGCCGCGGGCGAGTGCATGGCTGCCGCCGGCGGGGATGACGAAGCCTTCCTCGACCTCTATCATCTTCATCACGCCGTCGCCGACGTCTTTGTGGGTGTGCAGTTCGACCCGCTTTGCGATGTCGGAGGCGGCGGCGATCAGGCGGTCGTCGGCGTCGGATGTGTTCATGATCTGCATGAACGCTGCCCCGGCCTTTGCCATCGGGCTCGAGGCCCGGGCGTAGGGGTCCATGATTTTGATCTCGGCCAGCGCCGGGGTGGCCAGAAGTGACGCGGCGAGTGCCGCGAGAGCGGTTTTGGTCAGAGACATGCTTGGCTCCAGAGCGTTTGAGTGCGTTTTACGGTTAAGGGGTCAAACGCGGGGCGGAGCACGGGCCTGGGGCGTCTCGGTGCGGTGAATTTTGGCGAGGGCTGGCAGGGCCGGAGCACTGCCTTGGGGCGTGTCAAGCTGGCCGGCAATTTCCGGTGCTGGCGGTGCGGTGGCATCCAGCAGATGCAGCGCGCAGTCGGGACAGATATGCGCCGGTCCGACGGGGTCGCCGTTGGCGTCCACCTGCAGCGTCACCACCCCGGCACCCGAGCAGATCACGATGCTGCCCGCCGCCGTGCCGTGGCCGCGCGCCACGGCCATTGCGCTGCTGGTGAGCGCGACGATCAGGGCGAGGCAAATGCCGAGGATCGAGTTCAGCCGGGCCATACTTTCGATATGGCGGCCCGTTTCGGCGGAGGGAAAGCGGCAAAACGAAGCGGCCCCGTCCGGGTGGGACGGGGCCGTCTTTCGCAGGTTGCGAATGTAGGATCAGGCCGTGGCTTGCGCCTTGGCGATGTCCTTCTTGATCTTCAGTGCGTTCGGCGACAAATCGGCGTCTTTGGCCTTGGCCAAAAAGGCGTCCAGCCCGCCGCGGTGGTCGACGGTGCGCAGGGCCGAAGCCGAGATCCGCAACTTGAAGGTGCGGCCCAGCGTGTCCGACATCAGCGACACGTCGTTGAGGTTCGGTAGAAACCGGCGCTTGGTCCTGTTGTTGGCGTGGCTGACATTGTTGCCGACCATCGGGCCTTTTCCGGTCAGTTCGCAGCGGCGCGACATGGGTC
>JASJCA010000091.1 GCA_030066215.1 Rhodobacter sp. | reverse complement strand
GATCGGCTGCATGGTCAACGGCGCCGGGCTGGCGATGGCGACGATGGACATCATCAAGCTCTACGGCGCGGAGCCGGCGAATTTCCTCGACGTCGGCGGCGGCGCCACCAAGGACAAGGTGACCGAGGCGTTCAAGATCATCACCTCGGACCCCAACGTCAAAGGCATCCTGGTCAACATCTTCGGCGGCATCATGCGCTGCGACATCATCGCCGAGGGTGTGGTCGAGGCGGTGAAAGAGGTCGGCCTGGAAGTCCCGCTGGTGGTCCGGCTCGAGGGCACCAAGGTGGAAGAGGGCAAGCGCATCATCAACGAAAGCGGCCTCGACGTGATCGCGGCGGACGATTTGAAGGACGGCGCCGAGAAGATCGTGAAGGCGGTGAAGGGGTGAGCGACGATCCGGCGCAGCCGGCGAAAGGTCCAGTGGACCTTTCAAGTCGCGAACGGGCGGAGCCCAGGCAAGTGAATGAGCGCGGAACACTCCGCAACAGAATTAGGAGACGCCTGACATGGCCGTACTCGTAGACGAAACCACGAAGGTGATCTGCCAGGGCTTCACCGGCAGCCAAGGCACCTTTCATTCCGAACAAGCCATCGACTATGGCACGCAGATGGTCGGCGGCGTGACGCCGGGCAAGGGCGGGCAAACGCATCTCGACCTGCCGGTCTTCAATTCCTGCCACGAGGCGGTCGAAGCGACCGGCGCCAATGCCAGCGTGATCTACGTGCCGCCGCCCTTTGCCGCCGATTCGATCCTCGAGGCGATCGACGCCGAGATCCCGCTGGTCGTCTGCATTACCGAGGGCATCCCGGTCTTGGACATGATGACCGTCAAGCGCGCTTTGGAGGCCTCGGCCACCACGCTGATCGGCCCGAACTGCCCCGGTGTGATCACACCCGACGCCTGTAAGATCGGCATCATGCCCGGCCACATCCACAAGCGCGGCTCGGTCGGCGTCGTGAGCCGGTCGGGAACCCTCACCTACGAGGCCGTCAAGCAGACCACCGATGTGGGCCTCGGCCAGTCGACCTGCGTCGGCATCGGCGGCGACCCGATCAAGGGGACCGAGCATATCGACGTCTTGGAGTGGTTCTTGGCCGACGACGAGACCACCTCGATGATCATGATCGGCGAGATCGGCGGCTCGGCCGAGGAAGAGGCGGCGCAGTTCCTCAAAGACGAGGCGAAGAAGGGGCGCTCGAAGCCCACCGCCGGGTTCATCGCCGGCCGCACCGCGCCGCCGGGCCGCCGCATGGGCCATGCCGGCGCCATCGTCGCCGGCGGCAAGGGCGGCGCCGAGGACAAGATCGAGGCGATGCGCTCGGCCGGGATCGTCGTCGCCGAAAGCCCCGCCGGGCTGGGCGAGGCGGTCCTAGAGGCGATAGGATAGGGGAGGAGAGCCCATGAACATCACCGAAGCGGTCCAGACCTGTCTGGGAAAATACATGGATTTCAAGGGCCGCGCCGCGCGCCCGGAATTCTGGTGGTTCGTGCTGGCCTATGTGATCGGCGCGATCGTCATATCGCTGTTAGGCATTTACATCCTCGGCCTGATCTACGGCCTCGCCCTGTTCCTGCCGCTCAGCGCGGCGGGGGCGCGCCGCCTGCAGGATACCGGACGCAACGGGTTTCTGATCTTCATCCCGACCGGCATCAGCCTGATCATGCAGTACCTGGTACCGCGTCCGGAGGCCTTCGATCCCAACGACCTGGCCGCCGCCGCCGAAATCGCCGCCTCGACCAATTGGGGGCTCTTGGGTCTGCTCACGATCGTCCAGTTGATCCTCACCGTGGTCTTCATCTGGTGGCTCAGCCGCCCCGGCGACCCCGAAACCAACGACTATGGCCCGCCGCCCGCCGCGTGATCTCCGAAAGGAAACGTCATGACCGACCAAAGCCCCAACGATCAATTCCACGCCTCGAGCTTCATGCAGGGCCACAACGCGGCCTATCTGGAACAGCTCTATGCACGCTACGCCAACAATCCCGGCGCGGTGGATGAGGCCTGGGCGAATTTCTTCCGGTCGATGGGCGACGACGAGGTCAGCGTCAAGCAAGAGGCCGCGGGGCCGTCCTGGGCGCGGGCCGACTGGCCGCCGCAGCCCGCCGACGAGCTGACCTCGGCGCTCGACGGGCAATGGGCGGAGCCGATCAAACAGGTCGACAAGGTCAAGGCCAAGGCCGCCGCGCAGAACGTCGAGGTCACCGACGACCAGGTCAAGCAGGCGGTGCTGGACAGCTTGCGCGCGCTGATGCTGATCCGCGCCTACCGGATCCGCGGCCATCTGGTCGCCGATCTCGACCCCTTGGGCATGCGCGACCAGACCCCGCATCCCGAGCTCGACCCCAAATCCTATGGCTTCACCGAGGCCGACATGGACCGGCCGATCTTCCTCGACATGGTGCTGGGGCTAGACTTCGCCTCGATGCGCGAGATCCTGGCGATCGTCAAACGCACCTATTGCGGCACCTTCGCGCTGCAATACATGCACATCTCGAACCCTGAGGAGGCCGGCTGGCTGAAGGAACGCATCGAGGGCTACGGCAAGGAAATCGCCTTCACCCGCGAGGGCCGCCGCGCGATCCTGAACAAGCTGGTGGAGGCCGAGGGCTTCGAAAAGTTCCTGCACGTCAAATACATGGGCACCAAGCGCTTCGGGCTCGACGGCGGCGAGGCGCTGGTGCCGGCGATGGAGCAGATCATCAAACGCGGCGGCAGCCTCGGCGTCCTCGACATCGTCATCGGCATGCCGCATCGCGGGCGGCTGAGCGTGCTGGCGAACGTGATGGCCAAGCCCTACCGGGCGATCTTCAACGAGTTCCAGGGCGGCAGCTTCAAGCCCGAAGACGTCGACGGCTCGGGCGACGTGAAATACCACCTCGGCGCCTCGTCGGACCGCGAGTTCGACGGCAACACCGTGCACCTGTCGCTGACCGCCAACCCCAGCCACCTGGAGGCGGTGAACCCGGTGGTCCTGGGCAAGGTCCGTGCCAAGCAGGACCAGAACAACGACCACGACCGCACCAGCGTGCTGCCGATCCTGCTGCACGGCGACGCCGCCTTTGCCGGCCAGGGCGTGGTGGCGGAATGCTTCGGGCTTTCCGGCTTGCGCGGCCACAAGACCGGCGGCACCATGCACATCATCGTCAACAACCAGATCGGGTTCACCACCGCGCCGCATTTCTCGCGCTCGTCGCCCTATCCGACCGACATCGCGCTGATGGTCGAGGCGCCGATCTTCCACGTCAACGGCGACGACCCCGAGGCTGTGGTGCACGCCGCCAAGGTCGCCACCGAGTTCCGCCAGAAATTCGGCAAGGACGTGGTGATCGACATCTTCTGCTACCGCCGCTTCGGGCACAACGAAGGCGACGAGCCGATGTTCACCAACCCGATCATGTACAACCGGATCAAGGGGCATAAGACCACGCTGTCGCTCTATACCGACCGGCTGGTCCAGGACGGGCTGATCCCGGAGGGCGAGATCGAGGACATGAAGGCCGCGTTCCAGGCGCAGCTGAACGAGGATTTCGAGGCCGGCAAGGACTACAAGCCCAACAAGGCCGACTGGCTGGACGGCCGCTGGAGCCATCTCGACCGCGAGGGCGAGGAATATCAGCGCGGCCAGACCGCGATCCCGCCTGAGACGCTGGCCGAGGTCGGCACCGCGCTGACCCGGGTGCCCGACGGCTATCCGCTGCACCGCACCGTTCAGCGGCTGTTGGAGACCAAGACGGCGATGTTCGACAGCGGCACCGGCTTCGACTGGGCCACCGCCGAGGCGCTGGCCTTCGGCTCGCTTCTGACCGAAGGCTACCCGGTGCGGCTTGCGGGCCAGGATTCGACCCGCGGTACCTTCAGCCAGCGCCATTCCGGTCTGGTCGACCAGGAGACCGAGGAACGCTTCTATCCCCTGAACCACATCCGCGAGGGCCAGGCGCGCTATGAGGTCATCGACTCGATGCTCTCGGAATACGCCGTCCTAGGCTTCGAATACGGCTACTCGCTGGCCGAGCCCAATGCGCTGGTGATGTGGGAGGCGCAGTTCGGCGACTTCGCCAACGGTGCGCAGATCATGTTCGACCAGTTCATCTCGTCGGGCGAACGCAAGTGGCTGCGGATGTCGGGCCTCGTCATGCTCTTGCCGCACGGCTTCGAGGGTCAGGGCCCCGAGCACTCCTCTGCCCGGCTGGAACGCTTCCTGCAGATGTGCGCCGAGGACAACTGGATCGTCGCCAACTGCACCACGCCGTCGAACTACTTCCACATCCTGCGCCGGCAGCTGCACCGGTCCTACCGCAAGCCGCTGGTGCTGATGACGCCAAAGTCGCTGCTACGCCACAAGCTGGCGATCTCCAACGCCGAGGATTTCACCACCGGCTCGTCGTTCCACCGCGTGCTTTGGGACGACGCCGAAAAGGGCCATTCCGACCTGACGCTGCAGCCCGACGACAAGATCAAACGTGTCGTGATGTGCTCGGGCAAGGTCTACTACGACCTGCTGGAGCGCCGCGACGAAGAAGGCCTCGACGATGTCTACCTGATGCGCCTGGAACAGTTCTATCCGTTCCCCGCGCTCAGCCTCGTCAAGGAACTCGACCGCTTCAAACAGGCCGACATGGTCTGGTGTCAGGAGGAACCGAAAAACCAGGGCGCCTGGTCCTTCATCGAGCCCAACATCGAATGGGTCCTGACCCGGATCAAGGCCCAGAACACCCGGCCGACCTATGCCGGTCGCCCCGCCTCGGCCTCGCCCGCGACGGGCCTGGCCTCCATGCACAAAGCTCAACAAGGGGCGCTGGTTGCGGCCGCCCTCGGCATCGAAGGAAAGTAAGATGAGCACCGAAGTCCGCGTGCCCACTTTGGGCGAAAGCGTCACCGAGGCCACGGTCGCCACCTGGTTCAAGCAGCCGGGCGAGGCGGTCACCGTCGACGAGATGCTGTGCGAATTGGAAACCGACAAGGTGACGGTCGAGGTGCCCTCGCCCGCCGCCGGGACCTTGGGCGAGATCGTCGCCGCCGAAGGTGCCACCGTCGGCGTCGACGCGCTTCTTGCGACCATCGCGGAAGGCGCCGGGGCCGCCGCGGCAGCGCCCAAACCCGCGCCCGCTGCCGCCGGCAACGGCCAGGCCCGCGACGAGGCCGAAGCCGCCGCACCCGCCGCCGCGACCGGCCAGGCGGGTGGCGGCACGATCGACGTCATGGTGCCCACCTTGGGCGAGAGCGTCACCGAAGCCACCGTCTCGACCTGGTTCAAGGCGGTGGGCGACGCCGTCGCCGCCGACGAAATGCTCTGCGAGCTCGAAACCGACAAGGTCTCGGTCGAGGTCCCGGCGCCCGCCGCGGGCGTTCTGGCCGAGATCCTCGCGCCCGAGGGCGCGACGGTCGAGGCCGCGGCCAAGCTGGCCGTGCTCTCCTCAGGCGCGGCCGCGCCGTCCGCAAGCGCCTCTGCCCCTGCCGCCGACGCCGCGCCGGCCGGACAGGCGGCCCGCGACGTCGAGGACGCGCCGTCGGCCAAGAAGATGATGGCCGAACACGGGCTGACCGCGGCGCAGGTCGCCGGCACCGGCAAGGACGGCCGGATCATGAAAGAGGACGTGCAAAAGGCCGTCGCGGCCGGCGCCGCTCCGGCCGCCGCCGAGGCCCCCGCGCCAGCGCCCGCGCCCGCCAAGGCCCCGCCCCGCGCCCCGGTCCCCGCCGAGGACGCCGCGCGCGAGGAACGGGTCAAGATGACCCGCCTCCGCCAGACCATCGCCCGGCGCCTCAAGGACGCCCAGAACAGCGCCGCGATGCTGACCACCTATAACGAGGTGGACATGACCGGCGTCATGGAAATCCGCAGCCAATACAAGGACCAGTTCGAAAAGAAGCACGGCGTGAAGATGGGCTTCATGTCGTTTTTCACCAAGGCCTGCTGCCACGCGCTGAAGGAGGTTCCGGAGGTCAATGCCGAGATCGACGGCACCGACATCGTCTACAAGAACTTCGTCCACATGGGCGTCGCCGTCGGAACGCCATCGGGTCTGGTCGTGCCGGTGGTCCGCGACGCCGACCAGCTTTCGTTCGCCGCCATCGAGAAGAAAATCGGCGAACTCGGCCTGCGCGCCCGCGACGGCAAGCTGTCGATGGCCGAGATGCAAGGCGGCACCTTCACCATCTCGAACGGCGGCGTCTACGGCTCGCTGATGTCCTCGCCGATTTTGAACCCGCCGCAATCCGGCATCCTCGGCATGCACAAGATCCAGCAGCGGCCCATGGTCGTCGACGGCCAGATCGTCGCCCGCCCGATGATGTACCTTGCGCTCAGCTACGACCACCGCATCGTCGACGGCAAAGGCGCCGTGACGTTCCTCGTGCGGGTGAAAGAAGCGCTGGAGGATCCAAGGCGGTTGTTGATGGATTTGTGACCCGGCCGCCATGCCGCCAAAGCCACCCTACGACTGGGACGCCACCAAAGCTGCCTCCAACCTGGAAAAGCACGGGGTTCCATTTGAAGACGTCTACCGTTTCGACTGGGCGGGTGCCATCGAGGCCGAAGACACCCGCTACGACTACGGGGAAATGCGCATGCAGGCGCTTGGCAAAATCGATGACCGCTACCACGTCTTGGTCTATGCTCCCCGCGGCGATACCATCCGCGTGATCTCGCTGCGCAAGGCCAACCCGAGAGAATTGAAATGACCGCCCGTCCGAAACCGCCCGAAGACTTCGACGAAAACCCGCCCCTCAATTCGGACTTCTTCGCCCGCGCCAAGCCGGCTGCCTTCGGCGAAAACGCCCGGCTCCGCGAGGCGCTCAAGCGGATAATCAAGGCCCATGACACAGGCACGCCGATGAATGATGCCATCGAAAACGCCCGCGAAGCCTTGGTGGATTCGCAATGAATGACATAGTCGACGGCAGAGGCGCGGTGACGTTCCTAGTGCGGGTGAAAGAGGCGTTGGAGGATCAGCGAAGGCTACTGATGGATTTGTAATGAAAACGGTTTGCTGCAGCCTTTGTGGTACCGAAATCTGCGTTGGAGCGGAGCAATGTTACAAAAATGGCTGAATGCAAGCCGTCTCGACTCAATAATGCTTCTAGGCCTTGTGCTATTCGCTCCAATCTCGGGAGAAGCTCACGAGGAAGACCAAATATCTCTGTCTATTATGGAAATAGAGATGTTTACTAAAGAGCCATGTATTTATTTGCTAACCTTGCAAGATAAATATGCAAAATTTGATACTGATAAGATAGTCAATGTCAAGTTCTTTCACTCCTATGTAAGAGCTGTGGGGGACATTCTCTACGCCGGTGAGCCCGATGGATTCGCTCTCGCGATGGGTGAATTATTCCGTGCTTGCCTTGCGGCTCCAGGAGAACCGCTATCAAAAATCGTGGCCGGATTATCGAAATGACCCTGTGGTAGTCAGCCTTCCCATTCAATGCCATGACCCCCGAACTCACCGCCCTCACCCTCGCTGCCCTTCTGCAGGTCGTCCAGTTCGGCCTGATGGCCGTCCCGGCGAACCTGACGCTTGGCGTCGTCAAGACGCTGAGCCCCCGCGACCGCGACCGGATGGGGGGCAGCCTCGAGGAGCAGCTCACCGGCAAGACGGCGCGGCTCTACCGGGCGCTCAACAACCATTTCGAGGCGCTGATCCTCTTCACTATCGCCGTGGTCGTCGTGACCCTTTCCGGCCAGTCCACCCCCTTCACTGCAGCCTGCGCCTGGACCTACCTCGCCGCGCGCGTCCTCTACGTCCCGGCCTATGCCTTCGGCCTCTCGCCCTGGCGGTCGCTGATCTGGTTCGTGGGCTTTCTGGCCACTCTAGCCATGCTGCTCGCCGCTCTGTTATGACACCGACGGAATACCGACGTGATACAGACGCCGAAAACCGCCCCAAGGAGACCCCATGCCCAGCTATGACGTCATCATCATCGGCAGCGGCCCCGGCGGCTATGTCTGCGCCATCCGCTGCGCCCAGCTGGGCTTGAAGACCGCTTGCGTCGAGGGGCGTGAGACGCTGGGCGGCACCTGCCTGAACATCGGCTGCATCCCCTCGAAGGCGCTCCTGCACGCCTCGCATCAATTGCACGAAGCCGAGCACAATTTCGCCAAGATGGGGCTGAAAGGCAAAAGCCCCTCGGTCGACTGGCCACAGATGCTGGCCTACAAAGACGACGTCATCGGCCAGAACACCAAGGGCATCGAATTCCTTTTTAAAAAGAACAAGGTAGACTGGCTGAAAGGCTGGGGCTCGATCCCCGAGCCGGGCAAGGTCAAGGTCGGCGACGAGGTCCACGAGGCCAAGCATATCGTCGTCGCCACCGGCTCGGACTCGACCACCATCCCCGGCGTCGAGATCGACGAGAAGATCGTCGTCAGCTCCACCGGCGCCCTAGAACTGACCAAGATCCCGAAGAAGCTCGTGGTGATCGGCGCCGGCGTGATCGGGTTGGAACTGGGCAGCGTATACGCCCGCCTCGGATCGGAAGTGCAGGTGATCGAGTTCCTCGACCACATCACCCCCGGCATGGATTCTGAGACCGCCAAGGTCTTCCAGAGAACGCTGAAGAAACAGAGACTTACCTTCACCCTCGGTGCCGCTGTGCAGTCCGTCGAGGCGCTCAAGACCAAGGCGAAAATCACCTACAGACTGCGCAAGGACGACAGCGAACACGTGATGGACGCCGACATCGTGCTCGTCGCCACCGGCCGCAAGCCCTATACCGAGGGGCTGGGGCTCGGCCGGCTCGGCGTCGACACCGAACGCGGCGTGATCCAGACCGACGCCCACTACGCCACCAACGTGAAAGGCATCTACGCCATCGGCGACTGCATCGCCGGCCCGATGCTGGCGCATAAGGCCGAGGACGAGGGCATGGCGGTGGCCGAGATCCTCGCCGGCCAGGCCGGCCACGTGAACTACGGCGTGATCCCCGGCGTGATCTACACCCACCCAGAGGTCGCGAGTGTCGGCGAGACCGAGGAAACCCTGAAAGACAAGGGACGTAGCTATAAGACGGGCAAGTTCAGCTTCATGGGCAACGGCCGGGCGAAAGCGAATTTCGCCGCCGACGGCTTCGTGAAAATCCTCGCCGACACCGAAACTGACCGGATTCTCGGCGCGCACATCATCGGGCCGATGGCGGGCGATCTGATCCACGAGATCTGCGTGGCGATGGAGTTCGGTGCGGCGGCCGAGGACCTCGCCCGCACCTGCCACGCCCACCCGACATATTCCGAAGCCGTGCGCGAAGCCGCGCTGGCCTGCGGCGACGGCCCGATCCACAGCTGACGGAGCGGGCCGGGTCGTCCGAGACGCGGCTGGGCCACGGTACGCCTCACGGATCTTGACGAGATCGGACGTCGAAGACCGGGCGCCGGGCGCGGAGTCAAGGGGCGAAGCCCCGCCGCGCCATCGCCGACCCGCCCCGGAGGGGTGGCGATTGCTCGACACCTTCGCACCGCTCGAGGCCCTACGGACCGGGCAGCCATAAAGTGCACCCGATCAAGCGTTGGATCGCCACCCCGCGGGTCGGCGATGGCGCGGCTCCGCACTGCGTCGCAAACGACTACCCGCAAACCAACTGCAACGCCGCGCGACGACCGGCCGACCCGCATCCAACCACGCAAAATCGTTACACCGGGTTCCCAGCAAATTCAGCAACTTGCCGCGGCGCGGCTAAACTTTCTGCCCCGCGGAATGTTTCGCACGCGAAACATTCAGGCCCGCACACCGACCACCAGGGCGGCGTCGAGCCGCGCGGTGTCGCCCGACAGATCCGCCACCGCCGCGGCACCCGCGCGCCGGGCAAGAAAGTCGCCCGCATTCGAGGTATCGGGCCGCCCCCGCCCGCGATAGGCCGCGCCGCGATAGACCTGCAGGCTGGCGCCCGCGGGGAAGTAGAGCTGGCTCGTGAGCACCGTCCGATCGCCGAGAAACACCTTGTAGTGCACATGCGGCGTGCGCCCGGGATACCAGCCGGGATAGATCGTCCGAAACGCCGCCACGCCGTCCGTTCCGGTCATCTGCGTGCCGCGCAGGAAGGTCTGCCCGCGCGCATCCGCCAGGCCCGAGCGGAACGCCGAGTAGATCCCGCCCGCATCGCAGTGCCAGACATCGACCCGCGCCCCGGGGATCGGCGTGCAATCGGCCGTGACCACTTGCAGCCGCAGCGTCATGGCGGCTCCCGGGCGACCCTCGGTGATGTCGGCGCGCACCAGGCCGGGGTCGAGGTAGAACGGCCCGGCCGTGGTCTCGGGCTGCAGCAGGCAGGCGGAGCCGGCGATCAGCCCCTGCGCCTCGGCCCGTCGCCGCAGGCCCGGCGACAGCGCGCCGAACGGTGCGGCGGCAAGCGCGGTCAATATGGTGCGGCGGGACAGAATTGGCATAGTGCAGTCTCCTTTGCACCCCGACATAGCCCACGGCGCAGCTGTTCGAGGCCCGGGGCGCGGAGATGTGATCGCTAACCGCCGCCGGTCTTGAGCGGCGAACCAGTATTCCCAAAGAAAGCCCCGACCGCGACATTTGTCGGCCGTTCGACTTTCCAGGCAGGCGCGACTGGATTCAGGCCACCAGCATCCGCAGCCCTTGCGTCACGTCGGTCCTCACCGCAAGGCGCAGGCCAGGCTCGTCTCCGGCGCGCAGGGCGGCGAGGATCAGCTTGTGGTGCTGCGGCGCCTCGGTGCGCTGCATACGCCCGTAGAGCCGCCGCATCGTCGGGCCGAGCTGCAGCCACACCGTCTCGGCCATGGCCAGCATCGCCGGCGCCTGGGCGCGCAGATAAAGCGTGCGGTGGAACTCGAGATTGGCGCGGATGTAGCCCACCGCATCGCCCTTCACCACGGCCTCTGCGATGGTTCCGTTGATCGCCTGGAGCCGCTCGATCAGCGCCATATGCGCGCGCGGCAAAGCGCGGCTGGCAAGCTCGGGTTCCAGCAGCGCCCGCAATGCCGCCAGTTCCTCGATCCGCTCGTTGGTCAACTCCGGCGTGCTGATCCGCCCTGAGGACGACAACGTCAGCGCCCCTTCCGCCGCGAGCCGCCGCACCGCCTCGCGCGCGGGCGTCATCGACACCTCGAAGAGTTTGCCGATGCCGCGCAGGGTCAACGCCTCTCCGGGCGGCAATTCGCCATGCAGGATGCGCCCGCGCAGGGTGCGGTAGACGCGATCATGGGCAGCGGGCGCGGCCTCGGCAGGGCGCGGCTGGGTCAGCATAGGGCCATGGTGGGCGCGAAAAGCGGCCCGGTCAATCGTCGAAGCGGTAGCGGTGCAGCGTGGTCCCGTTCTCGCGCAGCCAGCGCCGGCGCGCCCGGTAGTCCGGACAAAGCTCTTCGACCACCCGCCAATAGGCCGGCGAGTGGTTCATCTCGACCATATGCCCGACCTCATGGGCGGCGACGTAGTCCAGCAACTCCGGCGGCGCCATGACCAGGCGCCAGGAAAACATCAGATCGCCCCGCTGGTTGCACGACCCCCAGCGGGACCGAGTATCCCTCAGGGTGATCTTGCCGACCGTCCGCCCCAACACCTTCGCATGCCGTTCCGCCGCCTCGGTGAGGCTGGCCCGCGCCTCGAGCCGCAGAAACGCCTTGATCCGCGCCGCCACCAAGTCCGGCGCCGCTGGCACCAGCATCGCCCCATCGCGCACGATCGCCCGGTCGACCGCACCGGCGGAGATCGTCACCTCCTGGCCGCGCAGCAGGACGGTGCCGCCGATTGCCGGCCGCACCGGGTCCTGTCGCCCGGCCAGATGCCGCCGAATCCAGTCGGATTTTTCCTGCGCGAAGGCCATCGCCTCGTCTGGGTTCATCCCCTTCGGCAGCGACAGCGTCACGCGCCCGTCCAGCGCGGAGACCCGCAAGCTGACCCGCCGCGCCCGCGCCGTTGGCCGCAACGTAATCTCCACCGGGGGATTGCCGGAAAGCACTGCTCGCCCCATATCTCGCCTCTCGCGTTTTGCCCGACCCTAGCCCCGAAATCCTCGCCAAGGCCAGCCCGAACGTCCGCTCTGAAAGGCTTTGACACCCTCGGGCCTTTGTGGCAGGGGACCGCAATTCCGCGAAACGACCGACGAAGACTGCGAAAGGGGTGTCCATGCCCAAGGAAGAATGGGGCACCAAGCGTGTCTGCCCGACCACCGGCAAAAGGTTCTATGACCTCAACAAAGACCCGATAGTCAGCCCCTATACGGGCGATGTGGTGTCACTCGACACCGGCACAAAACAACGCACCGCGATCGTCGAGAAGGTCGAGGAAAAGGCCGAAGAAGAAGATCTGGTGCTGGTCGAGGATGACGACGCCGTGCTGGAAACCGAGGACGAGTCCGAGGTGGATATCGAGGACGACATCCTCGAAGAGGACGACGACAACGTCTCGCTCGACGATATCGCCGACGTGGCGACCGAGGAGGACGACAGCTAGGCGGCTTTTTCCCCTTGATCTGTGCGCCTTGGTTCCATAAGACGCGCGGGTGCAAAATGTGGGGCCATAGCTCAGTTGGGAGAGCGCTTGAATGGCATTCAAGAGGTCAGGGGTTCGACTCCCCTTGGCTCCACCAAAGCCCACCAAAAACCCCGCATCGCCAAGGCGTTGCGGGTTTTTTTGTGCCCCGCCGCCGTAGCAACCTGAGTGCACTGGGCTGCGCGGGTAACGCGTTAGGGACTGGTCGTGAGGCAGAGCGCGATGGGCGGTAGAGCCGTTCGGCGATTAATTCTGCACCGGGCAACTCAGACTTGACGCGACGCCGCTCAAGGTCGGCTGGGTCCAGTTTGAGCTATGTCATCGCGCGCACGGGCACGTCTGGCGCAGACTAAGCCACACGCCCGGTCACCCGCGGCATAGCATATGGCGGCAACGGTCGGGCACAGGCAGGGGAGGTGTCCGCATCATGGCCGATCATGCGATCTCTGAGGCAACCGCCGGACTGGTGACACTCGATGTCAGCCGCCCGATTTGGGACCAGTTTTTCATCGTCGCACCGCTGGTCCTGGTTGGCACCCGCGAAGCTGACGGCCAGGACGATCTGGCGCCCAAGCACATGGTCACACCGATGGGCTGGCAGAATTACTTCGGCTTCGTCTGCACCCCGCGCCACGGCACCTACCGCAACATCGCCCGCGACGGCGTCTTCGCAGTCACCTATCCGCGTCCGGGGCAATGGTTGGAGACCAGCCTCACCGCGGCGCCGCGGTGCGAGGACGACAGCAAGCCGGACCTGCAGCTGGTCCGCAGCTACCGGTCTTCGGATGTCGACTGTCCGGTGGTCGACGGCGGCTATCTGTATCTCGACTGCGAACTCGACCGGTTTGTCGACGGGTTCGGGGTCAACAGCCTGATCGTCGGCCGGATCGTCGCGGCCCGGATCGACCCGGGTTACTTGCGCGCCGACGACCGCGACGACCAGGACCTGATCCACGACGCGCCGGTCTTGGCCTATCTCAGCCCGGGACGTTTCGCCGCTGTGGCGGACACGCTGGCCTTCCCGATCCCGAAGGGCATGCGGAAATGACCGCCGCAGAGACCGACCTGGCGCGCCCGGGGCAGCCCTCAGGGGCCGAGATCCTGGCGCATCTGAAGGGCCAAAAGGACGACTTCGTGGCGTTTCTGGAAGAGCTGACGCGCATCGAATCGCCGTCCCTCGACCCGGTGCCCCAAGGCCGGGCCCGGGGCGTCATCGCCGACCGGCTGCGCCAGGGCGGGTTCCGCACCTGGGCGCTGTCGGGCACCTCCCATGGCGGAAACCTCTATGCCCGGCCGGACGACCGGCCCCGCGGGCGCCCGGTGCAGCTATTGGTCGGGCATTACGACACGGTCTGGCCGGTCGGCACGCTTCGGGACATGCCGTTCGAGGTGGACGGCAACGTTGTGCGCGGGCCCGGCGTCTACGACATGAAGGGCGGCATCACCCAGATCGTCTTTGCGCTGGAGGCATTGGCGCATTTCGGCGCGGCGCCGCAGGTCACGCCGGTCGTTTTCGCCAATTCCGACGAAGAGATCGGCAGCCGCGAATCCACCCACCACATCAGCCGCCTGGCGCGCAAAGCGGCCCGCGCCTTCGTGCTGGAGCCCTCGCTGGGCCGCGACGGCAAGCTAAAGACCGCGCGCAAGGGCGTCGGCCGGTTCACCGTCAAGATCACCGGACAGGCCGCCCATGCCGGGCTCGATCCCGACAAGGGCGCCAGCGCGATCCTGGAGCTGAGCCACGTGGTGCAGTCGCTGTTCGCGCTGAACGATGCCGAGCGCGGCGTGACGGTCAATGTCGGCACCATCGAGGGCGGGTTGCGGCCCAACGTGGTGGCACCCGAAAGCGGCTGCGTGGCGGATGTGCGGGTCCGGACCCACGAAGATGCCGAGCGGGTGACGACGGCAATCCACGGGCTGGCGCCGGTGGTGCCGGGCACCAGTCTGGCGATCGAGGGCGGCATCGGACGTCCGGCGCTGGAGCCGACCCCGCGAAACCGCCGGCTTTGGCGCGAAGCCCAGAGTCTCTCGGCCGAGATCGGGCTCGACCTGCAAGAGGGGCTGGCCGGCGGCGGCTCGGACGGCAACACCACCAGCCTTTACACCGCCACGCTCGACGGGCTTGGGCCGGTCGGCGATGGCGCCCACGCGCCGCACGAATTCCTCTATCTCGACGAGACGCTGGAGCGGACGGCGCTGTTGGCGCTGTTGCTCTTGGCGCCGCCGCTCGACGACCCCGAGGAGGCGCCATGAACACGCCGTTTTTCACCACCGTCACCCGCATCGCCGATGTCGAGACCAACGGTTTCGAGGTCGCACCGCTGCCCCACGACGACTGGGCCACCGGCGACTACGTGATCTGCGAAGTGCAGGGCCGGCCTGGGCCGCTCTATCAAATCGAGCGCCCCTCGGGCCGGATGTGTCAGGTCTTCGACGGCGATCACGTCGTCGGTGCGCTCGGCACCCGCGCCGCCACGCTGGAAGGCGTCGGCGGCTGGCGCGATGTGGACGCGGACGGCGCGATGCATGCGCTGACCGGCGCGGGGCTGTTTGGCAAGGCGACCTCGGTTTCGCCGCTGCTGCCTCCCTTGATGCGCCTGCAATATGGCGGGCACCTGATGCGGGAAGGCGGCAAGCTGACCATGCGGGGCTTTTGCGCCGAGGTCGCACCGCTTGCCCTGGATATGCCCGTCATCCTGCTGATCGGAACCTCGATGTCGGCCGGCAAGACCGCCTCGGGCCGGGTCATCGTGCACGAATTGGCGCAGATGGGCCTCAAGGTCGCCGCCGCGAAACTGACCGGCGCAGCGCGGTTCCGCGATATGTTGAGCTGGAAGGACGCCGGCGCCGCAGATGTGTTCGATTTCGTCGATGTCGGGCTGCCCTCGACAGTGTGCCCGCCGGAGGATTTCGGGCCGCTCTTGACCGAGCTTTTGTCGAAGATCGCCGCAACCGGTGCGGATGTGCTGGTGGCAGAGGCCGGGGCCTCGCCGCTGGAACCCTATAACGGGTCGGTCGCGATGCAGATGATCGACGACAAGGTGCGGATGATGGTGCT
>JASJCA010000093.1 GCA_030066215.1 Rhodobacter sp. | reverse complement strand
GCATAATCGAAGGCCAGATCGCCACAGTCGGCGATGGCGAAGTCCGACATCGCGTCAAAGCCCCAGCCGTAGCAGAGGTTCGAGGTCAGCTCGTCATGCACCTTAGGAGAGCCGTCGGCCACCGCAGCCTTCATATCGATCACCGCCGGAAGCTCGGTGATGTCGATATTCAGCTGCTCGGCCGCGTCGCGCGCAGCCTCGGGGCTGGTGGCCACCACCGCGGCGATCGGATCGCCCACATGGCGCACCTTGCCCTGGGCCAATACCGGATGCGGCGGCTCCTGCATCGGTTGCCCATGCCGGTCGGTCACTTGCCAGCCGCAGGGCAGCCCGCCGACGCCCTCGAAATCGGCGCCGGTAAAGACGCCCACGACGCCGTCCGCTGCGGCTGCGGCCGAGGTGTCGATCGAATTGATCGTGCCATGCGCCACGTCCGAGCGCACGAAATGCACATAGGCCTGACCAGCCAGATTGATGTCGTCGGTGTATTTGCCGCGGCCCGTCAGGAACCGCACGTCCTCGCGCCGCTTCGTGCTGGCGCCAATTCCACTATCCTTCGGCATAGAGTGCCTCCCTTGAAATCCGTTTGACGCGATGCGCGCTTATTCCGCCGCGACCGGCACCACGTCCTGACCGGACGCCGCCATGATCGCGCGCACGATGTTGTGGTAGCCCGTGCAGCGGCAGATGTTGCCTTCCAGGTAGTCGCGAATCTCCGCCTCGCTGGGCGTCGGATTCTCGGCCAGCAGCGCCGCCGCCGACATCACCATGCCTGGCGTGCAGAACCCGCACTGCAACCCGTGATAATCCTGGAACGCCTGCTGGATCACGCCAAGCGACCCGTCGGCATTCGCCATGCCCTCGATGGTTTTGACGTCGGACCCGTCGCACTCGCCGGCAAAAACCGAACAGGCCTTCACCGCCTTGCCGTCGACATGCACCACGCAGGCCCCGCATTGCGAGGTGTCGCAGCCCACATGGGTCCCGGTCAGGCCCAGATCCTCGCGCAGGAACGCGCTCAAAAGCGTGCGCCCCTCGACATCGCCCGAAACGGATTTCCCGTTCACGGTCATAGATACAGTGGTCATTCGTGTCTCCCTGTCGTCAAAATCCGTTCCGGCCACTCAGCTCTTCACAAGCCGTTTCAGCCACCCCTTTTTCTCCGCCGGCTCCTCGCCGTCAGCCTCTTCGGGCGGTCCCTCGACCGCCACCTGGAACCGCTGAAAAAACTGGTCCGCCATCTTCTTGGCGAACCCGTCGATGATCCGGCTGCCCAGCTGCGCCAGCTTGCCGCCGACCTTGGCCTCGACATCGTAGATCAACTTGGTGCCGGTCTCGATCGGCTCCAGCCGCACCTTGGCGCCGCCCTTGGCAAAGCCTGCCGGTCCGCCCTTGCCCTCGCCCGACAACGTCAGGCTCTCGCCCTCGACGATGTCGCTGAGTGTCACGCCGCCCTTGAAGGTCGCCTTCACCGGCCCGACCTTTTGCACCACGGTGGCCTCGAACCCCTCCTCGGCCGATCCGGTCATCTCCTGACAACCCGGCACCGCCTCCTTCAGCACGTCCTTGTCGAGAAGCGCCGCCCAGACCGTCGCCGGGTCTGCCGCAATCTCGCGTTCGCCTGACATCTGCATGGGGGATCTCCTCTGGGGTCCGGGCCGAGACTAGAGCCGCGTCTTGCGCGCGCCTATTCGACCATGGTGTCGGCCTCACCGTTCCGGCGCAGTGAAACTCAATCCGTAGCGTTCGTAAATCCCCGCGATGCGCCCGTCGTCCAGCGCATAGCGCACGGCATCATCCACCGCATAGGCCAGCGGTCGGTAGCGGAAGTTCACCCCCAGACCGATGGTCCAGGCCCCGACGGAAAACCCGGGCAGCGACGGTTCATGCACGCCGATGGCTTCCGTCACCCCATGCTCCAACTGCGCCTTTGGCCCCATCGCCGCCATCACCTCTCCGCCAGCAAGCGCCTTCACAGCTTCCGCCATCGTCGGGAACCGGCGGATATTGGCGTTCAGTTGCCCGCCCGCCAGCGAGGTCAGGTAGAAATCCGCGATCGAATCGTTCTCCACCGCCACAGAGTCGAACCGGAAATAGGCCGGCACCGGCTTCTCATCCGGATAGCTGGCCTTGTCATAGGCAATCGCAATCGATTCGCCTGCGTATTGCCCGGTGAACACCACCTGCTCGACCCGGCAGGCGAACTCGCTGTCATACGGCACCCGCAGCATGACATTGGCCACCGATCCGCCCACAATCGGCCCCTTCCAAACCCAGTTGCGCAGATCGGCGTCCAGGCTTTCACCGGCCTCGACGAACTTGAACCGAGCCTCGACGCCCAAATCGGCGGCAATGATCCGCCCGATCTCGATGTCGACACCCTGCGGCGTCTCTCTCGTGCCGAAGGAATACGGCGGAAAATCCTCATAGACGGCAAACTCGATCCATCCCCGCTCCTGGATGGTGTCCAGATCCTGGCCGACGATATCGCGACTGGCGTTCTGCGGCTTCGCCTGCGGCACGAAATCGGCACAGCGGGCATGAATCGGCCCGGCCGCGAAGGCCAGGCCGATAAGCATCACGCGGAAGAGGAAACGCGTCATGCTTGGAGGGTCATTGTGCCGCCGACAGCCCGATGGTCAGCGTCTCGGCCGCCAGCTTGTAGCCTTCCGCCGAGCCATCGATCTGGAACGCCGCCCGATACGCCACGCTGTCCGCCAGCGGCGCGCCACTAAGCGTCTCGATCCCCTCTGCGATCTCGGCCAGTTGCGCCTTCACGCCATCCGGGTCGGCGCCAGCGGCATCCTCGGCCCAGCCCAACAGCTGATCGCGAATGCCCTTCAGCTCCGGCGTGACGTCTTCCATTGCGACATCGTCGGGCCGCGTTTCGATATAGGTCCGGATCGCCCAGCCCGCCTTCTGGCCCAGAAGCTCATCGAAGGCCGGCATCTTGGTGATGCCGTTCTGGGTATAGCCGAAACGGTAGCGCTCCATATACCACTCGTCGCCGTATTCCTCGGCCTCAAGATAGCGCAGGTCTGGCGCCAAACCGCCGCTGACCGCGCCCAGCCCGTGGCAGCGCGCGCAGTTCTGATTGTAGCCCGACGCGCCGATGTCTACCGCCTCCTGCCAAACCTCCATGCCCTGGTCACGATAGGGGTTCTCGATCAGCCACTCTTCGCCAACGTCCGGCAGGGCCGCCGTGTCTACAGGCTGCGGCGCCACATCGCCATGGGCCAGCGCCAGGGTCGTCCCGGCCAGCAAAGCCATCGTTGTGGCAGCAATCCGAATCGCCATGGGGTAACTCCTCCATCGATCTCGGGACCGTCTTACCGCCCATGCTGCAGCGCAGCTATTGGACCTTAGTTCACACCTCGACCATGGTCGTATTCGACCCCGCCTGAACCCGCCGCTAAGCTCGCCGCCATGGGAGGAGTTCTGCCGCAAACCGGCCGCGCGCTGCTGGCCGCGCTGGCCCTCGCCGCCCCCGCCGCGGCCGAGATCCCCGTGCCGATCCACTACCTGCAGCTTCAGGTCGAGGCTCCGCCGACACTCAGCAATCTCGACCCCGCGCCCGAGGATCTTGGCATCGCCGGCGCCGAGGTTGGCCTGAAGGACAACGCAACCACCGGCCGCTTCATGGGCCACAATTACGAGCTCACCGTCACCCAGGTCGAGCCGGGCGGCGACATCCTCGCTGCCGCCCGCGCCGCCCTGGCCGAGACCACGTTGATCGTGCTCGACGCCCCCGCCGAAACTCAGCTGCAGATCGCCGACCTGCCCGAAGCCGCGGATGCGCTTCTGTTCAACGCCTCCGCCCCCGACCGCACCCTGCGCGACGCCGACTGCCGCGGCAACGTGCTGCATACAGCGCCTTCCGACGCCATGCGCACCGACGCTCTGGCGCAGTTCTTCGTCAAGAAACGCTGGGACGACCTTGCGCTCATCGCCGGAACAAACCCCGCCGACATCTCCTACGCCGCCGACCTCAAGGCCTCGCTCACCAAATTCGGCCTTGCGATCAACAGCGAAAAAACCTGGGCCTTCGACGCCGATATGCGCCGCAATGCCGCCCAGGAGGTCCCGCTCTTCACCCAAGACCTCGACGACCATGACGTGCTGCTGGTCGCCGACGAAATCAAAGATTTCGCCCGGTACATCCTCTACAACACCTGGGACCCGCGCCCCGTCGCCGGGTCCGAGGGCCTCACCGCCGTCACCTGGTCCCCGGTCGTCGAACAATGGGGCGCGGCCCAGCTGCAATCCCGCTTCGAAAAGGCCGCAGACCGCGGCATGGCGCCCAAGGACTACGCCGCTTGGGCTGCGGTCCGCTCGATCGGCGAGGCCGTCACCCGCACCAATTCCGGCGATACCGCGACGCTCAAGGCCTACATCCTGGGCGAGGATTTCGAGCTCGCCGGTTTCAAGGGCCGCCCGATGAACTTCCGCCCCTGGAACGGCCAGTTGCGCCAGCCGATCCCCATCGTGCATCCCCGCGCGCTTGTCGCCCAGGCCCCGCTCGAGGGCTTCCTGCACCAACGCACCGAGCTTGACACCCTCGGCCTCGACCAACCGGAATCGCAATGCACCGCCTTCGCCAACTGAGAAAACCCATGCTCCTTCATCTCTTCAAAAATACGCATATCGCACCGCTTGCAGCTTGCCTGGCGCTGGCCTCTCCAGGCGCCGCGGAAGAAATCTGGATCTCCAACGAAAAGGACGACACGCTCAGCGTCATCGACGTCGCTACGCTTGAGGTGATCCGCACCATCCCCACCGGCGAACGCCCGCGCGGCATCACCTTCTCCAAGGACTATTCCGTCCTCTACATCTGCGCCTCCGACAGCGACACGGTGCAGGTGATGGACCCTGAGACCGGCGAGATCCTGCACGAGCTGCCCTCGGGCGAAGACCCCGAACAATTCGTCCTGCATCCCGACGACCGCCACCTCTACATCGCCAACGAAGACGACGCGATCACCACGGTCGTCGATACCGAAACCCGCAAAGTCGTCGCCCAGATCGATGTCGGCATCGAGCCTGAGGGCATGGCGGTCAGCCCCGACGGCGCCATCGCCATCACCACCAGTGAGACCACGAACATGGCCCACTGGATCGACACCGAAACCCAGGAACTCTTCGCCAACACGCTCGTCGACTCGCGCCCCCGCCACGCCGAATTCACTGCGGGCGGCTCCGAATTGTGGGTCTCGGCAGAGATCGGCGGCACGATCAGCATCTTTGACGTCGCCACCCAGGCCGAAAAGGGCAAGATAGAGTTCGCCATCGACGGCATCCACCCCGACCGGGTGCAGCCCGTGGGCTTCGAGTTCACCGCCGACGAGAAGACCGCCTTCGTGGCCCTGGGGCCCTCGAACCACATCGCGGCCGTCAATGCCGAAACCTACGAGGTCGAGGACTACATCCTCGTCGGCCGCCGCGTCTGGCACATGGACTTCAACAGCGACAAGTCGCTCCTTTTCACCACCAACGGCGTCTCCGGCGACGTGACCGTGGTCGACGTGGCCAACCGCGAGCCGATCAAGACGATCAAGGTCGGCCGCTTCCCCTGGGGCGCCGCGCTGCGCCCCTGACGCAACCCGCACCGACGAAATACCGACGTAATACCGACGTTTTACAGACACGGAAAAAAAGAGGCTCAAAATGACCCCAATCCGCACCCTGATCACCGCCGCGCTCGTCGCCGCCCTGCCCTTCGGCGCGATGGCCGACGACGACGATGACGACGGTTTCGGCATGGCTGGCATCCTGTCCGCCTCCAACAAAGAGGATCTGCCGCCCATCACGCTCAGCGCCGGCGTCCCGATCTCCGAGGTGGATTGGCTTCTGAAATCAGGCACTTACTACGAGTTCGAGATCGAGGCCGACGGCAGCCAGGAGCTCGCCCTCGTCGGCCCCGAATTCTTCCGTGCGATCTGGATCGACGAGATCGTCATCGAGGGTTTGGAAATCCGCCCGCTGGGGCTAGACTCGGTCGAGTTCGACGAGGCCGGCACCATGGAGATCGGATTTTTGGCTATCAAACCAGGGCTTTACTACATGAAGATCCCCGGCTCCGACGGCGAAACCCAGCGCATCAATATCGAGATCAAGTGACGGGACTCCGCGTCCAGGACCTCTCTTTCGCCTACGGGCCCAAACAGGCCCTGGACGCGGTCAGCTTCACCGTCGAACAAGGCGCCTTCTGCGCCCTCCTCGGACCCAACGGCGCCGGAAAAAGCACGCTTTTCTCGTTGCTTACGCGGCTCTTCACCACGCCTGACGGCAGTATCGAGATCGCTGGTCACGACCTCGCCAAAGCCCCCGGGAAGGCGCTCGCAGAAATCGGCGTCGTGTTCCAGCAGCAGACCCTCGACCTCGACCTCACGGTCCACCGGAACCTCAAATACTTCGCCGCGCTGCATGGGCTCTCCGGCCGCGCCGCCGACGCCAAGATATTGGAGTCGCTCGAAAAACTCGACATGGCCGAGCGCGCTAACGAAAAAGTCCGCGCGCTCAACGGCGGCCACCGCCGCCGCACCGAAATCGCCCGCGCCCTGATCCACGGCCCATCGGTCCTGCTCCTCGACGAACCCACCGTCGGCTTGGACGCGGCCAGCCGCGCTGCCATCGTCGACCACGTCCACAGCCTCGCCCAAGACGGCCTCACCGTGCTCTGGGCCACCCACCTGACGGACGAAATCCGGAAACAAGATCAGCTGGTTATCCTTCACCAGGGCCGTATCCTCGCCAACGACACGGCACAAAAAATCACCGGCCCCAACCCCCTCACCGACGTCTTCCTCGATCTCACCGGGGCCACGGCATGAGCCCCTACCTGACGTCCCTACAGGCCATAATCACCCGCGAGGCGCTGCGTTTCATCCAGCAGCGCGGCCGCTTCATCGCTGCACTCGTCCGCCCGCTAGTCTGGCTCCTCGTCTTCGCCGCTGGCTTCCGCGCCGCCATTGGGCTCAGCATCACCCCGCCCTACCAGACCTACATCCAGTACGAGACCTATATCGTCCCGGGCTTGTGCGGAATGATCATGCTTTTCAATGGGATGCAGAGCTCGCTCAGCCTGGTATACGACCGCGAGATGGGCTCGATGCGCCTTCTTCTCACCAGCCCGCTCCCGCGCTGGTGGCTGCTCTTCTCGAAACTCCTCGCGTCCACCGCGATCTCGATCCTCCAAGTCTACGCCTTCCTGATCATCGCCGATCTCTACGGCATCCGCTGGCCCACGCTTGGCTACCTGACCGTCCTGCCGGCCCTGATCCTCGCGGGCCTGATGCTCGGCGCCCTCGGCCTGGCTTTGTCGAGCTTCATCAAGCAGTTGGAAAACTTCGCAGGCGTCATGAACTTCGTCATCTTCCCGATGTTCTTCCTATCCTCGGCCCTCTACCCGCTCTGGAAGATGGCCGAATCCAGCGAACTCCTGCACGACATCTGCGCCTGGAACCCCTTCACCCACGCCGTCGAATTGATCCGTTTCGCGCTTCACGCCAGCGCAAATCCCACCGCCACAGCCGCCACGCTGCTCGCCACCATCATCTTCCTCGGCCTCGCGTTCTGGGGCTACGACCCCGCCCGCGGCCTGATCCGCCGCAAGGGCTGACACACCCCGCTCCCATTCATCTGGCCGAAATTATCTCGGGGGGTCGCCCTTGGTTGCGCCATTGGTCCGAGCGACCAATGGCGACGGGGCAGAGCCCCCAGCCGGTCAGATCGGCGCCAGCCGATCCGAAACGCCCTGCCCAGCGGCCGCAAACCATGCTACACGGAACCCCATGCGCACCCGCCTCCTGCTCCTCGCCCTGCTCGCCGGCCCCGCCGCCGCCGAGGACGCCCACGGCACGCTGAACCCGCCAGAGATGGGCATGGACCGGGTGATGCAGAACATCCGCAACGGCCAGACCGACATGGTGACCTGCGCCTCGGGCTACTACGTCACCAAGAAGGGCGACCACGAAGAGGCGCGCGAACTGTTTGAGCTCTGCGCCAGCCAGGGCGGCTATACCGCCGCGATGACTTGGATGGGACAGTTGGAAAACAACGGCTTGGGTGGCGAGTACGACCCCGATGCCGCCGCCGACTGGGACCGCCGCGCCGCCGAAAAGGGCGACCCGGTCGGCAAGTTCAACTATGGCATCGCACTGATGCGCGGGCATGGCGTGCCTCGGGACGAAACGCTCGGCCGGGAATTCGTCGACGAGGCCGCGGCGGACGGTCTGAAGATCGCCAAGCGCCTGCAGGACGCCGGCTACGACCTCGACGAGGTCACGCCCGACGCCGACGATTGGAAATACGCGCCCTTGTTCTGACGCTCCGCGACAACTCTCGCGGGCGAGCCGTCGAGCTTCACGATCCGCGAGGCAAGCTTTTCGGCCTCCGCCTCCACATGCGTCACCAAAACGGTCGCCACACCCCGCGCCGCGCGCAGCCGGGCGAAAAGCTGCATCATCTCGTCCGCCGTCTCCGGATCGAGCGATACGAAGGGCTCGTCCATCAACAGCACCTCCGGCTGGCTCGCGAACGCCCGTGCCAATGACAGCCGCCGCTGTTGGCCGAGCGACAACTGCCCCGGGAACAGATCGCCCATCGCCGCCAGCCCGACCTCGGCCAAGGCCGCGTCCGCCGCAACCGCGGAAATCCCCGTTGTCAGGCGAATGTTCTGCCGAGCCGTGCGCCACGCCAGCAAGGTCGGCTCTTGAAACACGAACGCTATCCGGCCAGGCGCATTCAAGGATCCGGAGAACCCGGTTTCCAGCCCCGCGAGGACGCGCAACAGCGTCGTCTTTCCGATGCCCGAGGGACCCGTCACCGCTAGGGTCTCGCCCGGCGCAACGCTCAACTCTACGGCCCCGAGGATCGGCTTGCCGTCAAAGGCGAGCCCGGTCAGCGCCAACTGCAAAACCGGCGTGTCCTCGGGCATACGGCGGCCACGCTCGGCCGCCAGCCGCAAACCCTTAGCTTCCGGGCTGGACAAAAACGCCCTCCGGCAGCGCTTTGGCCTGCCCGAGCAGGTCCTCGCCGCCAATCTCGGCCATCAGCCGCAGCATTTTGTCGGCGGCGGCCTCGTCCACCGGCCCAGGCGCGGGGATGCCGGCGCGGAACCCGGCGACCAGCCCCGCGAACTGCGCGTCGGTCTTTGCATTCATTCGCGGGCGCAGCCTCTCCCACTCGGCATCATCTGCGGCGAGGATTGTCTTGGCGGCACGCGAAGCGGTAGCAAGTCCGTTTACCAGCGCCGGGTTGTCGCGCAGCATCTCGCCGCGCACCACATAGCCCAAAAGCGGCGTCTCGGGATCGAGCCCCAGCGCTGTTGCGGCGGTCTCGACATCGATCAGCTTGCGCATGCCGCCGGCCTCCATCTTGGCCATGAAATGCCAGAAATTGATCGCGCCGTCCAAATCGCCCGACAGTGCCGTCTTGAAGATCAGAGGCGGTGCGCCGAAGACCTGCTCGGTCGCGCCGGCCAGATCGACCCCGAATTCCTGCGCCGCATAGGCGCGCAGGATCAGCCACGACTTGTCCAAAGGCCCGCCCGCGATGCCGATCTTGCCGCCGTTGAGGTCGGCCAGCGTCTGTGCCAGGCTGTCGGCGGGCACCATGACGCCGCCCACTGCCTTGGAATAGGGGAGGAACACATAATCCTTGCCGGCCGCTCGCTGCCGCGCGACCCACAGCCAGTCAGAGACGATCACGTCCGCCTCGCCGCCCTGGAACGCCACCTTGGCGGCCGAGCCGCCGGCCATGCCCTGCACGTCCAGCGAGAACCCGTTGGCCTCGTCCAGCCCGTGATGCTTGATCACGTCGAGTTCCCAGTTCACGGTGCCGAATTTCAAGACGGCGGCGCGCAGGACCGGAGTCTCGGCCAAGGCAGCGGCGGCGGTCACGGCAAGCGCCAGAGCGGCGCCGGCGATCCGGGTGATGACGGTCATGGAGTCCTCCCTATTCGGCGGGAAACCTAACATGGGCGGCACGGGCCGGAATACGACTTAAGCACTGATCGGCGGCGGATTACGACCAAAGCACGACGCCGAATTTGACATAGATCAGATTGCGGCGCGACGCGGGATGTCAGGGCTGGGGCAACGGACAGTGGAGACAAACATGAAATTCGCCCCGCTACTCGCCGCCGCGTGCCTGGCCGGACCGGCCTTCGCCGACACCTTCGAGGAGGTCAAGATCACCGCCGGCGAGACCCTGTTCGAGGCCGAATGCCGGCGCTGCCACGCCACCAACCCGAGCGATCCCAGCTACGGACCGCCGCTGGAAAACGTGGTCGGTCGGGCGGCGGGGAGCTATCCGGACTACGACTATTCCATCGCGTTGGAAGCGAGCGGCATCGTCTGGACCCCGGCCGCGCTCCGCGCCTGGATGGAGGACAACGCGGGCTTCATGCCGGGCACCAAGATGCGGCATGTGGGGATCAGCGACCGGACAGTGCAGGATTTCATCCTGGCCTATCTACAAGACATCTCGCCCCAGGATAACACGACGATTTCCGAGTAGCGCGTTCCTCCCTGCGCGCTCCGATCCGGCCCGGGAAACCCAAGCGGTTTTCCGGGCCGATTTGGGTTGAATCCCGGGCGCCCCCGTCAAGGCAAACACTCAACTGGCGGTCTTCATGCCGTCTGGCGCTACCGAAATGCGCCGACATAGGCGCGGTGAAACCGGGCATAACCGTGCTCGGTCTGGCGCAGATGCTCCGCCGCAAGGTCGTGCAGGTCGGGCAGCTTGTGAAACGGCACAGACGGAAAGGCGTGGTGCTCGATGTGGTACGACATGTTCCAGGACAGCCACCGGACAAAGCGTGTCGTGAAGGTGGTGCGCGTATTCTCGAACATATCGGCGACATACGGGCATCGGCCATGCTCTGCCAATAGAAACAGCCGCAGAAACGGTTGGCCCAAGAGCATCGGAACGATCCAGAGCCAGACGAGTAGCGGCGAGACGACCAGGGTCGCGCCAAGCGCTGCATAGATGACAAGCATCCAGCGTGCCTCGGCCGCCGCGCGGGCCCGCGCTGGAGCGGGAACGAAATCATCACCCCCTTGGTTCAGGGCGAGGCCACAGGTCTTCCGGACCGTACCTGCCCAATAGGGCAGACCAGAGACGTGCAGCAGGTACGCGGGCCAGCCATGGGGCTTCGCGCCGGCGAGCAGTTCCGGGTCGCACACCGGATCGTTTGTGTGGCGGTGATGGGCGAGGTGGAAGTAACGGAACCAGGTGAACGGCAGCACGAGAACCAACCCGGCAGCGCGCCCGGCCCATTCGTTCAGGCGTTCATTGGCGAAGGGGGTCTTGTGGGTGGCTTCGTGTTCCAGCGCGAAGAGGAAGGTCAACAGGATGCCATGGACGGGCAACAGGAGCGGCCAAAGGGGCACCTGCATTACGATCAGGGTGCCGGTCGTGGTGATGGCGGCGAGATGGGTGGTCAGGCGGGCAAAGCCCGGGACATTCGCCCGTTCCGTCAGCGCCGACTTGGCGGCAGGCGTCAGAGACGCAAGAAAGGCGCGATGGTCCGGCATAGGACCGCAATATGCGGTTGCAAGCGCGTCTTCAACAACCGGAGCTTCGCCCCGGCTCCTCGCAGCCCTATTGGCTGGATTGAGCCCGTAGGTGGCCTTGAATATCCTTCAGAACCTGCGACGCTCACGTTCAGCGAATTGGGGCTTTAAATGCTTTTGCAGGTGAATGGGACAAAACTCTTCTTCGACGTCGATGGCGAAGGACTAACGCCGGACGGAACGTCAATGAGAAGAAAACCTACGGTCGTGATGGTTCATGGTGGGCCGGGCGCCGACCATAGCGTTGCCAAGCCATTTTTTGGGCAACTTACCGATATCGCCCAAGTCGTCTACTACGATCACCGGGGCAACGGCCGAAGTGATCTTGGGAGGAAGGAAGAGTGGAACCTTACACAATGGGGGGATGACCTCAGGGGCCTATGCGACGTCTTGGGTGTCGAGAAGCCCATCGTGGTTGGAACGTCGTTTGGAGGGTTCGTCGCGCTTTCATATGCAACTCGCTTCCCCGATCATGCAGGTGGTTTGGCCCTCGTCAGCACTGCCGCCAAGGTTGAATTTGCAGCCATATTTGATGCTTTCAGGGCGCGAGGTGGTCAGGAGGTCGCGGACATCGCGCAAGCCTATTGGACGTGTCCGACAGACGAAGGCCGTGAACTCTACAAAACCCGCTGCGTGCCTTTTTACACGTATGAAAACCTCGGGCCACCGGCGTGGCTTTCTCGCGTTTTGTGGAGGAACGAGACAGCGCTATGGTTCAATGGCCCAAAAAATGAGCATGGTCAGTTTGACTACCGAAAAGACCTCGAAAAAATCAAATGCCCTGTGTTGGTGATGGTCGGCGAACAGGATCCCATCACGCCCCCCGCTTTCAGCGATACCATCGTTGAACAACTACGACCCGATCAAGTCAGGTACATCAAGTTCAAGGAATGCGGCCATGGGGTTGTCGGCGATAGGCCGGACGAAGCTCTTCAAGAGTTTCGCGGTTTCATCGAGAGTATCGCCGCGAAGATGAATGGAAACTAAGACGTCCGCAAAGCGGGCTCCGCCAGGGGCCGCCTACTCGATCACCAGCACGGGTAGCCAGTGGCTGTCGGGGTCGCCTGCTTCCAGATCGATCTCGCGCACGGGCCGCAGATCACCGGCCTCGGGCGGGGCCGATAGGATGTCCATGTCGATCTCGTGCAACCGGCCGACCAGACGGTCGCCGTCGGTCTCCAGTTTGTAGTAGACCCCGTTCCACATGTTGATCCCGTATTCGGCCGCGCCCTTCCAAAGGAACAGAAAGTCGTATTCGAGATCGACGAGATCGCCATCCGACACCTGCCGGGCGATCTCGTAAGGATAGGGTACGTGACACCAGTGCTTCGCGGGCCCTTCGAGGCATTTGAACGGCCGCATCGACAGGAAATGGTCTGTGAAGGGGGCTTCAGTCATCTCCGCGGCGTAGCCGCCTGCAGCGTCGAACTCGACCGTGGCGATCTGCAGCCGCGTGCCGTCGGCGGACTCCAGGAACACGGCCCGGGTGCCGCTCAGCGGGTCCGCCGCGGCGGCCGAGGCGCAGACAACCAGCGCGGGAAACAAAGCTTTCAGCATGGTGCAAACCCTCCCGGCGCCCGTCATAGCCAAGCGGCGAAAAAACAGGGCTACGACCTTGGTCGCAGGCCCAGTGATTCCCCAAACTTGACAGCCGCGGTGTCAACCCCCGTTAGGGTCGTACGACCATTGTGCAATTTCTCCGCACCCTCCCCCTGCCGATACTGCGGCGTGCAGGAGTCCGCCCGACGCGGACCGTGACAGGACCCGAGAAAGGGAGGATATCAGATGAACCGTTTCGTGCTGGCCGTGGCGGCCGGGATCATGATGGCGGGGGCGGCCCATGCGGGCGGCCACGGCGCCGGCGTCAGCGAGGACGACATCGCCAACGACGCGACGATGACGGGCCAAGTCGTCACCAACGGCATGGGGCGGCATCTGCAGCGGTACTCGCCGCTGGACATTCTCAACAAGGACAATGTTGAAAACCTGGTTCCGGCCTGGGCCTTCAGCTTGGGCGGCGAAAAGCAGCGCGGCCAGGAAACCCAGCCGCTGGTGCATGACGGCACGATGTACATCACCGGGTCCTACAGCAGGCTTTACGCCATCGACGTGATGACCGGCGAAGAGAAGTGGCAATACGACGCGCGCCTGCCCGAGGGCATTCTGCCCTGCTGCGACGTGATCAACCGCGGCGCCGCGCTTTACGGCGATCTGGTGATCTTCGGCACGCTGGACGCGCGCATCGTGGCGCTCAACAAGGACACCGGCGACGTCGTCTGGCGCAAAAAGATCGACGACTACAAGGCCGGCTACAGCTACACCGCCGCGCCGATGATCGTGAACGGGCTGGTGATCACCGGTAATTCGGGCGGCGAGTTCGGCATCGTCGGTGCCGTCGAGGCGCGGGACGCTGAGACCGGCGAGTTGGTGTGGAAGCGCCCGGTGATCGAGGGGCACATGGGAGAGCTGAACGGCGAGCCGTCGACCATGACCGGCACGCTCAACGCCAGCTGGCCCGGCGACATGTGGAAGACCGGCGGCGGCGCCACCTGGCTCGGTGGCTCGTACGATGCGCGCACCGATACAATCGTCTTCGGTGCCGGGAACCCCGCGCCGTGGAACAGCTGGCTGCGCGACGCGGGCCAGAATAACGATGGCTCGGGCGACAACCTCTACGCCGCCAGCCGCATCGGCATCGACCCGTCGAACGGCGAGATCAAGTGGCATTTCCAGACCACGCCGCGCGAAGGCTGGGACTATGACGGCGTGAACGAAGTCGTCGCCTACGACAACCGCGCCGGCGAACAACGCCTGGCCACCGCCGACCGCAACGGGTTCTTCTACGTGCTCGACGCGGCCGACGGCGGATTCGTGCGCGGCATGCCCTTCGTCAAGGACATCTCCTGGGCCAGCGGTCTGGACGACACCGGCCGCCCGATCTTCGTCGAAGAGAACCGCCCGGGCGACCCCGCGGCGGCGGCCGACGGCAAGAAGGGCGACGTGATCTTCGCCTCACCCAGCTTCCTCGGCGGCAAGAACTGGATGCCGATGGCGTTCAGCCAGCGCACCGGCAACTTCTACGTGCCCTCGAACGAATGGGGCATGGACATCTGGAACGAGCCGATTACCTACAAGAAGGGCGCGGCATATCTGGGCGCGGGCTTCACCATCAAGCCGAACTACGAAGACCACATCGGCAGCCTGAAGGCGATCGACCCCGACACCGGCGAGATCAAGTGGGAGTACAAGAACGACGCACCCCTCTGGGGCGGCGTGATGACCACCGCGGGTGGCCTCGTCTTCACCGGCACGCCGGAAGGCAAGTTCATCGCCTTCGACGACGAGACCGGCGACGTGCTGTGGTCGTTCCAGACCGGATCAGGCATCGTCGGCCAGCCGATCACCTGGGAGATGGAAGGCGAGCAATACGTCTCGGTCATCTCGGGCTGGGGCGGCGCGGTTCCGCTTTGGGGCGGCGAGGTCGCCAAGAAGGTCAACTACCTCAACCAGGGCGGCACGCTCTGGACCTTCAAGCTGCCCAAAGCCCTGGCGATGATGCAGTAGGCCACGAACAGACCATCAAGGGGCGCTCCGGAACGGGCGCCCTTTTTCTTTGGCGCAGTACGGACCGCCCGTCGCCGGAGCGCGCTGCCCCGGGCACGGAGTCAAGGGGCGCAGCCCCGCCGTGCCCATCGCCAACCCGCCCCGGAGGGGTGGCGATTTGTC
>JASJCA010000002.1 GCA_030066215.1 Rhodobacter sp. | reverse complement strand
AAGGGCCGCGGCGTGATCCTGAACGAGCCGTCGGTGGTGGCCTATCACGTCAAGGAGGGCCGCAAGCAGGTGTTGGCCGTCGGCGAGGATGCCAAGCTGATGCTGGGGCGGACGCCGGGCTCGATCGAGGCGATCCGGCCGATGCGCGAGGGAGTGATCGCCGACTTCGACGTGGCCGAAGAGATGATCAAGCACTTCATCCGCAAGGTGCACCGGCGCACGACATTTTCGAAACCCAAGATCATCGTCTGCGTGCCGCATGGCGCGACGCCGGTAGAGAAGCGCGCGATTCGGCAGTCGGTGTTATCGGCGGGCGCGCGGCGCGCGGGGCTGATCGCGGAGCCGATCGCGGCGGCGATCGGGGCGGGCATGCCGATTACCGACCCCACGGGCTCGATGGTCGTCGATATCGGCGGCGGGACGACCGAGGTGGCGGTGCTGAGCTTGGGCGACATCGTCGATGCACGCTCGGTCAAGGTCGGGGGCGACCGGATGGACGAGGCGATCATCAACCATCTCAGGCGGCAGCAGAACCTGTTGATCGGCGAGTCGACCGCCGAACGGATCAAGACCTCGATCGGCACGGCGCGGATGCCCGACGACGGGCGTGGCGCGTCGATGCAGATCCGCGGGCGCGATCTCTTGAACGGCGTGCCGAAGGAGACCGAGATCAGCCAGGCGCAGGTGGCCGAGGCGCTGGCCGAACCGGTGCAGTCGATCTGCGAGGCGGTGATGAACGCGCTGGAGGCGACGCCGCCGGACCTGGCGGCGGATATCGTCGACCGGGGCGTGATGCTGACCGGTGGCGGGGCGCTCTTGGGCGAGTTGGACCTGGCGTTGCGCGAACAGACCGGCCTGGCGATTTCGGTCGCCGACGAGTCGCTGAATTGCGTGGCTTTGGGCACCGGCAAGGCGCTGGAGTATGAAAAACAGCTCAGGCACGTTATAGATTACGAGAGCTAAAGCGCGGGGCCCTGGGGGGCTTTCCGGCCCGTGGACCAGGGGGTGACCTGCCGCCTGGCCGGAGGATGACGTGGCGCGAGACAGAGGCAATAGCGAGGACTATGTCCGCCCGATCCGGCGCATCCTGATCGGCGGGCTGGTGTTGTGCCTGTTGGCGCTGTTCCTTTTGTGGCGGATCGACAGCCCGCGGGTCGAGCGGCTGCGCGCGCAGATCGTCGACCGGATCGTGCCGGCCTTCGACTGGGCGCTGGTCCCGGTGACCAAGGTCGCGGGCATGATTGAGGACTTTCAGTCCTACAACCGGATCTATGAGCAGAACCAGGAGCTGAAGCGAGAGCTGCAGCAGATGAAGGCCTGGAAAGAGGCGGCGCTGCAGTTGGAGCAGCAGAACGCCAAGCTCTTGGATCTCAACAACGTGCGGCTGGATCCGAAGCTGACCTTCGTGACCGGTCTGGTGCTGGCGGATTCGGGGTCGCCCTTCCGGCAGTCGGTGCTGCTCAACATCGGCGAGCGGGACGGAATCGTCGACGGCTGGGCGGCGACCGACGGTCTGGGCCTTGTGGGGCGGATCAGCGGTGTGGGGCGCTCGACCAGCCGGGTGATCCTGCTGAGCGACAGCAACAGCCGGATTCCAGTGACGATCCAGCCGTCGGGGCAGCGGGCGATGTTGGCGGGCGACAACTCGAAACAGCCGCCGGTGGAGTTTCTGGAAAGCCCAGAGCTGGTGCGACCGGGCGACCGGGTGGTGAGTTCCGGCGATGGCGGGGTGTTTCCCGCGGGTATTTTGGTGGGCCAGGTGGCGCAGGGCGCCGATGGGCGGCTGCGGGTGCGGCTGGCCGCCGACTACGAGCGGCTGGACTTCCTGCGGGTGTTGCGGACGATGCCCAAGGAGCCATTGAACGACCCGGGCGGGCTGGTCCTGCCGCGGGGGGCGGAGCCCGACGTTTCGCAAGGCGAGGCCGCGGCCTTGCCCGACGCCGAGGAGGCGGCGGATGGATAGGAGCCTGACCGTCAACCGTTGGATCTATGGCTTCGCCTATTTCGGCGTGACCGCGTCTATCCTTCTTGTCCACATCCTACCGATCGAGGTGGGTCCCGACGGCTATCCCGGTCCCGACCTGATCTTGTGCATCACCTTCGCCTGGGTGCTGCGCCGCCCTCAATTCCTACCAACGCCCTTGGTGGCGCTGGTGATTCTGGCCGGTGACATGCTGTTTCTGCGGCCGCCTGGCTTGTGGACTGCGTTGGTGGTGCTGGGTCTGGAATTCTTGCGTGGTCGCGAAGCGGTGTCGCGGGAGGCGCCGTTTCCGGTGGAGTGGGGGCTGGTGGCGGGAGTCATGACGGCGATGACGGCGGCCTACCTGCTGATTCTAGCGGTGTTCGGGGTTGAGCAGGCAGGATTCGGCCTGACACTGTTGCAGTTGGCGGCGACGATCTTGATCTACCCGCCGATCGTACTTTTCTCGCGCTACGTGTTGGGGGTGCGAAAGATGACCCCCGGCGAATTGGACGAAGCGGGGCGGCCGATATGAGGCGCACACCGAAGGACACCGAGGAAAGTGCCCGGATCATCGGACGCCGTGGGCTGATCCTGGGTGGAATTCAGCTGGCCTTCATGGGCGTTCTCGTGGGTCGGATGCGTTACATGCAGGTCGAGCAGGCCGACGAGTTCCGTCTGCTGGCCGAGGAAAACCGCATCAACATCCGTCTGCTGCCGCCAGCCCGCGGCCTGATCTTTGACCGCAATGGCGTCACTCTGGCCGAAAACGAGCAGAACTACCGCGTAGTACTGGTGCGCGAAGATGCGGGCGATGTGGACGCGGTGCTGGACCGGCTGCGGAAGATCGTGCCGTTGGCGCCCGAGGAGCTGGACCGGGCACGGCGCGAGCTTGACCGGCTGAGCCCGTTTGTGCCTGTGACGGTAGCAGATCGCCTGAGTTGGGAGGATATTGCCGAAGTGGCGGTGAACGCCCCCGCCCTGCCCGGTGTGACGCCCGAAGTCGGCCTCAGCCGGGTCTATCCTCTAGAGACCGATTTCGCCCATGTCGTGGGCTATGTGGGGCCGGTAAGCGACTATGATCTGACCCAGGGCTACCTCAACGACGACGAAGACCCGTTGCTACAGATCCCAAAATTCCAGGTTGGCAAGGTCGGCGTCGAGGCGAGGCTGGAAGCGCCATTGCGGGGCAAGGCCGGGACTAAGCGGATCGAAGTGAATGCCACGGGCCGGGTGATGCGCGAGCTTGGCCGGCAAGAGGGCAAGGCCGGCGATACGATCCAGGTGACCATCGACAGCGCGTTGCAGAACTACGTGCAGGCGCGTCTGGGTGAGGAAAGCGCCTCGGCGGTGGTGATGGAGCCCGAAAGCGGCGACATCCTGGCGATCGGCTCTGCGCCGGCTTTCGACCCGAATAAGTTCGTGCGCGGGATCTCGGTGGCGGATTATGCCGCGCTGATCGAGGATGACCACCGGCCCCTGGCCAACAAATCTGTCCAGGGCATCTATCCGCCGGGCTCGACCTTCAAGATGATCACCGCGCTGGCCGCGTTGGAGGCGGGCGTGATCGACCCGCAAGAGACGATCTGGTGCCCCGGCCACAAAGAGGTCGGCGGGCGGCGGTTCCATTGCTGGAGGCGCGGCGGGCACGGCTGGGTCGACCTCGACAGCTCGCTCAGCGAGAGCTGCGACGTCTATTATTACGACATCGCCGAGCGGGTCGGGATCGAGAAGATCGCCGCCATGGCGCGCAAGCTGGGCCTGGGCCAGCGCTATGACCTGCCGATGTCCGCGGTGGCGGTGGGGCTGATGCCGAACAAGGCCTGGAAGCGCGAGAACCGCGACTCCGACTGGGTGATCGGCGATACGCTGAATTCCGGCATCGGCCAGGGCTTCGTCCTAGCCTCGCCCTTGCAGCTTGCGGTGATGACGGCGCGGATCGCCTCGGGCAAGGCGGTGGTGCCGCGGCTGGTGAAATCGGTCAACGGGGTCGAGCAGCCGGCGCCCCCTGCCCCACCGCTCGACATCGATCCCGACCATTTGCGGCTGATCCGCCAGGGCATGTACGACACCATCAACAGCCGCGACGGCACCGCCTATGGCAGCCGGATCGTCGCAGACGGCATGCGGCTCGCCGGCAAGACCGGCACCAGCCAGGTGCGCAACATCACCGCGGCTGAGCGTGCCCGCGGTGTCACCCGCAACGAGGACCTGCCGTGGGAACGGCGCGACCACGCGCTGTTCGTCTCTTACGCGCCGCATGACGCGCCCACGGTCGCCTGTTCGGTTGTGGTCGAGCATGGTGGCGGCGGGGCGCTGGTCGCGGCACCGGTTGCACGCGACATCGTTCTGCAGGCACTCTATGGCGGCACGCCACCATTGTCGGCCTATCCCGCCAGTCAGCGCGGCACGATCCGCACCCGGCAGCAAAAGCTGATCCTGCGCGACCCGGCCGAGTTCACGCCCGGGCGGTCGCGGGCATGAGCTATCTCGAATACACCGTCCAGCGGGTGCCGAGTGGCGTCTCGAAGGTGCTGTACCTGAACTGGGCGCTGGTGCTGTTGCTGGCGGCCGCGTCGGGCATCGGCTTTCTAATGCTCTATTCGGTGGCTGGTGGGTCCCTGGCGCCCTGGGCCGATCCGCAGATGAAGCGTTTTGCCCTGGGGCTGGTGCTGATGTTCGCGGTCGCGATGGTGCCGATCTGGTTCTGGCGCAACGTCGCGGGCGTGGCCTATGGCGTGTCGATCCTGCTATTGCTCGCCGTCGAGTTCTTCGGTGTCACCGGCATGGGAGCGCAACGCTGGATCGATCTGGGTTTCATGCGGCTGCAGCCGTCGGAGCTGACCAAGATCACCATGATCATGCTTCTGGCGAGCTATTACGACTGGCTCGACATCCACAAGGTGTCGCGTCCTGTGTGGGTGGCGATCCCGGTGCTCATCGTGCTGGTGCCGGTGCTTCTGGTCTTGCGTCAGCCGGACCTTGGCACCGCGATCCTGCTTTTGGCGGGCGGCGGGATCCTGATGTTTCTCGCGGGCGTCAGCTGGCTTTACTTCGGCGCCGTCTTCGCGGCGGGCGCGGGGCTGGTGACGGCCGTGTTTCAGTCACGCGGAACCTCCTGGCAGCTCCTGAAGGACTATCAGTATCGGCGGATCGACACCTTCCTGGACCCGGCGAGCGATCCTTTGGGCGCAGGCTACCACATCACTCAGTCGAAGATTGCGCTCGGCTCGGGCGGCTGGACCGGGCGCGGTTTCATGCAGGGCACCCAGTCGCGGCTGAATTTTCTGCCCGAGAAGCACACTGATTTCATCTTCACCACGCTGGCCGAGGAGTTCGGCTTCATCGGCGCGTTCTCGCTTTTGCTGCTCTATGCGCTGATCGTCGTGTTCTGCGTGATTTCGGCACTGAACAACAAGGACCGCTTTGCGTCGCTCCTGACGCTGGGGGTGGCGGCCACATTCTTCCTGTTCTTCGCGGTCAACATGTCGATGGTGATGGGGCTCGCGCCCGTCGTCGGCGTGCCGCTGCCGCTGGTCAGCTACGGCGGCTCGGCGATGCTGGTCCTGCTGGTGGCCTTCGGGCTGGTGCAGTCGGCCCATGTCCACCGCCCGCGGGGACGCGCATGATCAAGGTTTTGTTCGCCGCGGGATGGCCGCGCTGGAAGCAATATAAGCACGCGCTGTCGATGGCGATGGCGAAGGCGGGGCTTGAGGCGGAGCTGAGCCAAAGCCACGGGCCCGAAGAGACCGACTACATCGTCTACGCCCCGAACCGCCGGTTCAGCGATTTCGCGCCGTATAAGCGCGCCAAGGCGGTGCTAAGCCTCTGGGCCGGGGTCGAGGACATCGTCACGAACGAGACCCTGACCCAGCCGCTTGCCCGGATGGTCGACAGCGGCATGACCGAGGGCATGGTCGAGTACGTGACCGGCCATGTGCTGCGGCATCACCTGGGTATGGACGCGCATATCGTGAACCCGGGCCATGACTGGATCGCAAAACCGCCTCCACTGGCGCGGTCGCGGCCGGTGACGGTGCTGGGGCTGGGCGAGCTCGGCGCGGCCTGCGCGCGGTCGCTGGCGGCGCTGAACTTCCCGGTCACCGGCTGGAGCCGAAGCAAGAAGCGCTTGCGCGGGATCCGGTGCCTGGCGGGGCTCGAGGGTCTGGACGCAGCGCTATCCGAGGCCGAGATCCTGGTGCTGCTGTTGCCGCTGACCACCGGGACCGAGGGCTTGCTCGATGCGCAGCGCCTTGCGCAGCTGCCGAACGGCGCGGTTGTGATCAACCCGGGTCGCGGACAACTGATCGACGACAACGCGCTGTTGGCGGCGCTCGACAGCGGGCAAATCGGCCATGCCACGCTCGACGTCTTTCGCGAAGAGCCCTTGCCCGAGGATCACCCGTTCTGGGCGCACCCGTCGGTCACCGTGACGCCTCACATCGCCAGCGAAACCCGCGCCGAAACCGCGGCCCAAGTCATCGCCGAAAACATCCGTCGGTCGGAAGCCGGCGAGCCGCTCCTGCACCTGGTCGACCGCAAAGCCGGGTATTGAGGGTAAAAGGGCCTTCGAAGGCCCTTGGCAAAGCCGCTTGGGAGCGGCTTTTCACGCGGTTTCGAAACCGCGTGCGCAAGGCGTTTCGAAACGCCTTGCCCGTCACTGTCGGTCGGTCGTGTCTCGGATTGCACCGAGGGGCCAGATTTTCACCGAAAATCTGGGGACCAAATCCTCGGCGAGGATTTGCCGTCAGGATTTCCATGAAATCCTGGCCCGCCTTAGATCACACCGTCCTGGGTGAACAGCACCTTCAGGTCCGCTTCAGCCCGGGCGCCGAGATGGCTGATCACCTCGGCGCCCGCGATGTTGCCCATGCGGCCGCAATCGGGCAGGTCGAAGCCCTCGGCGAGGCCCCAAAGAAAGGCGCCGGCGAAGAGGTCGCCCGCTCCGGTGGCGTCGACGATTTGGGTCTCGACGGCGGGGACGTGCCAGCGGTGGCCGCCGGACAGGATATGCGCGCCGTGCTCGCTTTCAGTGCAGACCACCGTTTCGATCTCGGCCGCCGCGGCGTTCAGGGCAGCGTCGAAATCCTCCGTTTCGTACATCGAGAGGATCTCGGCCCGGTTGGCGAACAAAAGATCCACATGGTCCTTCAGCATCGCCCCGAAGGCCGCCCGGTGACGCTCGATGCAGAACGGGTCCGACAGGGTGATCGACACCTTGCCCCCGGCCCCGCGGCAGGCTTGGATCGCCTTGGCAAAGGCCTCGTGGCTGTCGGGCCCGTCGAAGCGGTAGCCTTCCAGAAAAATCCACTCCGCGTCCGCCATCATCGCCTCGTCGACGTCGTCGGGATGAAGAAATTCGGTGACCCCGAGATAGGTGTTCATCGAGCGTTCGCCATCCGGCGTGACCAGCACGATGCAGCGTCCGGTCTCGGCCGGATGCTCCTTGGGCGCCAACGCGGTCTCGTAGACCGCCCCTTGCGCGCGCAAATCGTGGGCGAAGATCGCACCGAGCTGGTCGTCCTTGACCTTGCCGACATAGGCCGTGCGGCCGCCCAGATGCGCGACACCGGCGATGGTGTTGGCCGCCGAGCCGCCGGAGATTTCCTGCGCCGGGCCGATCTTGGAGTAAAGCTCGACGCCGCGGTCCATATCGATCAGCTGCATGATGCCCTTCTCGACGCCGTTCTCAGTCAGAAAGGCGTCGTCGGCATGGGCCAGCACATCGACCATGGCGTTGCCGATGCCGACGATTTGGAAGCGTTTGCTCACGTGGTCTTCTCCTCGAATGGGCAGAGATCGTTGATGATGCAGGTCGGGCACATCGGTTTGCGCGCCTTGCAGATGTAGCGGCCGTGCAGGATTAGCCAGTGATGCGCGTGGCGCTGAAACTCGGCCGGCACGTTGTCCTCGATGGCCCGTTCGACGGCGTCGACGTCCTTGCCCGGCGCGATACCGGTGCGGTTGCCGACGCGGAATATGTGGGTGTCGACCGCTTGCGCCGGCTGGCCCCACCACATGTTCAGCACCACGTTGGCGGTCTTGCGCCCCACGCCCGGCAGCGACTGCAGTGCGGCGCGGGACGACGGCACTTCGCCGCCGTAGTAATCGACCAGGATGCGGGAAAGCTTGATGACGTTCTTCGCCTTGTTGCGGTAAAGCCCAATGGTCTTGATGTACTCGATCAGGCGCTCCTCGCCGAGGTCGAGCATCTTCTGCGGTGTGTCGGCGACCTTGAAAAGCTCGCGGGTGGCGCGGTTCACGCCGACATCGGTGGCCTGGGCGCTCAGGGCCACGGCGACGAGCAGGGTGAACGCGTTGACGTGTTCAAGCTCGCCCTTCGGTTCCGCCTCATGCGCGCGGAAGCGGGCGAAGATCGCGCGGATCGTGTGGTAGTCGAGCTGCTTGGCCATCCCGCGGGATATGCAACGCTGCCTGGACGGCGGCAAGCGGCAAAAACCGCGCGGCGATTAACCCGATTTTTGCCATGTTTGGAGCAGGGTCTTTGGCGAGACGCCAGGATCTGCCCAGTGACCATTGGATATTCGCCCGACGCCTTGATCTACGACCCGGATGAAGAGACCTGGTCCCTGCGCCCAGACTACGATCCGGCCATCCACCGGCTGGACTTCGTCTGGGACGACAACGGCGCCACGCTCGACGGAGACACACCGGCCGACGAGGTCGGCTATGACCGCGATCAGAACGTGTTGATCCGGACGATGGACGGCACGCCCATCGCCAAGGGGCAGGTCTATGATGAGGAGTATGTCGGCCTGACCATCGACGGCGCCGGCCCCGTGATCGACCTGGAGCGGCTGGAGATCGGCGGCCAGCTGGTGGGCTACGTGGTCTCGGCGCCGCTGCAGACGGGGGTGATCTACGACGCGACCTACTATGACGACGTCAATGCCGGCAACGCGCTGCAATACAGCCAGCTGGCGGACGTGCCCTGCTTCGGGCCCGGCACGATGATCGCCACGGCGGACGGCACGTTACCGATCGACTGGCTCGCCCGCGGCGACCGGGTGATCACCCGCGACGGCGGCACGCAGGTGTTGCGCTGGATCGGCCGCTATACGCTGAGCGCGCGGCAGCTGGCCGAGCGGCCCGCGCTGCGCCCGGTTCAGGTCGGTGCGGACGGCCTCGGGCGGCCGGCCCCGGAGCGGCCGCTCTTGGTCTCGCCGCAGCAACGGGTGCTGCTGCAGGGCGGCGACATCGCCCTGCACTTCGGCGTGGACGAGGCGCTGGCCGCGGCCCAGCACATCGCGCCGCCGGCCCCGCACGGGGTCTCACTGGCGGGCTTCACCTATTACCACCTGCTCTTCGACGCGCACCAGATCGTCTGCGCCAACGGGATCTGGTGCGAGAGCCTCTTTGCCGCGCGCCGCCCGGCCGTCGCGCCGGGCGTGCGGGCCGAGGGGCTGCCCGCCGTGATCCGGCACCGGACCACCGCGCGGCCTTGCCTGACGACGGACGAGGCCCAACTGATCGCCAGCCTGCGCGGCACCGCCAAAGCCGGCGCAATATCCAGAGCCGCCTGAGGTCGACGCAGCAAAGCCATTTCTGCTGGGGTGTCCGGTCGTCCCTGACCCGCGCGCCGGCGCCGTGAGCGTGAGCCGGTGCGCCGCTGCGGCTTGGCCTTATGTGAAGTCGAAACACGACGTGGAGTTCTCGCCCGCGCTGAATTGCGGTAGGAGGGCTGATGACGGGGCCGCCAGTTGTTGGTCGTTGGCGCGGAGCGGGCCTTGATGGCTCCAGGAAATCGTGTGACCCGGCCAACCATTCATGCCCGCGGCTTCAACCAGGGTTCGCGCCCATGTCGCCATTGCATCGCGCCCTTGGTCCAAGCGACGAAGGGCCGACTCCAAGGGCGAGTAAACCCCGGTTAGCCGATTGAAATCCTTGCAACCTATCCGCTGGGAAGCGGCGATTCCACAGATCAAGTGGCGGCCGCTCTCATGGCTGGTCGCACCCCTTCGTCCAGTCGAGCCTCAGGTTTCGTGCGCGCCTAGACCGGCAGCTTCAGGCCAAGGACGAGGCCCGATCTTCGCGCCAAAGATCACGCCAAACGCAAAAAGCCCACGCCGCGTCCAAGGATTGACCGCCCCGGCGCGTCGTACTCATTGTGATGCGCATGACAACCGGCGACGACGATCTGGCTCGGGCCGCCGCCGGCGGGGATCGGGAGGCGTTTGCCGCTCTGCTCGCTCGCCACTACGATGGCCTCTTTCGCCTCGCTTTCCGCCTGACCGGGCGCCGCGAGGCGGCCGAGGATCTCACGCAGGATATCTGCCTCGCCCTGCCGACCAAACTGCGAGGCTTTCGCGGCGAGGCGCGGTTCACCACCTGGCTCTACCGCATCGCCGTCAACGCCGCCCACGACCGCCGCCGCCGCGCCGCCATTCGCGCCAAGGCTGCCGAGGGCTGGGGCGATTGGGAAAAGAACCGCCGCGCGGCAGCGCTCGACACCGCGCAGGGGCTCGACTGGCTGCAGGCCGCGATGGCCTCACTGCCCGATGACCTGCGCGACACCGCCGCGCTGACCGTGGGCGACGAGCTGACGCAGGCGCAGGCCGCTGAGGTGCTGGGCATTTCCGAAGGCACCGTCGCCTGGCGTCTCAGCGAAATCCGCAAACGCCTGCGCGCCTTGCGCGAAGAGGAATTGAACGCATGACCGACCCGCTCGACGACCTGAAAGCCGCGTTCGACGCCGCCACACCGCCACCCGACCCGGCGAAAAGAGCTGACACCCTGGCCCGCGCGCAAGAAATCTACGACCGCGCCCAAGGATCGGGTGCCGAGCCACGTCCTACCCCTGACCGCCCCACGTTCTGGGCGGGTGTTGCCAAAGGAGTAGGCCAGATGCTTTCCACCCTCACCGCGCGCCCCTCGCTGACCGTCACCACCGCGCTCGTCGCCGTCGGCCTCGTCGCCCTGATTCCCGTGATGCGCGAGGGCCCGCCGAGACCTGGCGTCGTGATCCCACCCGACGTCGTGCTTCAGGATACTGTCGATACCGAAACCGAGGTCACGGCCGAGGAATTGGCCCGCGTCGAGGATGAACCGGTGCTCATCGAGCCCTCCCCGGTCACTGACCAGGCCGCGACCGGCAGCGACGACCGCCTGCGCCTGGGATTCGCGGAGGGGCGCCGCCAGGCCGCGCCTTCCGCCGCCGCACCGGCCAAGGTCGCGCCCGAGGCCGACGGCTTCGGCGGTCTGATCCTCGAACACCCCGCGCCGTTCCCCGACCCGGTGATCGTGCCCGACGAGAACACCGAGGCCTTCGCCAACGAAGACCCCAACCCGGTCAAGATCGCCGCCGACGACCCGGTCTCGACCTTCTCGATCGACGTCGACACCGCCAGTTATTCCGTGGTCCGCTCGTCCTTGATGAACGGGTATCTGCCCCCCGCCGACGCCGTGCGGATCGAAGAGATGGTGAATTACTTCCCCTACCGATACCCTGTGCCCGCCGCCGACGACGCCCCGTTCCGGCCCACGATTACGCTCGGCCAGACGCCCTGGAACCCCGACACCCAGCTGATGCACATCGCGCTGCAGGGCCGGATGCCCGCCTTGGACGACCGCCCGCCGCTGAACCTGGTCTTCCTGATCGACACCTCCGGCTCGATGGACCAGCCGAACAAGCTGCCGCTTCTGAAGCAGTCGTTCAGGCTGATGCTCGGCCAGCTCGATCCGCAGGACCAGGTCGCCATCGTCACCTATGCGGGCTCGGCGGGGCGGGTTCTGGACGCAACGCCCTCAAGCGAACGCGCCACGATCCTCGCCGCCCTCGACCGGCTCGGCGCCGGCGGCTCCACCGCCGGCCAAGCGGGGCTGCAGCAGGCCTATGCCACGGCCGAGGCGATGGCCACCGACGGCGAGGTGACACGCGTGATCCTGGCCACCGACGGCGATTTCAACGTCGGGCTCAGCGACCCCGAACGGCTCAAGGACTTCATTGCGGAAAAGCGCGACAGCGGCACCTACTTGTCCGTCCTGGGCTTCGGCCGCGGCAACCTCGACGACGCCACGATGCAGGCCTTGGCGCAGAACGGCAACGGCCAGGCGGCCTATATCGACACGCTCAGCGAGGCGCAGAAGGTGCTGGTCGACCAGCTGACCGGCGCGCTCTTCCCGATCGCCAACGACGTCAAGATCCAGGTCGAGTTCAACCCGGTCAACGTCGCCGAATACCGGCTGATCGGCTATGAGACCCGCGAGCTGAGGCGCGAGGATTTCAACAACGACAGGGTCGACGCCGGGGAAATCGGCGCGGGCCACGCGGTGACGGCGATCTATGAGATCACGCCCATGGGCTCGCCCGCCGTGCTGAACGACCCGCTGCGCTATACACCGGTGACGACCGAGCAGGCCGAAAGCGAGGAACTGGCCTTCCTGCGGCTGCGCTACAAAGAGCCGGGCGCGGATGTCAGCCAACTGATCGAACTACCGATCACGCCGGATATGGACGGCGGCAACGAGGATAGCGACTTCGCCGCGGCCATCGCGGGTTTCGGGCAGTTGCTGCAGGGCGGAGTGTATCTGGGCGATTGGTCCTACGCCGACGCCATTTCCCTGGCCGAGGTGGCCACCGGCGAGGACACGTTCGGCTATCGCCGCGAGGCGGTCACGCTGATGCGGCTGGCCGACAGTCTATCGCAGTGAACCGGCTACGAGTTCCCGCCGAATACTCATCCCCAGCACAAACGAAAAGGGCGCGCTCCTCCCCAGCGCGCCCTTCCCACACACGAAGCAGAGAACTGATTACTTAGCTTTGGCCGCCTTGCGCTTCGGCGCTTCGACGGCTTTGGCCTCCACAGTCTTGCCGTTGGTGATCTCGATCCGGCGCGGCTTCAGCGCCTCGGGGATCTCGCGAACCAGGTCGATGTGCAGCATGCCGTTCTCATGCGCCGCTCCGGCGACGCGAATATGGTCGGCCAGTTGGAACTTGCGCTCGAAGGCGCGGGTGGCGATGCCGCGATGCAGATAGGTGCGCGGCGCGTCGTCCTCGGCCTTGCGGGCCGCGATCACCAGCGAGTTTTCCTTCACCTCGACCGACAGCTCGTCCTCGGTGAACCCGGCGACGGCGAGCGAGATGCGATAGGCGTCCTCAGCGGTCTTTTCGATGTTGTAGGGCGGATAGGTGGGCTGGGCGACGTCGGCGGTCAGAACCCGGTCCATCAGGTCGGCGATGCGGTCGAAACCGACGGTCGCGCGGTAGAGCGGTGCAAAGTCGTAGTTACGCATAGGTCATCCTCCAGTGAGCGATAACGATATTCGGCCCTCCAAGGTCGGACGGGCCATCGGTTGAAACGGACCCGCCAATGCGGCGTCCGAGCCAGATGTGGGAAGCGCCCACGGCGGTTTCAAGCCCCCTCGGAAACCAGGGCGCGCCGCCGCTCCGCCGCCCTGTCAAGGCGCGCCGAAGGCGCCCGGGCGCAGCCCGGCCCGGCGTTGACAGGAAGGCGGAGCGGCAAAACATCGACCATGACCGGCCCTCGGCCGGTCCTCTCAGCAAAAAACAGAGACGCCACGGCCCGCGCACCCCTGGGACCATCGCCCCGCACCGGCCACACGCGGCGGGCCCCCACCGCAGGCGCAGCCGAGGATGGGGAGGAACCGGCGCCGCGCGTCCCGCGCGGCTCATTTCCGTCACACCCCGCGATCCGGGATCACGGCCGGACGAATTTCGCCCCGCCGGTCGCCCGCCGCGCCAGCTCTTCCGCGGTGGGCTTTCGCACCCCCGTCGACACCCCGTTCCCGGTCCGCAGCGCGCGCTGCAGCTGCGCCACCGCCGCCGGCAGTTCCATGCCGAAGGCGACCACGCCGTCCGTGGCTCGCGACCCGGCCGAGATCAGCGACACGATCCGCGCCCGGCCGCCCGAGCGGTCGAAGACCGGCGCACCGGAGGCGCCGAAGGTCACGTCGCAATTGAAGGCGAAGAGCTCCGCCCGGCGGCCCAGCACCCGGCATTCGCCCTGCCAGGACAGCGCCTCTGACCGACCGCGGGCATAGCTGACGACGCTCACCGCCCGGTTCGGACCGGGCAGCCGGTCGACCCGGAACGGCGCCGCTGTGGCCGCCGGTATCGCCGAGTCCAACTGCACCAGCGCCACATCGTTGCGGATGTTGCGCAAGGTCATCGGCCCGCCGATGCGATAACCGGGATGGAGCGCCACCGCCTTGGCCCGCCGCTCGGCCACCGCCTCGCCGTCGCGCAGCCCGGAGCGGAACCGCACCTTGTCGATCGCGACCTGGCCGGTCGCCACCCGTCCGACGCAATGCGCCGCGGTCAGCACGATGTCCGGCGCGATCAGCACGCCCGAGCAATAGGCCGCATCGCCCAGATCGAGCCGCCCCACCGCCTCGAACCCCAAGAGGTCCTGGCGCAGGGTCAGCCGCTTCAGCCCGGTGGTCTGGGCCGCGGCAGTTGCGGGAACCAGCAGGAATACGCACAGGAAGACAAACACGCGCCACATGGCCTCAGGGCCTCAAGAATTTCGCCCCGGTCGCGGTCTGCGTCTCCTGCAGACTCAGCCGGCGCACTTTGGGCGCGGGCCTGTCAAAGACACCGTCGCCTTGGGCGCGCAGCGCCATCAGATCCGACAGCGGCCCCTGCAGCGAGGTGCCCAGCGCCACCGGTTGTCCGCGCACCTCGGCTTTGGCTGACACCAGCGACACGATTCGCGGATGCCCGTCCTCGACCACGAAGATCGGCGCGCCCGAGGATCCGAAATCCACGGCGCAACTCAGGACCAGCGACCCGCCTTGGCGGGCCAGCACGTGGCAGACCTCTTGCAAAGACGGGCTGTCGGCGCGGTTATGGGCATAGCTCACCACCCCGACCTCGGCGCCCTTGTCGGGCCGGGCGTCGGTGGCGAACGGCGTGATGGTGGTGTTGCGGATCGGCTGGTCGAGTTCCAGGATCGCCACGTCATGGGCGACGCGGGCGGCGAAGTTCTCGCCGTCGAAAGTGAAATTGGGATGCAACAGCGCCCGGCGCACCCGGCGATAGGCCGCAGCCCGCCCGCCGCGCCAGTCGGCCAGGAACTCGATCTCGCCATCGGGGATGCGCGCGCCGGTGTCGCGGTCGAACATGCAATGCGCCGCGGTCAGCACCAGATCCGGCGCGATCAGTGCCCCGGTGCAAAAGCTGGTGGCGCCCATGTTGAGCCGCCCCACCGCCTGCCAGCCGCGGCTGTCGTCGCCGGTCATCAGCGTGCGCAGGCCCGAGGCCATCTCGGCCCGCCCGTCGCTGGCCCAGACCGCCAGCAAAACCAGAAAGAAAAGCCCACGCCGCATCGCGACCCCCTTGTCTTTGTCGCGACAGGGGTAGCCGCCCGGCAGGGCCGAATTGCGGCTCCGATGGGCTGATCTCTGGGTCAATCAAGGCGGAATTGGACGCGCCGGCAGGATTTCGACAAAATCCTGCACGCAAACCCACGCCGAGGGTTTGCAGCCAGATTCTCCGCGAAAATTTGCCCCCGGTCTCAGCGCTTGGCGGCCAGCAGGGCCGGCGGTTTCGGCCCGCCGGTGGCCCAGTCGATCAGCTCGACCGTGTGCACCACCGGCACCTCGGTTCCGCCGCCGATCTGCATCATGCAGCCGATGTTTCCGGCCGCGATCACGTCGGGAGCCTTGGCTTCCAGCGTCCGCACCTTGCGGTCCTTCAGCTGCCCCGAGATCTCGGGCTGCATAAGGTTGTAGGTCCCCGCCGAACCGCAGCACAGATGCGCATCCGCCGGCTCCACCACCTCGAACCCGGCGCGTTTCAGCAGGTCCTTAGGGTAGGTCTTGATCCCTTGGCCGTGCTGCAGCGAGCAGGCCGCGTGATAGGCCACCCGCAGGCCTTTGGCCGCCCCTTCCGGCACCTCGAGCCGCATCAGCAGCTCGCTGACATCCACCGCCAGCTCCGAGACCCGCGCCGCATCCTCGGCCAGCGCATGCCCCCGGAACATGTGCCCGTAATCCTTCACCGTCGTGCCGCACCCGCTGGTGTTGATCACCACCGCGTCGAGCCCCGCGCCGTTCGCCTCGACCATCCAGGCGCCGATGTTCCGCGCCGCGGCCGCGTGGCTTTCGGCCTCCTTGCCCATGTGATGCACCAGCGCCCCGCAACAGCCCATGCCGCGGGCGATGACGACCTCGCAGCCGAGCCGCCGGAGCAGCCGGATCGTGGCGTCATTGATGTCCGTGTTCAAGGCCCGCTGCGCGCAGCCTGTCATCAGCGCCACGCGCAGCTTGCGCTCGCCCAACGCCTCGAACACCTGCGGATCGTCGTTTCGCGACACCGGCGGCACCTGCTTTGGCGCCATCGCCAGCATCGCCCTAAGCCGCGCGTCCGGCATCAGAAAGGCGAAAGGCTTGCCGATCTTCGCGCCCAGCAACGCCAGCCGGAACCGCGTGGGATAGGGGATGATCCGCGCGAGCGTCCAGCGCAGCACCCGTTCGAACAGCGGCCGCCGATAAGTCCGCTCGATATGCGCCCGCGCGTGGTCGACCAGATGCATGTAATGCACGCCTGACGGGCAGGTTGTCATGCAGGCCAGGCAGGACAGGCAGCGGTCGATATGCTTGACCGTCCTCGCATCCGCCGGCCGATCGTTTTCCAGCATGTCCTTGATCAGGTAGATCCGGCCCCGCGGGCTGTCGAGTTCGTCGCCCAGCACCTGGTAGGTCGGGCAGGTCGCCGTGCAGAACCCGCAATGCACGCAAGACCGCAGGATCTCGTTCGACCGCTGGATCGCCGGGTCCTTGAGCTGCGCTTCGGTGAATGTCGTCTGCATCGCCTACCCCATGAGCCCCGGGTTCAGGATGCCCCGCGGATCGAATTTCTCGCGTAATCCCGCCGCGATCGCCGCCAGCGGCGCCGGCTCGGGCTGGAACGCCGGCAGCGTCGCGCGCGTCGCCTCGGAGGCGCGCACCAGTGTCGCGTGGCCCTCAAACGCTCCCAGCCGCGCCCGCAGATCGGTGCCCTCCGGCACCAGAACCCAGACCAGCCCGCCGCCCCAGTCGTAAAGCAGCCCGTCCGCCTCGGCCCGCGCCGCGACCTCGGGCCCGTCCGAGGGCTTGACCGACAGCCGCCAGACATCGCCGGGGAGGACGTGAAACGGCTCCACGTCGCGCACCCAGGCCCAGCCAGCGCGCGTCCGCTCCGGATCGGTCTCGATCGCGATCTCGCCGAACTCGGCCAGCACGTCCGCCAACGCGCTGGCGCGATAGCGCACCTGGCTTTCGAACCCCTCGATCCGGATCATCGTCACCGGCGCGCCGTCGACGCCCTTGGGCGTATGCGCCGCGCCCGTCACCTCAAACGGAGAGCCCAGCGCCGCCGCCATCGCCCGAACCGCCTGCCCGTCGTCCAGCCCCTCGATCAAAAGCACCGCCACCGCCGCCGGGGCGGGCAACACCTTGAACGACACCTCCGACAGCACGCCCAAGGTGCCGTAGGACCCCGCCATCAGCTTCACCAGGTCGTAGCCGGTGACGTTCTTCATCACCCGCCCGCCGTTCTTCAGGACCGTGCCGCGCCCGTCGACGAAGCGTACGCCCAACAGGAAATCCCGACACGCCCCGGCCTGCACCCGCCGCGGCCCCGAGACATTCGCCGCCACCACGCCGCCGATCGTCGGCTCCCCCGACGTCCCCAGCAGCCCGCGGTGTTCCATCGGCTCGAAGGCCAGCCGCTGCCCCTCCGCCGCCAATGCTGCCTCGACCTCGGCCACCGGCGTCCCCGCCCGCGCCACCAGCGTCAAGGCGCCCGGCTCGTAAAGCGATATCCCCGACAACCCCGCCACCGACAGAACCTCGCCCGCCACCGGCTTGCCGATGGGCCGGGTCCCGCCGCCGACCACCCGCAGCGGCCCCGCGGCCCCCGCCACCGCCTCGGCCAAGTCCGTTTCGTCATTCGGGGCAAGCACCACCCGGCTCCTTCATCTGGCTGGAAATACCTCGGGGGTCTGGGGGCAGGGCCCCCAGCCGGTCGCCGCCGTCAGGCGGCGAAATCCCTCCGCTCCGCACTCGCCGCCAAGGGAAACACCTTCGCCGGGTTCAAAAGCCAGGCCGGATCGAACACGTCCTTGACCCGCATCTGCGCCTCCAGATCGTCGCCCGAAAACTGATCGTGCATCAGATCGCGCTTTTCGATCCCGACCCCGTGCTCGCCGGTCAGACAGCCGCCGACCTCGACGCAGAGCTTCAGGATCTCCGCGCCCATCGCCTCGCAGGTCTCCAGATCGCCCGGCTTGTTGGCATCGAACAGGATCAAGGGATGCATGTTGCCGTCGCCGGCATGGAACACGTTGCCCACCGCAAGGCCGTACTCTTCCGACATCTCGCCGATCCGCTTCAGCACATGCGGCAGCGCACTGACCGGGATCGTGCCGTCGAGGCACATATAGTCGTTGATCCGCCCGACCGCGCCGAAGGCCGACTTGCGCCCCAGCCAGATCCGCGCTGCCTCGTCGGCATCCTTCGCCTCGCGCAGCTCCACCGGATCGTGATTCCGCGCGATCTGCAGGATCACGCCGAGCTGCTCGTCGATCTCCGCCTCCGAGCCCTCGACCTCGACGATCAGCAGCGCCTCGCAATCCGGATACCCGGCGCCCGAGAACTTGTCGGTCACCTCGATGCAAAGGCGATCCATATATTCGATCGCCACAGGCAGCACGCCCGCCTTGATAATGTCGGCGACGCAGGCGCCCGCGGCCTCCGCCGAACGATACCCCATCAGGACGGGCCGCGCGCCCTCGGGCTTGCGCAGGATCCGCAGCGTCGCCTCGGTCACCACGCCGAGCTGCCCCTCGGACCCGCAGATCAGCCCCAAGAGGTCGAGCCCGCCGGCATCGAGATGCGCCCCACCGATCTCGACGACCTCGCCCGCCATTGTCACCATCGTGACGCCCAAAAGGTTGTTCGTCGTCACCCCGTATTTCAGGCAATGCGCCCCGCCCGAATTCATCGCGATATTGCCGGCGATCGCGCAGGCCAGCTGCGACGACGGGTCCGGCGCATAGAAGAAGTCCTGCTCCTCCACCGCGCCGGTTACGCTGAGATTCGTGCGCCCCGATTGCACCCGGATCACCCGGTTGTCGTAGTCCGTCTCCAAGACCGCGTTCAGCCGCGCCACGCCCAGAATCACGCTGTCCGCGGTCGGCAGGGCCCCGCCCGCCAGCGACGTCCCCGACCCGCGCGGCACCACCGGCACGCCCTCGTCGTGGCAGATCCGCAAGACCGCCGAGACCTCATCGGTCGAGGCCGGCAGCACCGCGGCCAGCGGCGGGCACTTATAGGCGGTCAGCGCGTCGCACTCATAGGCCCGGGTCTCTTGCGCCTCGTGGATCACCGCGCCCTCCGGCAACACCTCTTGCAGCCGCGCCACGATCCGCGCCTTCTTCGACAACACCGCAGCGCTCGGAACCGGCATCTCCATGGCAGATCCTCCCAATTGGTAAAAAGATATTACCAATTTGAACGAAACGCAACCGGCAATCTTCAGGCGGGTCCGCCGTGGAAGCGGGGCGCGGGGTGGGTGGGTGGGCGCGCCCCGGCTTCGGGGTGGACCCGCCCGTTCACGACCCCGTCACACCGCTTTCCGATCCCGGCGCGAGCCCCTAGGATCGCCGCATCACAGGAGCCCGACCCATGCGCGCCCTTTCCGTCATCGCCCTTGCCGCCACCCCCGCCCTCGCCGACCCACCCCTCGTCGAGTCCGCCACAGCACGCCAGACCGGCACCACCTGGACGATCTCGGTAACACTCAGCCACCCCGACACTGGCTGGGACCACTACGCCGACGGCTGGCGCGTCGAGGCGCCCGATGGCACCGAGCTCGGCTTCCGCGAACTCCTGCATCCCCATGTCAACGAACAGCCCTTCACCCGGTCGCTTTCCGGTGTGACGATCCCCGAGAGCCTGACCGAAGTCCGGATTCGCGCGCGCTGCAATCTGGATGGGTGGTCGTCAACTGGCTTCACTTTAAAGTTGACCGATTAGGCATCTCCGGAAACACTTGGGTCGTCTGGTACAAGGTGGCGGGATGCAAGGTCTGGACCCAAACAACCTCTCAATCGAATGCGATCCGGTCCTCAGACCGCGCATCATGCGGAAACTGGGCTTTTTACTGCCTTGGGATGCGTGCATCGACGCGATGGCGCCGCCAAAGGGTTCTTCGCTCGCCACGCTGGCAATACGCCTGTGCCGTCTTTATCGCGCGGTACGGCCACGTTCGATCGGCGACCGCTGCGCCTTCGAGCCGAGCTGCTCTCGCTATGCCGAGATGGTGTACCGGACCCAACCCTTTCTGCTGGCATCGCGGCTGACCTACCGACGCTTGCGGCGCTGCAATGCATCGAATGGCGGTCTCGATCTTCCGCCGGACATTAATCAACATCTTTTGGAAGGAGAAAGAAGTGGCGCAGTATAAGGTGGAAAGCATCGGGGCCGCCTTCAGCGACCGGGATATTGCAGGCCTTGGCAGTCACCTGTCGCAACAATCGACCAACGGATGGGAGTTTCACACAGTCTTCTCGATCGAAAAGAAAGGCTGTTTTGGCTCCAGCGAGGGCCGCACTTATCTCGCGGTCTACCGAAAGGCGGATTGAGCAACGCCAAAACGGCCGGTCGGTGACGCCTCGCGCGACATCCAATGCGCCTGCGGCCCGGTGCGCATGAAAGAGCGCCGGTTTAGGTGATCTCGGCCGGAACCTTCAGAGCGACCGCTCCACCCAAATCCGGAACCGGCAAAGCCCGCCGCCTTGCGCGCCGCAGCGCGTCTCCACACAGCGGCAATCCCGGTGAACCAGCGCGCCATAAAGCCGCTGAAACACCACCGCATGCCAATGGCACAGCGGAACCGCGCTGGACTCGCCTCGGATGATCGGGTTGTCGGCGATCTCGAAGGTCCAGGGGTCGACCGCGGCAAACCGCCCCGACCCGGCGAAGGTCCAGGCATGCCGCGACACCGCCCCCGCCAAGGCCCGCGCCGCCAGCCCGGGCGGCAAGGCCCGCAACAGCCCCTTCACCGCCCAGGGAATCCGGTGCGCCAAGATGTACTCCGCGGTACGCCGCCCGGCCTCGGCGGCCAGCTCTGCCGCCCGCTCGGGCTCCTCGGCGCGCAACACTTGATGCAGCCGCGCCGCCTGCCCTTCGGGGATCATCGCCGAGCCATCCGGCACCCGCGCCACCCCGGCGCGCGCCAACATGGCCGACACCATCTCCGCCCCGCCGGCGCTCTCCAGCACCGGCAACAGCTGCAACACCGCGTTCGGCCCGATCAGCCCGGGCGCGCCACGCGCATCCTCAGGCGTCCTCCATGTGTTGATCGCCGCCGCCGCAGGCCCGGATCTCGGCGCCGTTCGGCATGGCGAAGCCCGCCTTGCGCTCCACCGCCCGGTCCTTCATCTGCGCCCGCACCGCCTCGCGCCGCTCCGCCGCGCGCGCCGCCCGGTCGGCCGCGGCTTCCCAATCCTCCAACTGCGCTTCGGCCAATTTCCGCGTCTCGTCGAAATGGAAGTCCACCGTCTTCTTGGTCTGCGGCCCCCAATAGCCCGCCTTGCCGAGATCGTAGAACGTGCGCTGGAACCCGGCCTTCAGGAAGGCATAGAGACAGCCCAGCAGATACCGCCGCCGGAACCCCGTGCCGCGCCAGGGATATTGGAACAGCGCCTTCTTCGAATAGAACCGCCGGTAGTTGTTCATCACCCCGTCGAGAAGCTCACCCCGCTCCATCGCCGCGGGCTTCATGATCGGGGTCACGAAGTTGTATTTCGAGAAATCGTAGATCTCGACCTGATCCTTCAGTTCCTGGAACAGCGGCGTGAACGGCCAGGGCGTATACATCGACCAGTTCGCCAAATCGGGCTGCCAGTCCCAGGCCATCCGGTAGGTCTCTTCCAAAGTCTCCGGCGTCTCGTTGTCGAGCCCGACGATAAACTGCGCCTCGACGAGGATATCCGCCTCGCGCAGCAGCCGGATCGCCGTCTTGTTTTCTTCGACCTTGGTTTCCTTGTTGAACTGGTCGAGCTTCATCTGCGCCGCGGCTTCGGTTCCGAGCGAAACATGCACCAGCCCCGCCTTGCGGTAGAACTTCAGCAGATCCCTGTCGCGGTAAATATCCGTCACCCGCGTGTTGATCCCCCACTTCACGCGGTCCGGCAGGCCCCGGTCGATCAGCTCCTGGCAGAAGGCCACGAACTTCTTCTTGTTGATGGTCGGCTCCTCGTCGGCGAGGATGAAGAAGCCGACGCCGTGGTTCTTCACCAGATCCTCGATCTCGTCGACCACCGCCTTGGGCTCGCGGACCCGGTAGTCGCGCCAGAACTTCCACTGCGAACAGAACGAACAGGTGAACGGGCAGCCCCGCGCCAGGTTCGGGATCGCCACGCGCGTGCCGAGCGGGATGTAGATGTATTTCGACCACTCCAGGATGCCCCAATCCGGCTTGATCTTCTCCAGGTCCTTCACGGTCGAGGCCGCCGGCGTTGCAACGATCTCGTCGCCATCCCTGAACGCCAGCCCCTTGATCCGGTGCCGGCCGGCGGGCCAGCGCCCGTCCTCGATTGCCAGCATCAGCTCGGTGCAGATCTCTTCGCCCTCGCCGCGCACGATCACATCGACCCAGGGCGCTTCGCTGAGCACCTGCTTGTACATGAACGTCGCATGCACGCCGCCCAGCACCCGTACCGCGTCGGGCACCACCTGGCTTGCGATCTTCAACACATCCTCCGCGCGGTAGATCGAAGGTGTGATCGCCGTCACGCCCACAACATCGGGTTTCAGCGCTTCCATCCGCTGCGCTAGGTCCGCGTCGGAGATATCGTCGGTCATCGCATCGATGAATTCGACATCATCGAATCCCGCCTGCCGCAAATGCCCGGTCAGATACGCGACCCAGGCCGGCGGCCATGTCCCGGCAATCTCTGCCCCGCCTGAGCGGTAATTCGGGTGAACAAACAAGATGCGCATGGCTGGACTCCCCGAAGTAGTGTCAATTCAAATTGACACACTATACGTCCAACTAAGTTGACATAGATCAAATCTGCCCTGGGCTGGGCCCGAAACGCCACTGCAAGCCGGGCGAGCGTTCGACCGGTTGCACGGCGCGTCTTGGACCCGGTTGATGCGAGTCGTTTTGTTTCCAAATCACCTGCCGACGTCCCGGTTTCCGTCGGATGGAATGCACGGTCGATTTAGCCGGTGACAAAAGCCTTTGGGTTCCGGGAAAGACAGGCGTTTCCTGTCACTCGACCTTCGCCCGAACCCCTATTGTCGAGAGATCGACTTCAAGCCCAGAAGCACCGCGGCACCGATCATAAAGCCGCCTCCGACGCGCTCCACCCACACGCGCGCGTTTCCCTTGAAGCGGGCGACAACCCAACTCGACCCAAGGCCGTAGGCGGTCAAGAACGCCCCATCCATGACGATGTAGGTCGCCGACAGGATCAAGAATTGAGGCCAAAAGGCAGCTTCGGCCGATATGAACTGAGGAAACAATGCCGCAAAGAAGACGACGGCCTTGGGGTTCGCGGCAGAGGTCAAAAAGCCCTGCAACCAGAGATTTCCCATTGAGGCGCTCCGACGCGAGACATTTTCGCTCGGGTCGTCGGGCTTTGCTCGCCGGATCATTCTGATGCCCAACCAGATCAGATATGCGACCCCAGCCCATTTGATGATCGTGAGCGCGGTCGCGGAAGCCGCGATGATGGCCGCAAGCCCTAGACCTGCGGCAAGCATCTGCAAGGCATTCGCCGTGAGATCGCCCGCTGCCGTGGCAAGTGATCGGCGGAAACCGTGAACGCCACTGTTGGTGAGCATCAAAAGCTGGCTCGGCCCGGGAGTGCTCATCAGGGCCAGGACGGTCGCTACATACAGTGTCCAGGTGTCAATCGGCATCCGCGCATACTCACTTCTCTTGCTAGCAAGTCTTGCCGCGAAAGGCCTAGGTTGCAATCGAAACCGCTCCTTGGCCTGGAGATGTCCACGACAGCCACGAACCCAATGCCAGAACGCTTGGCCAAGGACGGAGGTCCTTTGAGCGAACAGACATTACACACGCAGTCAAACGGTTGGCGGACAAATCTCCACGCCGGGCCCTCGGGCAGTCTATGCGGGTTCAGCGTTCGACCCCACTTCGTGCACCTCGATCACATTGCCGTCGGGGTCGTAGAAGAAGATCTGGTGCCAGCCCGCCACCGCCGCGTTGCCCCAGTCGGAGTAAGGCACGCCCATTTCGTCCAGATGCGCCTTGAATGCCTTTAGATCGTCGGTCCGATAGGCGATATGGCCGCGCGCCACCGGATTGACCACATGCCCCGTGGCGAACCCGGCCATCACGTCCTTCTGCGCCAGATGCATCTGCACTGCGCCGTCGGTCACAAACGCCACGTCTCCGGCATAGCCCTTGGACTTCTCCAAGACAGGCAGCCCGCCGGACTCGCGCTCCAGCCCCAGCACCTCGCGGTAGAACGCATCCATACGTTCGACATTCTCGGTCGACAGGTTCACGTGGTGCAGCTTCAGCTTCAAGGCCTCTCTCCCCGTTGCGCCTGCCGGGAATGCAATCGCGGACCGCGGTGCCGGTCTTCCAATATGCTGCACTGCAGTACCGACGTTTTACCGACGCAATACCGACGTTTTACAGACACCCATTTTCGGCCCCTCAGCGCCGCCCCTCGCGCAGCCAGGCGCCGACGATCAGCAGCGAGCCGAGCAGCAAAAACAACCAGGCCGAGACCAGCGGCACCACGGTCACATCCGCTGTCAGATACGCCTCGCGCGGGGTGATCCCCAGCCAGCCGCGCCCCGCCGCCGGCCGTCCCGCGCGCACCCGGCGCAGGTCCGGCACGCCGTCCTCGATCAACGCCACGCCGCCCCGCGTGGCCTCGACCGCCGGCATCAAAAGCTCTGCGCTGGCAATGGTTTGCTCGAATTCGCGCGGGGCGGCGGGGCCCAGAGCGATCACCGCCTCCTCGTCGCCTTCGCGCAGCCGGTAAAGCCCGATCTCCGGCCCCTCGACCACCGCCTCGAACCGTCCCGGCCGCACCTCTTCCAGCGGCACCGTGACAACCGCGCCGTCCGGCCCGGTCAACTCGACCTCGCCGACGGTCTCGCCCAGCGTGCGCCGGGTGATGGTCATGGTCTGGCCCTCGGCCACAACCTGCAGCGCCTCTTCCTCCAGCTCGGGCTCTTTCATCATCCAATGCGCCAGCCGCCGCAGCAGCTCCAGCTGCGGCCCGCCGCCCTCGAACCCGCGGCTCCAAAGCCAGGCATGGTCCGATCCCAACAGCGCGATCCGCCCCTCGCCGACCCGGTCGAGTACCAAAAGGGGCCGCTCCTCGAGGCCTTGCATCACCGTGTGCCCGGCCGTTGCGTCGAGGTCGATCAGCCGGAACCAGCGCCCCCAGCCGGCCTCGGTCGGGGCATAGCCCTCCAGCCCCTCGGTCACCGGGTGGCGGGCGCCAAGCTCGGTGATTTCCGGGCGATAGCCCTCTTCGATCACGATCGAGGTCGGCGCCGCCGGCAGGATGTCGCCAAGCGGCGAGCGGTAGAGCGACGCGGCCTGGGCAAAATCCGGTCCCGCCGCCACCAGCACCGCGCCGCCATCCTCGACATATTGCCGGACGTTGTCGAGATAGAGCGCCGGCAGGATCCCGCGCCGCTTGTAGCGGTCGAAGATGATCAGATCGAATTCCTCGATCTTCTCGATGAAGAGCTCGCGGGTCGGGAAGGCGATCAGCGACAGCTCGTTGACTGGCACGCCGTCCTGCTTTTCCGGCGGCCTAAGGATGGTGAAATGCACCAGATCGACCGACGAATCCGATTTCAGGAGGTTGCGCCAGGTGCGCTCTCCCGGATGCGGCTCGCCCGATACCAAAAGCACGCGCAGCCGGTCGCGCACCCCGTTGATTTGCACCACCGCGGCGTTGTTGCGGTCGGTCAGCTCGCCCGCCGCCACCGGCAGGATGAACTGGATCACGTTGGTGCCGCCATGCTGCAGCGTCACCGGCAGCTCGAGGTCCTCGCCGACCGGCACCAGAAAGCTCTCCGCCGGCCCGCCGTCGACGGCGATCCTAAGCTCGGCCCGCGTGCCGGCCTCGACAGGCACAGCCCCCTGATCCTCGATCCGAAGCCGCAGCGTCACCGGCTCGCCGATGATCGCGAAGGCCGGCGCGTTGGTCACCATCAGCCGCCGGTCCCAGTCGCCCGCACGGCCGGTCAGAAGCGTGTGCAGCGGCGCTGGCAGATCCGGCGTGCGCGCGATGTCGTGGAGCTGCCCGTCGGTCAACAGGATCGCGCCCGCCAGCCGCGCGCGGGGCTCTTCGGCCATCGCCTCGGCCAGCGCGGTCATCAACAGCGTGCCCTGGTCGCCCTCGCCGTCGCCGAGCGGCACGATGCGCAGCTCGGTATTGCCCAGGGCCGCCACCTCGGCCTCCACCGCCGCCACCGCCTCGGCCACTTGGTCGGGCCGGTCGGCGATGCGCTGGCTGGCGCTTTCGTCCACCACCAGGATCACGATGTCCGACAAAGGCGCCCGGTCCTCCTGCTGCAAGGACGGATTGAACAGCGCCACCAGCAACACCACCGCCGCCAGCGCCCGCAGCCACCAGCCCGACAGCCCGCGCCACAGCGCCACCGCGACGAACGCCACCGCGACCGCCAGCGCCGCCCAAACCAGCGGCCAGGCCAAAAGCGGATCGAAGATCACCGAACCGGTCACGCGTCAGGCTCCTTCATCTGGCCAAAAATATCTTCGGGGGGTCTGGGGGGCAGACAGCCCCCCAGCCGGTCGGATTGGCCGCAGGCCAATTCGAAACCGCCCGCGTCATTGCCCCAGCCTGTCCAGCAGGGCCGGTACATGCACCTGGTCCGATTTGTAGTTCCCGGTCAGCACATGCATCATCAGGTTGACCCCAAACCGCATCGCCATCTCGCGCTGCCGCTCGCCGGCGAAACCGCGGCCCACGGGGAACATCCGCCCGCCGCGCTCGTCGATCGCCCAGGCCGCCGCCCAGTCGTTGCCGCCGACCACCACCGGCGTCACGTTGTCGTTGAGGTTGCGGAACGGCATGCCCTCGATCTGCTCGGCATCCGCCGGCGCCGCCTCGACCCAGACGTCGCGGCCTGCGTGCCGGCCCGGGAAGTCCTGCAGCAGATAGAAAGTGCGCGTCAGCACATGGTCGTCGGGGATCGGCTCCAGCGGCGGGATGTCGAGCGCCCGCGCCAGCTGCTGCAGCTTGCGGCCATTGGGCGAGGCTTGGCCGAACCGCGCGATGTCGGCGTCGCGGGTGTCGAACAGGATCATGCCGCCATGGCGCAGGTAGCGGTTCAGCTTGGCATAGGCCTCGACCGAGGGCAGCGGCTGGTCGACCGTCACCGGCCAGTAGAGGAACGGAAAGAACGACAGCTCGTCCAGTTCCAGGTTCACCGCGATCGGGTCGGCCGGCTCGATCGAGGTCCGCCGCCAAAGCGTGTCCGACAAGCCCCGTAAGCCCGCCTCCGACACGTCGTCGAGCCGATTGTCCCCTGTGATCACATAGGCCAAAGCCACTTCCGAGGTCGCCAGCACCGCTGCCAGGTCGGCCTCGCTCTCAGCCTCGGCCCGGGGCGCGGCCAGTAGCACCAGCGCCAGCACCGCCGCGGCTCCGCCGCGCAGGCCCTGCGCCAGCCGTCCGGAGAGCCAGAGCGAGGCCAGGATGTCGAGGCACAAAAGCGCCAGCGCGCCGGCCAGCAGCCAGCCCTTCAGCGCCGTCTCGCGCAGCACCGCGAGGCCCTCGACAGGGATCCGCGCGGGCCAGACCGCCGGCGCCAGCTCGGTCTCGGACGTGACCACGTTGACCGCGATGCGCCGGTCCTCGCCGGTATAAAGCCCCGGCGGCATGTCTGCCCCGGGCAGCGCCTCGGCCAGCCGCTCGCCCGGCACGCCGGCCATGGTGCCCGCCTCCTGCACCTGCCCGAAAGCGTCGAGAACCGCGTCCGGCACCCAGGTCGTGCCCACCAGATCCTCCGCCGTCGGCTGCGCCGGCCGGGTCGAGACCGCCAGCCGTTCCAACATCTGCACGAAGAGCCCCGACAGCGGCAGGGTCGACCATTCGGCGTTGGCGGTGACGTGGAACAACACCACCTGCCCTTGCCCGATCCGCTTGCGCGTCACCAGCGGCGTGCCGTCGGCGAGCGAGGCGATGACCCGCTCCGACAGCTGCGGGTCGGGCTGCGCCATCACCTGGCTCGACACCCGTACGTCGTCCGGGATCGCCAGCCCGAAGAACGGCGAGCCTTGCGAAAACGCCCGGAGCGCCTTGGGCTCGCCCCAGCTCATCGCACCGCCGATGTTACGCCCGCCGGCACGCAGGCGCACCGGCATCAGCGGGTCTTCCTCGGTGCGGCTGACATCGGAGGCGGCCAGCCGCGCGCCGGCGAACCGTAGCAGCATGCCGCCGTTCTCGACCCATTCCAGCAGCGGCGCCTGTTCGCCTTCGGAAATCGTCGCCACATCCGCCAAGACCAGCACGTCGGGATTGGCCAGAAGGATGTCGAGCATGTCGCCGTCGATCAGGTCCGACGTCGGCTCCAGCGCCTGTTCGAGGTAGTGCAACGGCGACAGAAGCTCCAGGCCCTCGCGCTCGTCGCGGCCCGCGATCAGCGCCACCTCGCGCCGCTTCAGCGCGTCGTCGGTCAGTGACACCGCGCCGGCGGACCGCACGCCGGTCAGCTCGAACCGGGTGATCCGGTTGCGCAGCTCCGGCGGCAGGGACAATTCCAGCTCGGCCTCCGCCGCGCCGGCCGCGAAGTCGAAATCGCCGGTCGCCAACTGCCGCTCGATCCCCGACGGGTCGAGCCCGCGCGCCGCCAGTGTCAGCACAGCCGGTTCCTCGGCCCGGGTGCGCAGTGCCGCAATGGCGACATTGCCCTCGTCGAAGCCCGCCGGCCGCAGCGCGAAAATCGACCGCGGGCTTTCGAACACCGTCACCGCGCCTCGCGCCTCCAGCGCCGCGAGCAGATCGCCGCGGCTGTCACGCGCGAGCCCATCGGACATCCAGAACGTGTCGAAGGGTCCGTCCGGCAGTGCCCCGACCCAGGCCGCCAGGGCCTCGGCGTCCGGCTCCCACGGGTCCGGCGTCAGGCTCGGCAGGCGCACCGCCCAGGCGTCGGCGGCTTGAAACGGCAGATCGCCCGCCGGCAGGTCGGTCAGCCGCACCACCGCCACCGGCCGCCCGAGCCGCGCGGCTTCGTCCAAGGCGGCGGCGATCCGGTCCACCCGCCGCTGCCAGTCGCGGGCATCGGCCCAGGTGCCGTCGACCAGGATCAGGAGCGGCCCGTCGCCCGCGGTCTCGTCCTTGGGGTTCAGGACCGGCCCCGCGAAGCCGAGGATGATCAGCGCCACCGCCAGCGTCCGCAAGAGCAACAGCCACCACGGCGTCTTGTCGGTCTGGGTCTCGTCGTCCTCGAGCCCCAAAAGCAACGCCACCCCCGGGAACCGCCGCCGGATCGGCGCCGGCGGCACCGCGCGCAAGAGGATCCACAGGATTGGCAGCGCCAACAGCCCCAACAGCAGCCATGGCGCCGTAAACCCTATCGAGCCGATCGTGAACATCTACCGCCGCCGCTCCAACGCCCCGTAGAGCCACAAGAGCGCCGATTGCGCGCTGTCGCCCGTATGATGGCAAGCATACTGCCAATCGGCGGCCTGCGCGAGGTCCGCAAGCCGCGCCTTGCGTTCCGCCAGCCGGTCCAGGTAGCGGTCGCGCAGCTCGCCCGCCTTCAGAGTCTCGTGTTCCAGCGTCCCGCCCATCGACTGAAAGATCGTGCGCCCGTCGAAAGGAAACGCCTCTTCCTGGGGGTCGAGTACCTGGTAGAGCACGCCCTTGACGTCGCGGTCCGCGGCCCGGGTCAGCTGGCGTTCCAGCCCGTCGAGGTCGCCCAGAAAGTCCGAGACGAAGAGCGCACGCGAATGGTGCGGCATGATCCGAATCGCCGGGGTGCCGTAATCTTCGGTCTCTTTCTCGGCGGTGAAGCTTTGTGCGATACGCAAAAGCTGCAGTTGCGACGACCGCGGCGGGGTGCCGAGCGCGGCCAGCGCCACCCGCTCACCGCCGTGGATCAGCAGGACCGACATCGCCAGCGCCAAGAGCTTGGCCCGGTCCGCCTTGGTGGCGCGGTTCGGATCGCCCGTGAACGCCATCGATTGCGCCTCGTCGACCCAGATCAGCACCGATTGCGCCGCCTGCCATTCCTTTTCGCGGACGAAATGCGCGTCCGACCGGGCCGAGCGGCGCCAGTCGATCATCCGCGCCTCGTCGCCGGCGCGCGCCGGGCGGTACTGCCAGAACTCATCGCCCATGCCGGCGCGGCGGCGGCCGTGGGCACCGAGCAGCACGGCCTGCGCCAGATGCTCCGCCTCCGCCAGAAGCGGCGGCAGCGGCGCGGCCAGGTCCTCGGCCCGCTGGCGCAGCTCGGCGTAACTGGTCATTCGGCGCTCCAGGGCGGGTCGGCGCCGTCATGCACGTCGACGCTGACCGACAGCATGGCGTAGCCGCGCGAGGCGTGGGCGACGACCGAGGTCACCCGGTAGCCGTCGAAATCCAGCAGATAGAGCGACGGATCGCGCGGCGTCGGCCCCTTGACGACCGCAACCTCGGCCCGGCCGAGCGCCGCCGCCAGCACCTGCCCGAGTTCGGCGTCGAGCGCCGGGACATTGGCCTCCGCGAGCGCCAGGAAACAGCCGCGCTGGCGGCCGCCTTCATGCCAGACGGTGCGCGCGATCAATCCCTTGTTGTCGTCGGTCCAGAAACCGCCGGGCGTACCTGCCAGGCCAGACTCCGCGAATCGCGCCTCTGCGGCCTCGAAATCCGGCAAGGTCTGCAGGCAGATATTGTTGAACAGCGCCAGCGTGTGGGCGTGATGCGCGGCCTCCTCGGGCGAGGCATAGACCTGCGCCGCGGCCGCCTTGAACAGGACCAGCGCCGCCACCAGCACCGGCAGGACCCGGCAGATCTGACGCAAAGGCCTCACGCGGCGGCCTCGACCCGGGTCACCTGTTCGGCCACCGCGTCGATTACCTGGGCGAGGCTTTCGCCCCGGGCCCGTGCCGCGAAGGTCAGCGCCATGCGGTGCGACAGGACCGGGCGCGCCATCGCCAGCACGTCCTCGGCCGAGGGCGCCAGGCGGCCCTGCAGCAGCGCCCGTGCCCGCACCGTCAGCATTAGCCCCTGCGCCGCGCGTGGCCCCGGGCCCCAGCCGACCGAGCGGTTGACGATCTCGGGCGCGTCCGGCTCGCCCGGGCGGCAGGCGCGCACCAGATCGAGGATCAGCTCGACCACCGCTTCACCCACCGGCATGCGCCGCACCAGCGTCTGCGCCGCCATCAACTCTTCCGCCGTGAACACCTGATGCGACTGGGCGTCCTCGGTGCCGGTCGTGGCGACCAGGATGTCGCGCTCGGCGTCGCGCTCGGGGTACTCGACGTCGATCTGCACCAGGAACCGGTCGAGCTGCGCCTCGGGCAAGGGATAGGTGCCCTCCTGCTCGATCGGGTTCTGGGTAGCGAGCACGTGAAACGGGGTCGGAAGGGGATGCGGCTGGCCGGCGATGGTGACGGATTTCTCCTGCATCGCCTGCAAGAGCGCCGACTGGGTCCGGGGCGAGGCCCGGTTGATCTCGTCGGCCATCAGAAGCTGGCAGAAGACCGGCCCCTCGATGAACTTGAAGGCCCGGCTGCCGTCGGCCCCGGTTTCGAGCACCTCCGAGCCCAGGATGTCGGCCGGCATCAGGTCCGGCGTGAACTGCACCCGCGCCTCGGAAAGCCCCATCACCGTGCCCAACGTCTCGACCAGCCGCGTCTTGCCCAAGCCAGGCAGGCCGATCAGCAACCCGTGCCCGCCGCAGACCAGCGTCGCCAACACCAGGTCGACCACGTCTTTCTGCCCGATGAACCGCTTGGTGATCGAGGCTTCGGCCTCGACCATCTTGGCGCCCAGCGTTTCGATCTCGGCGACGAGGTTCTCGGGTTCGGCCATGACAACGCTCCTGCAGGTGATATATCGGGGACCAGTATCGGTAGGTATGCCGGAAAGCACAAATGGCAAAAGCGCGATCGGCACAAAAGCCCGTGAAGCCCGACGCCGAGGGCCTGGCCGCCTCGGCGCGCGCGGCGGCACGGTCGAAGGGCCCGGCACCGGTGCATTTGTGGGATCCGCCGTTCTGCGGCGATCTCGACATCCGCATCGCACGCGACGGGACTTGGTTCTACCTCGGCACCCCGATCGGCCGGACGGAACTGGTGAAGCTGTTCTCGTCGATTCTGCGCAAGGACGGCGACGCCTATTTCCTGGTCACGCCAGTGGAAAAGGTCGGTATCACGGTCGACGACGCGCCCTTCGTGGCGGTGGATTTCGACGCAGAGGGCACGGGGGCGGACCAGGTCCTGACCTTTACCACCCAGGTCGACGACCAGGTCGCCGCCGGAGCCGAGCACCCGATCCGCGTCACCCGCGACCCCGACACCGGAGAGCCCGCACCCTACATTCTGGTCCGGTCGCGCCTGGAGGCGCTGATCGACCGCAAGAGTTTTTATCGTCTGGTCGATATCGGCAGCACCGAGGAGGTGGACGGCGCGGCCTGGTTCGGAGTCTGGTCCGGCGGCCAGTTCTTCCCCATCATCCCCGCGGCAGAGCTGCCGTGACGGCGGGCGGGACGGGCGCGGCGGATCCGCGACACACGGCTTGCTCCGACCGGGCCCTGGCCTGACAGTGATGCCGAAATTCGCCGCCAACCTTACTTTTCTGTTCAAGGAACTGCCGTTTCTCGACCGCTTCCAGGCCGCCGCCGATGCCGGGTTCGACGCCGTCGAGGTGCTGTTTCCCTATGACGACCCGGTACCCGCCACGCTCCGCCACCTCACCCGGTCCGGGCTGCCGCTGGCGCTGATCAACACGCCGCCGCCGAATTGGACCGGCGGCGACCGGGGCTTTGCCGCGATCCCGGGCGGCGAAGACCGGTTTCGCCGCGACTTCAAGCGCGCGCTGCGCTACGCGGAGCGCCTGAAACCGCGGCACATCCACATCATGTCCGGCATCGCCGAGGGTCCTGCCGCCCGCGACACCTATCTCGGCAACCTCGCCTGGGCCGCGGCCGAGGCCCCTGGCCAGTCGCTGACCATCGAACCGATCAATCCCACCGACATGCCCGGCTATTTCCTGAACGGTTTCGAGTTGGCCGCCGAAGTCCTAGCTGAAATCGACGCCCCGAACCTCGGCCTGCAATTCGACGCCTACCATGCTCACCGCCTGACCGGAGACGTCCCGGGAACCTGGGCCACCCACCGCGACCTTGTTCGTCACGTCCAGGTCGCCGGCCACCCCGGCCGCCACGAACCGGGCGGCGGAGACATCGACTATCCCGCCTTTTTCGCCGCGCTCGATAACGCCGGCTACGCCGGCTATGTCAGCGGCGAATACAACCCCAAGGGCCGCACCGAGGACGGCCTCGACTGGATCAGGAGCACACCATGACCAAACCCATCGCCGTGATCGTCGGCGTCGGCGACGGCCTTTCCGCCTCGCTCGCGCGCAAGCTCGCGCCCGACCACAACCTCGTCCTCGCCGCCCGCACCGGTGCCAAGATGGCCGTCGTAGCTGCCGAGACCGATGCCCAGACCGTCACCTTGGACGCCTCCGATCCCGCCGCCATGGCCGCGCTGTTCGACGACCTGCCTGCGGCGCCGCGGGTGGCGATCTACAACCCCTCCGCCCGGGTGCGCGGCCCGCTTATTGGCCTCGACCCCGAGACCGTGCGCAAGGCCGTCGAGGTCACCGCCTTCGGTGCCTTCCTGATGGGCCAGGCTGCCGCGCGCGCCATGCTGACGGCCGAGCCGCAAGGGGGCACCCGCGGCACGATCCTGTTCACCGGCGCCTCGGCGGGCGTCAAAGGATTCCCGCAATCGGCGAGTTTCGCCATGGGCAAGTTCGCTCAACGCGGCCTGGCCCAGTCGATGGCGCGCGAGCTGCACCCGCAAGGCATCCACGTCGCCTGGATCAACATCGACGGCGGCATCCGCAACCCCGGTCGTCCCGAGCGCATCGATCCCACGGGCAATCCCGATTCGATGCTGGACCCCGACGCCATCGCCGACACTTACCTTGCCCTCATCGCTCAACATCGCAGCGCCTGGTCCGAGGAGGTCGCCGTACGGCCCTGGGTCGAAAGGTTCTGACGTTTCTGCTCAGCACGGGTCCCGAACCCGTCACCGACAGCACCCACACGGAAAACTGTTTACTGGATTTGCCCAGCTTCCTAGCATGCGGTCGAGACTTGCCGTGCGCCGAACTTGCGTCGAGCCAGTCCGCCCCGTCGGCAGCCCCGTGCGCCCCTGCCGGAGGGGTCAGACCTGCAGCGCCGCAAAGAAGCGCCGTCCCGGGCCCACGCCAATGGAGGAGATACTTTCATGAAAAAGCTGTTGATGACGGCCGCGCTTGCCCTGTTTGCGGCGCCGGCCACTGCCGAGACCTACGGCGTCTTGATGAAGACCTTGGCGAACCCGTTCTGGGGCGCGATGGAATTGGGCGTACGTGAGGGCGCAGAAGCCGCCGGTGTGGAATACTACCTGCAGGCGGTGGAAAGCGACCAAGCGGCCGAGCCGCAGCTCAATGTCTGCAACACGATGCTTGAGCGTCAGCCAGACGCGATGATCACCGCTGCGATCAACTCGACGATCCTGCTGCCATGTTTGAAACGCGCCAACGACATGGGCATCCCGGTCGTCGACCTCGACGGCAACCTCGACCACAAGATCGCCATGGATGCAGGCGTCGACATCGCATTCTCGATCGGCTCGGACAATGTGGCCGCCGGGGCGCAAGGTGCCGAATGGCTGGTGGGCCAACTGGGCGCCGACGCTTCGGGGCCGGTTCTGGTGATCGAGGGGCTTTCGGGCAACATCACAGGCCAGAAGCGCGCGACCGGTTTTGCTGACAAGCTGGGAGAGCTCGCGCCAGGGTTGGAGGTCGTGGCCTCGCTGCCCGGCGACTGGGATCGCGGCAAGGCGGCCAACATCACCAACGACATCCTGACGGCGCATCCAGACCTCGTTGCGGTTTTCGCTGCCAATGACGGCATGGCCTTGGGCTCGGTCGAAACGGTCTATGCTGCAGGTCTGCAGGACCAAGTGATCGTGATCGGCGTCGACGGCAATTCGGATGCGGTGAAATCGATCAAGTCCGGCCGGCTCAACGCAAGCGTTGCGCAGCTGCCCTACCTTGTCGGCAAGCAGGCGGTCGAGATGGTGTCTAAGCTCAAGATGGGTGAGACGCCGGACGATGACTGGATCTACGTCCCCACTATGGTGCTGACCAAGGATGTGCTCGACGCCGGAACCGAACCGATGCTCGAGTATGTCAAGTAACAACGCGCAAGGGGGGCCGGCGCGTCCGGCCCCCACCTTAGGCTTCGGAACGATTGCGCGGGCGCTGGAACGCACCCATGTGCGCGCGGAATCGCTGTTGGTGCTGGTCGCGTTGGCCGCGGTCATGGCGATATTGTCGCCGGTGACCGGTGATGGCACGCGCGTCTTTTTGACCGCCAACAACCTCTTCAACATTATCCTCGCCTCGGCGACGTTCGGTGTCCTCGCCATCGGCGCGACCTTCGTGATCAGCGCTGCGGGAATCGACTTGTCGCTGGGTTCGGTCCTCGGGCTGGCCTCGGTAACCGGGGCGGCGTTGGTGGTGACCCTGGAGTGGCCGTGGTATTTCGCGATTGTCGGCTCGCTGGGCGCCGGCGCGGCGGCAGGTTGGGTCAACGGGTTCATCATCACCCGTGGCCGGGTGCCCGCCTTCATCGTCACTCTCGGCATGCTGGGGATCGCGCGGGGGCTTGCGCTGATAATCTCCAGCGGGCGCGGCATCTATGGCCTGCCGGACGAAATCCTGTTCCTTGGCCAGGCGCGGCCCTGGGGTGTTCCGACGCCGGTTTTCATCCTGCTCGGCGTGGCCCTGATCGCCCATTACGTTCTGGCCCATACACCCTTTGGCCATCACACCCTGGCGCTCGGCGACAACGAGAACGCCGCCCGCGCGACGGGGATCAACGTGCGCCGCCAGCGCATGTACCTGTACACGATTTCCGGTCTGATGGCCGGGATCGCCGGGCTGATCTTCACCGCGCGGGTCAATACGGGCGACCCGACGGCGGGGCTGACCTATGAGTTGCTGGCGATCACGGCCGCGATCATCGGCGGTACGAACCTGTTCGGCGGGCGTGGCTCGATCCTCGGCACGATGATCGGGGCGCTGATCATGGGGGTATTGCAGAACGGTCTGAACCTCATGGCGGTGCAGGCCTATTACCAGCAGATGGCCATTGGCGCCGTGCTGATCGCCGCGGTCTGGCTCGACCAGGTGCGCGCGCAGCGGAGGGAGTGATGGCGCTGCTCGAACTCAATGGCCTGGAAAAGTCCTTTGGCGCCGTGCAGGTGCTAAACGGCGTCGACCTGGCAGTCGAGGCCGGCGAGGTCGTGGGACTCGTCGGCGACAATGGCGCCGGCAAGTCGACGTTGATGAAGACCGTCACCGGGGTCTACCCGGTCGACAACGGCCGAGTGAGTTTCGACGGTGAGGACCTGACCCAGATTGACCCGGGCACGCGGCGCTCGAAGGGTATCGAGATGATCTATCAGGATCTCGCGCTCGCCCCGCAGCAGGATGTCGCCAACAACATCTTTCTCGGCCGCGAGCCGACCAAACGCCTCTGGGGCCTGTTCCCCAATTTCGTCGACAAGACCAAGATCGACGTCGAGGCGCAGAAGATGGTCGACCGCCTGGGCGTGCATGTGCCGACGATCCACATCCCGGTCGGCATGCTCTCAGGCGGGCAGCAGCAGACCATTGCCATCGCCCGCGCGCTGACTTTCCAGCCGAAGCTGGTCATCATGGACGAACCCACCGCGGCACTTGCCGTGCGCGAGGTGGAAAGCGTGCTGCAACTGATCCGTCAAATGCGCGACGAAGGCATCGCGATCATCCTGATCAGCCACCGCCTGAACGATGTCTTCGAGGTCTCTGGCCGTATCGTCGTCCTACGCCGCGGCAACGTCATCGCCGATCTCGCCCGCGAAGCGACCGATATGGCAGAGGTCGTGGCCTATATCGTCGGCGCCCACGACTGAAAGGATCCGGAAATTGGCGCAACTCGGATTGCATTCGCTCGCCTTCACGCCGTTCTGGAATCCGACGGACGCTGATCGCCTGCTGCCGCCGATCAAGGAACTGGGCGCGACTCTGATCGAGGTTCCGCTGCTAGATCCGCGCCGTTTCGATAGCGCCGGCACGCGGCGCGCGGTGGAACGGCACGAGATGCAGGTGGTGTGCTCGCTGGGTCTGCCCGCCTCGATGGATGTCACCAACGACACCGCCACTGTCGCGGCGTTCCTCGACCATGTGGTTCTGGCCGCGCACGAGGCGGGGTCCGAGGCGTTGTCGGGCGTCACCTATGGCACGATCGGCAAGACCTCGGGCGCGCCGCCGACCGAGAGGGAGCTCGACGCGATCTGCCGCTTGGTCGAACGCGTTGCGAAAACCGCGAAAGCCCTTGGCATGCGCCTTGGGTTGGAGCCCTGCAACCGCTACGAAACGCACCTTCTAAATACCGCCGCGCAGACCGCCCGGATCATCGAACGCACCGGCGTGCCGAACGCCTTCATCCACCTCGACACGTATCACATGAATATCGAAGAGCGTGGCATGGCCGAGGGCTTTGCCGATGCTGGCGAGCATCTGGGCTATGTGCATCTGTCGGAGTCGAACCGTGGCGTACCCGGGCGCGGCACGATCGACTGGCAGGCCACGTTCGAAGGCATCCGTGAGGTTGGCTTCGACGGCGCGATGACGCTCGAAAGCTTTGTCTATGTCGCGCCCGAGATCGCCGCAGGCCTCGCGGTCTGGCGCCCGGTGGCCGAGCGCGCAGGCGACGTGCTGGATCTCGGCCTTCCGTTCTTAGCGGACGAGGCCCGCAAGGCCGGTCTCGACCTGACCACGGGCTGACGCTACCGCGCGCACATCTTTCAGGCCGGTGTTCAGGGGGCAGAGGCGCGCCATATCAGACAAGCCGCGGCCAACCTAAACCCGCCAGAAGCAGAAACCGAACCACAAAACAGCCAGCACCAGCGGCCCCCAAAGCGGCAGGCCAAAGAGGCCGAGCCAGGCGAGGAAGATGTAGGCCGAGCCAAGAAGCGAGATGAACAGCCGGTCGCCGCGGGTGGTGGTGAGCCTAAGGATACCATAGCGCTCGTCCCCGCCAGGGCGGCGCAGTTCCAGTACGGCCATCAGGGCAATGGCGGCGAAGATGAAGACGAAGAAGGCCAGCGTCGAGCGGGTCCAGGCCATCCAAAACCCGCCGAACAAGGGCTCGGTCCACCATTTCGCCCAGGAAAACACCTCTTCCTTCGGCTGGCCGACATTGCCCCAGCCTTGGGCCATGGCGACAGCGGGAAGGGTAAGGATCAGGTAGATCAGCTTGCGCATTCAAACCCTCCCCAGGGCGAAGCCCTTGGCGATGTAGTTGCGGACGAAATAGATCACGATGGCGCCGGGGATGATGGTCAGGACGCCGGCGGCGGCAAGCAGCCCCAATTCGTAGCCCGCGGACGAAGCGGTGCGGGTCATAGTGGCGGCGATCGGCTTGGCCTCGACGGCGGTGAGCGTCTTGGCCAAAAGAAGCTCGACCCAGGAGAACATGAAGCAGAAGAACGCGGCGACGCCGACGCCGGCTTTGATCGTCGGCAGGAAGATCGTGGCGAAGAAGCGGGGGAAGGAGTAGCCATCGACATAGGCCGTCTCGTCCAGTTCCTTCGGCACGCCGGACATGAAACCTTCGAGGATCCATACCGCGAGGGGTATGTTGAACAGGCAATGCGCCAGCGCCACGGCGAGGTGGGTGTCGAATAGCCCGACGGCCGAGTAGAGCTGGAAGAACGGCAACGCGAAGACCGCTGCAGGCGCCATGCGGTTTGTCAGAAGCCAGAAGAACAGGTGCTTGTCGCCGAGGAAGCGATAGCGGCTGAAGGCGTAGGCCGCGGGCAGCGCGGCGGCGAGCGAGATCAACGTGTTGATCGAGACGTAGAGGATCGAGTTGATGTAACCCCAGTACCAGGTCGGATCGGTGAAGATCGCCCGGTAATTGGCCAGCGTCCATTTCTGCGGGAACAGGCTGAAGCCGCCGAGAATCTCGTTGGTGGTCTTGAAGCTCATCGCCACCAGCCAGTAGATCGGCAAGAGCAGAAACAGGATGTAGATCAGCGGAACGAGGCTGCGCGGTCTCATGGCTCGTCCCTCGTCATCAGCGTGTAGAACAACCACGATACCGCCAGCGTGATGGCAAAATAGATCAGCGACATCGCCGCGGCGGGACCGAGGTCGAACTGGCCGAGGGCGATTTTCACCAGGTCGATCGACAGGAGCGTGGTCGAGTTGCCGGGGCCGCCGCCGGTCAACGTAAAAGGCTCGGTGTAGATGTTGAACGAGTCCATGAACCGCAGCAGGATCGCGATGGTCAGCACGCGTTTCATCTTCGGCAATTGGATGTAACGGAACACCGACCAGTTCGAGGCACCGTCGATCTTGGCGGCCTGGTAATAGGCTTCCGGGATCGAGATCAGACCGGCATAGGCCAGAAGCACCACCAGCGACGTCCAGTGCCAGACATCCATGACGATGACGGTGATCCAGGCCGCAACCGGGCTTTGCGTCATGTTGTAATCGATGCCGAGCACGTTGTTCAGCGTCCAGCCCAAGAGGCCGATATCGGGCAAGGTGAAGATGTTCCACATCGCGCCGACGACGTTCCAGGGGATCAACAATGGCAAGGCCATTAGGACCAGGCAGACTGGCACCCAGAACCCCCGGCGGGGCATGGCGAGTGCGATGGCAACGCCCAGAGGGATTTCGATGATCAGGATCGTGACGGTGAACAGAAGCTGCCGGCCGAGCGCGGCGTGGAATCGCTCCGACCGCAGGATCTCCTCAAACCACCTCAGCCCCGCCCAGAAGAACTGGTTGTTGCCGAAGGTTTCCTGGACCGAGTAGTTCACCACGGTCATCAACGGCACGAGGGCGTTGAACGCCACCAACACCAAGACCGGCAGGACGAAGAACCAAGCTCGTTGGTTTTCGGTCTTCATGGGTCGGCCTCCTCGGTGGCGATCCAGCCGTCGGCATAGACCCGCGTTCTGGCCGGGTCGAAGGCCAGGTGGACCTGCGCACCGCGCTCGGGCGGGTCGCGGTCGATGATGGCGTTAACCGACGTACCGGCGGCGTCGGCCTCGACGACGATGTGGCGGCCGACATCGGCAACCTTGCGCACGGTGGCGGGAATGCCATGGGGGCCGATGCCGACATGTTCGGGCCGGATACCGATCTGAGTATCGCCGCCGTTGCGGATAATCGGGCCTTCCAGCGCGACCGGCTGGCCGTGGAACGTGGCGCCGCCGTCCGAGACCTCGCAAGGTAGCAGGTTCATCCCCGGCGAGCCGATGAAATGGCCAACGAAAGTGTGCTGCGGCCGGTCGAACAGCTCCACTGGCGTGCCCATCTGCACGATCACGCCGTCCTGCATCACCACCACCTGGTCGGCGAAGGTCAGCGCCTCGGTCTGGTCGTGGGTGACGTAGATCATCGTGACGGCGATTTGCTGGTGCAGTTCCTTCAGCTTGGATCGCAGCTTCCACTTCAGTTCCGGGTCGATGACGGTCAGGGGCTCATCGAACATGATTACGTTGACGTCGTCGCGCACGAGGCCACGGCCCATCGAGATCTTCTGCTTCGCGTCCGGCGTCAGGTTCGCGGCGCGGGTCCCAAGTTGGTCTTCGAGTTCCAGCATACGGGCGATTTCGGTGATTCGGGTCTCGACCCGGTCGGGCGCGACGCCGCGGTTCCTTAGCGGGAAGGCCAAGTTGTCGTGCACGGTCATGGTGTCGTAGATCACCGGGAACTGGAACACCTGGGCGATGTTGCGCCGGTCGGGCGGCAGCGGGGTCACGTCCTGGCCGTCGAACAGGACCTGGCCGTCGCTGGGGGTCACGAGCCCCGAGATGATGTTCAAAAGCGTGGTCTTGCCGCAGCCCGACGGCCCGAGCAGCGCGAACGCGCCGCCGTCCTGCCAGGTCAGGTTGATCTCTTTCAGCGCGTAATCGGCCTCGCCCGCCGGGTTGGCGAGGTAGGAATGGCGCAGGCGGTCGAGCCGGATCTCAGCCATGGGCGCGCCCCTTCGCAGCAAGCGACCCGTCGGGCCCGAAATAAAAGCATTGGCCGGGGATCATATGGAATTCGTGGGCCTCGCCGACGCGATAGGCATGTACACCAGAGGCGAGGCTGACCCAGGTCTGCCCGGCGATGGCGAAATGAGCCACGCTTTCGGACCCGCTGAGTTCCGTGATTTGCACCGGCCCGCGGAAGGCGATGGAGACGTCGCTCGGCTCGTACGGCGTGATGTGGTGCGGGCGGATGCCAACGGTGTAGCGGCCGTCGGCCAGCCCGGCGGCCTCGCCGAAGACCGGCCACGAGATCGCGTCGCTCAGCCACATCTCCTCGCCGCGCTTTTCCACCGGGGCGGTGTTGATTGGCGGGTCGGAAAAGACCTGCGCCGCGGTCAGGCTGCCCGGAGCACGGTAGGTCGCGGGCGTCGGGCCGGTTTGGACGACCCGGCCCTCGTGGACCAGCGCGGTGGTGCCACCGAGCAGCAGCGCCTCGGTAGGTTCCGAAGTGGCGTAGACGACGACGGTGCCGCGGCCCGCAAGGATGTCAGGCAATTGCTCGCGCAGTTCTTCGCGCAGCTTGTAATCGAGATTGGCCAGCGGTTCGTCGAGGAAGATGGCCGTGGCGTCCTTGACGATGGCACGGGCGAGCGCCGTGCGCTGCTGCTGACCGCCCGACAGCTCTTGCGGGCGGCGGGCCAGCATCGGCCCAAGTTGCAACAGGTTCGCGGCCTCTTCCACACGCGCCTCGATTTCCGACTTTGCCAGGCCCTTGACGCGCAGCGGCGAGGCGATGTTTTCGAAGACCGTCATATGCGGGTAGTTGACGAAGAACTGATGCACCAACGCGATCTCGCGCTTTTGCGGCGAGACGCTGGTGACGTTTTCGCCGTTCGCCCAGACCTCGCCGGTGGTGGGTTTTTCCAGCCCGGCCATCAGCTTGATCAGCGTCGATTTGCCGGCATTGGTGGCGCCAAGCAGGATGTTGAAGCCGCCCTGGTCGAGGGCCAGCGTCGTAGGGTGGATATGCGTCTCGGCCCCGACGGTCTTGGTCACGTCGCGAAGCTCAAGCGCCATGGGGTGTCATCCGAATCGGCATGCGAGTCGCCGGGGCACACGAGGCGCCCCGGCTGGTCTTGTCCGCGGGTGCGCCTACTGGTTCCAGCGCGCGACGATGTCTTCGTATTTCACCGTCTCGCCCTGCGGCTTTTCGTTGTCGAGCTTGGCCTTCGGCGCGCCGGGCTGGCTGAGCCAGTAGCTGGCGTCTTGCTCGTCGTTCAGCCGCGGGCCGCAGCCGCCATAGACGTTGGCCGCCTCGTCGGCTGCCTGCATCCGCGCCATGGTGATGTCCATCTCTTCGGCCAGACGGTCCATCGCTTCTTGCGGTGTGAAGGCGCCCGAATTCACGTCGCCGATCTGCTGCCACCAGATTTGCGCGAGCTTCGGGTAATCCGGCACGTTGATGCCGGTGGGCGACCACGCCACCCGGTCGGGCGAGCGGTAGAACTCGACCAAGCCGCCGAGTTTCGGCGCGCGGTCGGTGAAGCTCTGGTGGTTCACCGTCGAGTTGCGGATGAAGGTCAGTCCGACATGGGACTTGCGCGTGTCGACCGTCTTCGAGGTGACGAACTGGGCGTAGAGCCAGGCCGCCTGCGCCCGGTCGGACGGGGTCGAGTTCAGGAAGGTCCAGGATCCGGCGTCCTGATAGCCGACCTTCTGGCCTTCGGTCCAGTACGGCCCGTGCGGGCTGGGCGCCATCCGCCACAGCGGGGTGCCATCGGCATCGACCGTGTTGTTGCCCTCTTCGAGGCTCTTCACCATGTCGGCGGTAAAGGCGGTGTACCAGAAGATTTGCTGGGCCACGTTGCCTTGGCTAAGCGCAGGCAGCGACTGGTAGAAGTCATAGCTCGCGGCGCCCGGGGGCGCGTACTGGCGCAGCCACTCGTCCCATTTGCGGATTGCGTAGACCGCCGCCGGGCCGTTCGCCGCGCCGCCACGAGTGACGCTGGCACCGGCCGGGTTGCACGATCCCGCTTCCATCCGGATGCCCCATTCGTCGACTGGGATGCCGTTCGGCTCGCCGACGTCACCGGCGCCGGCCATCGATAGCCAGGCATCGGTCATCCGCCAGCCGAGGTCGGGCGCACGCTTGCCGTAATCCATGTGGCCATAGACGGTCGTGCCATCGATTTCGCCGACATGGACCGAGAAGAACTCGGCGATGTCCTCATAGGCCGACCAGTTCACCGGCACGCCTAGGTCATAGCCATAGCGGTCGCGGAACTGCGCCTGCAGATCTTCGCGGTCGAACCAGTCCTTACGGAACCAATAGAGGTTGGCGAATTGCTGGTCCGGCAGCTGGTAGAGCTTGCCGTCGGGTCCGGTGGTGAAGGACGCGCCGATGAAGTCGTCAAGGTCGAGCCCTGGATTCGTCGTCGCCGCCCAGTCGCCGGCCATCTGATCGCTGAGGTTGTAGGCCAACTGCAGCCGCGCATGCGTACCGATCAGGTCGCTGTCGTTGACGTAACCGTCATAGAGGTTCCGCTGGGTCTGCATCTGGGTCTGCACGGCCTGAACGACCTCGCCTTCGCCCAACAGCTGGTGGTTGACCTTGATCCCGGTGATGTCCTCAAAGGCCTGGGTCAGAGTCTCGGATTCATAGCTGTGGGTCGGGATCGTTTCCGACAGCACATTGATCTCCATCCCCGCGTAGGGCGCTGCAGCGTCGATGAACCACTGCATCTCGGCAAGCTGTTCGTCCCGTGACAGCACCGAGGGCTGGAACTCGTCGTCGATCCAGCGCTCTGCCGCCGCCATATCCGCCTGCGCAGCGGGCGCCAAGACGCACAAAGCCGCTACCGCCGTAGCGGCCAATAGATGATTTCGCATAACGTTCCTCCCAAAAAATCCTGTTCGCCGTCTCAAGTGGCTTGGCGATCATCCGTTGCCGCGGTTTGCGAGTCAACGCCGCGTTGTGAGGAAAATCTATGCGCCTCGCACCCTTGCGCCACAGAGCCGGCGGCTCGCCCAGGCCGCCCTGGACCAGAAACGATGATCCGACACTGACACGTCTGCTTGCCCGGGTTGGCCAACACTTGAAGCCTGGGCTGGCACATGAAGATGACGGCCAGTGAGGCCGGTCACCATTGTCCGAAACGGCGATATCCAAGGGGATGAATCATCGGCCGCCTGCCGATGCCCGCCAAATGTGCGGAAGGGCACTTTCCGCAAGCCCGGCTATGGCCGATGCTGCCGACACTGGGACCGGGTGTGGGTCGACCTAGTCCGAGCCCGTGCCTGCCACTGTACGGCCCAGCCCGACGGTCTCGATGCAATCAGAATTGACGACGTCATCCTTTTGCGTAGCCCGGCAGGGACACGCAGCCGACTCTCGACCAGGACGCAACGGCGGGGTCTGCGACCCTTCAAACAGCTCCGAAGTGTTCCTGGCCGCCGCCCCTTTCATGGCGCGAGAGGCGGCGCCGCGGGCACTTGCTACCGCGCCTCGGTTCTTAGTGCCACGTAGACGCACCAACACATCGCCAGCACCACCAACGTGAAGGGAATGCCGGTGGACACCGCCGCGCCCTGTAGGGCCGATAGCCCGCCACCAAGCAGCAGCGCGATTGCCACCAAACCTTCCAGCGTGCACCAGAACACGCGCTGCGCCACCGGGGCATCGATCTTGCCGCCGGCGGTGATGGTGTCGATCACAAGCGACCCGCTATCGGACGACGTCACAAAGAAGATGACGATCAGAACGAGCGAGATCGGCGCGATGATGGAATAAAGCGGGTATTGGTCCAGCAGCCTAAACAGCGCCAATTCCGGCTTGTAGGTGTCCACCACGACCGCAGTGATCCCGTCCCCGGTGCCAGTACCACCCTCGATCATGTCGATCGCCGCGCCGCCGAAGGTCGTCATCCAGAGCGCGCACACCACAGTCGGTGCGATCAGCACGAAGATCATGAACTCCCGCACGGTCCGGCCGCGGGAAATCCGCGCGATGAACATGCCGACGAAGGGCGACCAGGCGATCCACCAGGCCCAATAGAACGTCGTCCAGCCGTGGAAATAGCTGGTGTCTTCGCGCCCGAAGGGATTGTTCAACGCCGGCAGGTTGACCACATACTGCACCATCACGTCGCCGAAGCGCGCCAGCGTGGTGCCGACCCCGGCCAGGATCAGCACGAAGAAGAACAGCAGAACGGCCATGATCATGTTGATCTCGGACAGCCGTTTCACGCCCTTGTCCATGCCCATCAGGACCGAGCCGAGCGCGATTGCAGTGATGCCGATGATAAGAACCACGACCAGGGTGTTCGACGGTTCCAGGCCGAACACGTCGTTGAGACCCGCTGCGATCTGTTTGGCGCCCAGGCCCAGCGAGGTGGTCAGGCCGAAGAGCGTCGCAAAGACCGCCAGCGTATCGATGATATGGCCCCACCAGCCCCAGATCCGTTCGCCCAGAATCGGGTAGAACGCCGAGCGCAGGGTCATCGGCAGGCCCTTGTTGTAGGTGTAGACCGCCAGCGTCAGGCCGACCACGGCATAGACGCACCAGCCGCCCAGGCCCCAATGGTGGACCGTGCCCACGATCCCGATATTCTCGTTCCCAGGCGTCGACGGGTCGAGGCCCAAGGGGCGCGCCGCGCCGCCTTCGGCATAGGTGTAGTAGACAGGCTCGAGCACGCCGAAGAACAACAGCCCAATGCCGATACCGGCGGCGAAGAGCATGGCGATCCACGCCGGATAGGAATAATCCGGAACCGCGTCCTTGCCGCCAATTCTGACCCCGCCCACGGGCAGAAACACCAGCGCGATGCAGAAGATCAGCATGATGTCGACGGCGATCACCAAGAACCAGTCGAACTCGCGCGTCAGAAACGGCCGCAGCCAGCCGAAGAACTCGGCCGAAGCCTCCTGGTTGGCCAGCGCCAGCAGCACGAAGGCGATGATCACGAGGCCGGAAATGACGAAAACCGGGTTGTGGATATCAAGCCCAAAGGGCCGGATATTGTCCTGGCCGAGTTGATAATCGGTATTGAATCCAGCGTCTTCCGGCGTGCCGGACCCGGGGCTTTCGAGGTTAGCCATCCTGTCCTCCCAGCGATTTTTTGTGAGGGCGTCCACCCATCGGGTGTGGTGTGCACCGATCCTGTGGCCACAGACGCCGGTTAAAATGCGTAGACCCGGTCATGCGTCGCGCACGACGAAGACCGAGGCGTCGGAATGCGAAGCGATCTTGCCGCCGTTCGAGGGCCAGAAATACTCGGCCATCCCCGGCTTGTGCGATGCCATGACGACGAGATCCGCTCCGGTGTCTTCCACCGCCTTGAGCAGGGCGTCGTCCACATCCGTCGTCGGATCGTGGCTGATGACAGCCAGGGCCGTTGCGTCGATGCCCCGGCGGTCCGCCTGGTCCTTGGCAAAGGCTTCCAACTTCGCTCGGAACTCCTCGGGATTGTGCGCCAAAGGCCCGGGCGCGGCCGCCGTCACCGAGACAAATGTGACTGGCGCCCCATGATGCCTCGCCTCTTCCGCCGTGACATCCAGGGCGCGTTCGAGTTTCTCCAGATGCGCAAGATCGACCGGCGCCAAAATCCGCTGAAACAATGGTCCCTCCCTGATTGCCGGGCGAGGAACGAAAGGCAATGCAGCGCCTTGCCGCCGCTCCCCCGTCAGTATTCTCTCGTCGTCTTTTTCCGGTCAGCGTAGTGGCAAGGACCGCTTCCGCACAACCTTTCATGTCAAAAAAGTAACAACTTCGACCTCGCGCATGGGGCTCCCAGGCCCGTCCGCAAGATCGCAACATCCGCAAGACGATACCGAATTCGGCAGAAATCTGTTATGTCCGCCATAGGACGCGCCGTCGTGCCGAGGGGAGGGCCGGAATGGCAAAGACAGGGAACGGTAAGGTAGATGCCAAGGCCTACGAAAAGGAACTCGGGCGACTTCAGATCGAATTGGTGAAGCTGCAGGAATGGGTCAAGTCGACAGGCCATAAGGTGGTGATCATCTTCGAGGGCCGCGATGCGGCCGGAAAGGGTGGTACGATCAAGCGGATCACCGAGGCGATGAACCCACGGATCTGCCAGGTCGTCGCGCTGCCGGCGCCCACCGAACGCGAGAAGACCCAATGGTACTTCCAGCGTTACGTGGCGCATCTGCCGGCCGCCGGCGAGATCGTGATCTTCGATCGTTCTTGGTACAACCGTGCGGGCGTCGAGCGGGTGATGGGGTTCTGCGCCGAAAAGGAATACCAGGAATTCATGCGGAGCTGCCCAGAGTTCGAGCGCATGTTGGTCCGGTCCGGCATCCAATTGATCAAATACTGGTTCTCGGTGAGCGACGAAGAGCAGGAAAAGCGGTTCCAGAAACGGCTGACCGATCCGACCAAACGCTGGAAACTCAGCCCGATGGATCTCGAGAGCCGCAAACGGTGGGTGGATTACTCCCGCGCCAAGGACCTGATGTTTTCACATACCGACATCAAGCAGGCGCCGTGGTACGTCGTGGCCTCGGACGTGAAGAAACACGCGCGGCTGAACTGCATCAGCCACCTCTTGTCGTTGATCCCCTACGAGGATCTGACGCCGGAGAAGATCAAGCTGGAAGACCGACCGCCCCAACGCGGCTACGTGCGCCCACCGATGGAAGACCAAACATTCGTGCCGGAGGCGCACAAGGAACTGAGCGAGCCTGGATAGCGTTTGGGGAGGTACTCGTGGCGCGCGTCAGTCAGCCTCGGCCGTGCGGGGATGTGCGACGGATGACTGCGTCCACCGCCAATCGGATTGCCAACCAACCGGACGACCAAGGTTCTACCGGGCGAATGGGTCCTTCCAAAAAACTGCTTCTAGGTGCTCCAAACGCTGGGTTTCAAGCAAGACCGTTGGGAGCCAGATCTCCAATCGAGGCCTCCTCGGCATTTGACGGCCGCTTACGTGCGGTCTTTGCCGTGGCCGGCAGAGGGGTGTCAAAGGCATAGTCCGGGTCCGACTTTTGCCGGTCCCAGGTGTCAAGCATCTCGCGCCATGCCTCACGAAGGCTGCGTGGTTTCGGCATGTCGTCCTTGATCTCGTCCGCCAGCGCAGGAAGGTTGTAGCACGGGATGCCGGCATACATGTGATGTTCGGTGTGCCAGTTCATATGCCAGTAGAGGAATTCCACGAACCACGGCAGGCGAATTGACCGGGTGCTTTTTCGGAAGTCGGCGGTGCGCTCCATCAGCCCGCAATGCTGCGGCAACGCCACAAAATAGCTGAGCCAGTTCGCGGTATAGCTCGGGATGGTGAGGATCAGCGGCAGAACCCATTGGCCGGTCGCAATCGCCACAGCCAGCACTGCGGCGTGAAACGCTAATTGCGCGCGCGACCAAACGATCGAACGGCGGTGTTGATCCGGTTGGTCCTCGTGCAATGCCTGCAACCATTCATTGGCCGGGATGTCGGTTGGGCCGACCTTGCCGGCGGCGTCCAGCATCGTCACCCAGATCGTGGACAACAGCCCACCCTTACCAAAGGTCCGGCCCGGTTGGGTCAAAAGGTTGATTGTGAAGAGCTGCACGAGGAAGGTTCGGCCCACATTGGGGTGCAGCGGCAAGAGGTTCTCTCGATCGCCCTCGGGATGCAGCGTGTAGCGGTGGTGATAGGTATGGCTGGCTGCATAGTCGAAGGGGTTCCACCAGCTGATCAGACTGAACAGATAAAGGAAGAGCTTATTGAGCCACTTGGTCTCGAAGACCGTACCGTGACCAAGCTCGTGGACCGCTGTGCCGCGGAAGAACGAGGCAATGGTCCCATGGGCGAAGAGCGCCAAGAAGAACACCGGCCAGAGTCCCTGCAGCCAGGTCAGATAGACGGCGGTCCCGGTCAGGACAAACAGCGCGAAATGCCCGCCGGCCTGCTTCCAGCCCTGCAAATCGCTGCGTTTTGAGAGTGCGCGGAACCGTTCCGGAGGCAATTTGGAGCGGTACCACTGGACGTTCAGGGTGTCCCGAACTTCGGATAGCGGTTGATTTGGCATGTCTCACCGGTGCCGTCGGACCACCCATATCAATGCCCCGCAATGACGGATCATTGCAAGCCCCTCAGGGAAACCCGCGGTTCCAACGGACCGATCCCCACAGCACGAATTCCATCAGACAGTCGACCAGCAGCGGTCCAGGTACTGGCAGAGGGTCAACGGCGCCGATAAATCGAGTTCCTCCAAAACCGGGCGGCTGGTCCAGCGCGGCTGATGCGACGCCATGAATTCCTCCAGCGCCAGCTTATATGCGGCCAAAGGCGAAACTGGCTGCATCATCGCCAGACCCATTGCCGCGAACCATGCCGGCATTGGCAGGTTCTGCACCTTGCGGCCGGTCGCTTCGGGGCGAATTACATGAGAGCCGCCAATTGGGCTTTTGTGACGGTCTCGTCCAATCGAGACCTCAGGGCGAGTCCGGCACCAAGATGAGCACCGGGTGTTCGATATTGGTCAAGTTCTCCTGCATCCACTGCATTTCACAGCCGACCGCGTCGGCCGCGCACCCGAAATAGTCATTTGCGGGCACCGGCTCGGGCTTTGCGCGTTCCACGGTGCTGGCGGCCCAAAGCAAAAACACGGCGGCGATGACCGCAGCTGCGAGTATTAGGCCGAACGGAAAATGTACCTTACCGTGAAATTCCGGGTCTAGAACTGTCATCTCTTTCTCCCACCTTCGTTTGCCGAGGCCCACTGGCCCGCGCAATAAGCTAAAGCAGGTAACCTCGGCCTAACGGTGCCGGGATTAGGGTGATTTTGTGGACAATTGTCTGTGTTTGGGAATTTCGTTTCCAAGTTTTCGGTGCGACGATGCTCGACCAGCCGAGAGCGCGAACCTATTGTTGTAACACAACAAAAGCGGTCCAGAACGCGCGGCTGTGCACTGACTGCCACCTGACATACCATCCGGCAGGTCAGGCAATTGGGACGCTGCGCCGTTTCGGCCGCCTGATCCAATAGGTCCCGATATCTTTCTACCAGTTCACGACCAAGGTTACCCTGAAGGTGAGCGTGCATGGGAATCAGAGGGGGGACCTGCGATGCCTGACACCGCGAAGGTAGGATTGATCGGCGCTGGATTTATCGGAGAAAGCCACGCGCGCGCGATCCGAATGATGCCAGTCGTCTTCAGTGGTGCTCGGCCGCACCCGGTCCCACATATGCTTGCAGAGAACAGCGAAGACCTGGCGATGAGGCGGGCTTCTCAGCTTGGCTTTGCGCGCGGTGTCGCCGACTGGCGATCGGTGGTGGACGAGTGCGACGCCATTGTCATTGCAGTTCCCAGCCACCTTCATTTCGAGATAGCACGCGCCGCCATCGAGCAAGGAAAGGCCGTCCTTTGCGAAAAGCCGGTTGGCCTGTCCTCTCTCGAAGCCACCGACCTGGCGGACGCGGTACGGGCCGCCAGAGTCCCCAATGCCGTTGGCTTCACGTATATGCGCGCACCTCTCGTTCGCCATGCGGTGGCACTCGTCCGCAACGGCGCGCTGGGGCGGCCACTGCACTTCCGAGGATGGCATTGCGAGGATTATCTTGCCGACGCGACCGCACCGTTCACTTGGCGTCTCGATCCGGACCTGGCCGGGCGCACAGGCGCGCTTGGCGATCTCGGGTGGCATATCCTGTCGATCGCGCGTGCGTTTTGTGGCCAGATAGTCGCCCTCAGCGGTTCGGTCCAAACATACCACGCACAGCGCCCGCTTCCCGACGACCGGACGGCGTTCCGCACCGTGGGAAATGAAGACTGGGCGGGGATGACCTTGAGTTTCGAGTCCGGGGCCCACGGGCTGATCGAATGCAGCCGGATTGCCCACGGCCGAAAAATGGATATCGGCTTCGAGCTTGTGTGCGAAAACGGCACGGTCGCGTTTCATGGCGAGCGGATGAACGAGATTAAGATCTATCGGGCCGGCGATGGCTCAATGAAGTCTGGCTTCGAGACCATCCATTGCAGTGCCGATCATCCGGACTACGCCGCCTTCATCCCCGCGCCAGGGCATGGGCTTGGGTTTCACGATCTAAAGGTGATCGAGATGCGCGATTTCATGGGTGCTATCGCCGAAAAACGCGGCGCCGATCCGGACCTAAATCAAGCCGCTCGGATCGCGCGAATTTGCGAGGCTGTGCTTCGTTCGCACGAGATTGGGGAACAAATCTCGACGCCCGAGGAGAGAGCCGAATGAACCAACCAAATTGGGCACGGACTGGAGTGTCGCAAGGCGGCGGTGCAGGGTGTGAATCAGCCACTCGCCGCAAACGCGCAGCGTGCACTCAGTCTATCGCCGCCCCCTTTTTTGGTTCTGGAGGCACCAACACGAACTTCCCAACGTGCCGTTTCGCCATGAATTCCGTCTGGGCATCCACAATCTGCGAAAGCGGATACACACCCGCCAAAAGCGGCTGAATTTCGCCTCTCTCGATATACGAGATGAGGTTTGGAAAAACGGGCTCGTCCCACGCCGTGCATCCGATCAGAGAGAGGTCTTTGAGGTACATGTCACGCAGATCCAAGGAGACGACCGGCCCTGCGATCGCGCCGGACGACACATAGCGGCCGCCACGTTTCAACAGTTTGAGCATCTGGCAAAAACCAGGTCCGCCGACGTTGTCCACCACGACATCGACCGCATTTTCACCGAGTTCCTCTACCAGATCAGCCGTTCGGTCGATAACGCGGTAGGCGCCGATATCCTTGACCCGTTCCATCTTGGAGGCCCCAGCGACGGCGGTGACCGTTGCGCCACGGCGCCGGGCAAGTTGGACGGCGGCACTTCCCACACCGCCTGAGGCTCCGGCGACCAGAACGTGGTCCGCAGGGCCGACATCAGCCCTGTGCAGCATGTTTTCCGAGGTACCATAGGCGCAAGGGATCGTCGCCAGTTCCTCGTCGGACCAAGCGCAGTCGATGGCAAAGGCCTCACCGGCCGGGACCTTCACATATTCCGCGAATGCGCCGTCGAAGTCCGACGCCATCCAGATGTTTTCCATCGAGCCGAAGCCGCGCGGGCGCATGCAAGCGCGGACCAGCACTCGGGCCCCAACGGACGTGTCATCGACATCGGCACCCACAGCGACCACACGTCCGCAGCAGTCGGTACCTTGAATGAACGGAAACGGCGTCGCCGCGTTCCAGCCGCCGTCGGCTCTTTGCTCTTCGTCCCGCGCCTGTGCGTTAGCCGTTGCATCGGTGCTCGCGGTCACCTTTGACGAGTACCAGCCAAGCCGCGTGTTGATCTCTGTGTTGTTGACCCCGGCGGCCAATACGCGAAGCAGCACTTCGCCCCGACCTGGAACGGGAACGGGAACTTCTCGATAGTCCAGCCGGTCGAATCCCCCATTCCCGGTTGTTACAACCGCCATCATCGTTCGGTCGCGCCCAGTTGTGTCGAACCTATCCATCAGAGCCCTATTCGTTTGCGAGAGTGGCCGCGCCTGGCCTGAAGTCCACCGCAAGCATTTACAGGCTTTGTAGCCAAACCGCCATGAAGCGCGCGCCGGATTGAATCGAGGTTCATAACTGGGAATGATTTGGCGCGCGTCGGTATGGATTTTCAGTGCGCGTCACGGTGGGATACGCCCCTGATATCATTTGGTCGAAGCCCAATTGTGCTACGCCTTTGCTAATTTGATCATCGACACGTGGAACGCAGACTTTCGCTTTTGGGGGGCATGGCCCTCGACGCGACGCGGAACCCGACAAACCCCTACCTGCGCTCTCGCCGCAGAATCCTACGGCTAGTGCTAGGTGCAGCCATTCGAAGTCTGGGAGGTGAGCCAGGGACCGGAAGCCAGGGACGGCGCCCCAGAGCCCTTTATCAGAAGCACTGCATACTTGACGTATTCCTGAAATCAACCCGGCAATACTCGACGCTCGAGGAGAGCCGGGTGGGATCGGGAAAGATCTCCATTTCGAACCTGTAATCGTTTACAGAGATTTTGTAAACGATTACAGTGGCCGTTACCGCGATTCGAAATGGCGGTCTGGAAAACGCACGGGAGGAATTCATGCACTTTGTCACCAAAGGCGCCGTGGTGGCCTCGCTGGCCATGACCTTGGCGTGGCCGGCTCAGGCGCAGACGGAGGTTGTGGTCTGGGTCGGAGGAGAGCCGGGCCAGGCGACCGTCTATGACACGATCGCCGAGCAGTTCAACGCTGAGAACCAGGATATCAAGATCGAGATCGTCAAGACGCCTTCGGACCTGTTCAACCCCGCGCTCTTGCCGGCACTGTCGTCTGGCGAAGGGCCAGATCTCTTCATGTTCGGTACTGGCCCGGGTCAGCCCGCTGCGATCATCGACGGCGGCCTGGTGGCCGATCTGACGCCCTATTTCATGGCCAACAACTGGGGCGCCACGATCCCGGATGGGGTGATCAACCAGACCTCGAGCGGCGGCAAGCTGTGGGCCGTGGGCAACGAGGTCGAGACCACGGCGATGTTCTACAACAAGAAGATCTTCGACGAGAACGGCCTCTCGGTCCCTGAGACCTGGGCGGACATGAGCGCGGCGGTGAAGACGCTGATGGATGCGGGTTACGACACGCCCATTGGGCTGGCGGCGGCGGATAAGTGGCCGGTGTCGCATTGGCAATCGATGATGTTCGGCCGCTATGCCGGCCCCGACGGCATCAATGAGGTGATGTTCGGCGACGGCGCCTGGTCGGATGCACCCTTTGTGGCGGCCAGCGCGCGGCTAAAGCAGATGGGCAGCGACGGCTGGTTCGGCCCGAACCCGGTGGCGGTGGGCTATGCCGAACTGATGGACGAGTTCTGGGCCGGCAACATCCCGATGACCTACACGGGTCCCTGGATCATCCCGGGCGGGCTCGAAGCGATCGGAGACCGCGCGAGCGACTACGGCGTCTTCCAAGTGCCGCCCTTCGAGGATGGCCAGAAAATCTACCCCACCGAGTCGATCGGCAGCGGCATGTATATCCGGGTGAATTCCGAGGTGAAGGACGCCGCCGTGGCGTTCCTCAACCGGCTGTTCTTCACCGATCAGGGCCGCGCGACGCTGCTCACTGGCGGCACCGTGCCGGTGGGACCGCTTGATGCCGCTTTGTCCCTGGCGGATGTGCCGCAGTTGAACCAGGACATCGGCGCCAGTGCGGATCAATACCGGGGCAACGGCACGATCCCGGCCTTCCTCGACACGATCACGCCGGGCAACCTGACGACGGCCTCCTACGACGGGCTGCAGGCGCTCTTGCTGAACGTGATGACCCCCGAGGAATTCACTGCCGAACTGCAGACCCAGTGGCAGATCGCTAAGGACGAAGGCACCATTCTGGCGCCCGGAGGCCTTTCGGCGCATTAACACGCCCTGGCTGTGGCGCAACTCTGGCGCCCCGGTTCCCCTCCTTGACCTCCGAGCCCTTGAAAAGGTCACGGGACCATGGATGACACCCTGATGGACCGCCTGCGCGCCGCCGCGTCCCGCTTTGGCCCGCTGTCGCTGTTCCTGATCCCGACGCTGGCGATCTACCTCTATTTCGCGATCTACCCGACGCTCTCGGTGATCGGCTTTTCGATGACCAAGTGGAACGGGATCAGCCCGGACAAGACCTGGGTCGGGTTCGACAACTACACCAAGATGTTCTCGGACCGGATCTTCTGGGAGGCGTTCCAGAACACCTTCGTCTGGTCGGCGGTGATCGTGGTGATCAATGTTGGTCTGGGCCTTGTCATCGCAGCCTTGCTCAGCCGGGTCTGGCGCGCTCGGCTGATCCTGCAGACGCTGATCGTGCTGCCGGTGGTGATCTCGCCCATGGCGGTCGCCACGATCTGGCGCTGGATGCTGCAGCCCAAGGGCGTGATCAACGAGACGCTGTCGGGGATCGGCCTTGATGCGCTAACGCGGCCCTGGCTCGGCGACCCGGACGTGGTGCTCTTCGCGCTCGCCTTCGCCCATAGCTGGTCGACCATTGGGCTCAGCGTCATCATCTTCCTCGCCGGGTTGCAATCGGTCGACGAGGACCTCTATGACGCGGCCAAGATCGACGGGGCAACGACCTTGCAGGCCTTCCGCTACGTGACGGTCCCGGCCCTGCGCCCGGTCACCGCGGTGGTCTTCATCCTGACGCTGACGACGGCCTTCAAGGCCTTCGACCTGATCTGGGCCACCACGAAAGGCGGGCCGATCCGGTTCTCGGAAATCCTCTCGACCTACATGTACAAACGTGGCGCTCTAGAGAACCAGTATGGCTATGGCTCGGCCATCGGCGTTGCGCTGCTGGTCATCGTCAGCCTCGCGACGCTGATCTACCTGCGGCTACAGACAAGGCCGGAGGATCGCTGAATGGCCGCGCGCTATCTCGTCTTCGGCGTCCTCGCCCTCATCGCATTTCTGATGACGGCGCCCTCGGCGATGACGCTCTTCACAGCCTTGAAACCGCCCGAAGAGCTGATCCGCCCGGCCTGGACGCCCCCCACCGCGATCACCTTCGAAAACTTTGGCCGCGTTTGGACCGATGGCGGGTTCCGCCGGTATTTCCTCAACACGGTGCTGATCTCGACCGTGGATGCGATCGTGATGATCGTGCTGGCCTCGATGACAGCCTATGCCATGGTATTCATGAGCTTCCGCGGCAAGCTGGCGCTGCAGGTGCTCTTCGTCGTCGGGCTGATGATCCCGGTCACGGCGATCATCCTGCCGCTTTATACAACCGTCCGGTCGCTCGGCCTGATAAACACCCATCTCGGCGTGATCTTCGCCGACCTGGCGCTGGCGATGCCGGTCTTCGTCTTCATGTTCTCGTCCTATTTCGTCTCGATCCCGAAAGCGCTGCACGAGGCCGCGCGGGTCGATGGGGCGACCGAGCTGCAAATCTACCGCCGCGTGGTGATGCCGATCTCGATCCCGGCGATCATCACGACCGGGCTTTTGGAGTTCATGTGGAGCTGGAACGATCTCTTGTTACGCCTGGTCCTGCTGCCGCGCGACGGGATGCGCACGCTGTCGGTGGGGCTCTTGAACTTTCAGGGCGTGCAGACCCGGGACGTCGCCGGGATCTCTGCAGGCGCCGTGATCATGGCGATCCCGGTCATTCTGCTCTTCCTGTTCTTCCAGCGCCATTTCGTGCGCGGCATGACGGCGGGGGCGGTGAAATGACGGCCAAGCCGACACTGGTGATGGACCAGCATTTCCGGCGGGTGGACGAGCTATTCGACGAGGTCAGTTTCGCTCGTTTGTCCGAGCTGTGCGACATCATCGGGGCCGTGGATCAGCCGATGCCGCGGAATCTTTTCGAGGCAGAGATCGAAGGTATGGACTTCCTGGTCGCCGCGAAGCCGAAACTGGACGCCACCGAAGTTGCGCGGTCCAAGCAGCTCAAGGCCGTGATCGAGGTCTCCGGCACGTTTCAGGAGGGGCTCGACTACGGCGCCTGTTTCGACCGCGGCATTGAGGTGCTGAGCTGCGCGCCGGGGTTCCAGTATTCGGTGGCCGAAATGACCGTGGCGATGATCCTCGCCGGGGGCCGCGGGTTGGTACAGGAACATGAAGCGTTCCGCGCGGGCCGCGAGCATTGGCTGTCGGACGAGGTCGCCAGCGACTTCACCATGTACGACCAGTCGATCGGCTTCGTCGGCTTCGGCGCCATCGCGCGGGAATGCTGCCGCTTGCTGGCGCCCTTCCGACCCCAAATCAGCGCCTACGACCCCTGGCTCGATGCCGACACACTGGCCGCCGACGGCATCGCTCAACGCAACCTCGATGACCTCGCCGCCTCCTGCCGCTGCATCGTCATCGCCGCTGCCCCGACAGACGAAAACTGGCAGCTCGTCGGCCGGCGCCAGATCGAACGCATGCAACCCGGCACCCTGGTCGTCGTCATCAGCCGCTCGCATCTCGTGGACTTCCCCGTCCTGGTCGCCGCCGCCAACGAAGGCCGCATCCGCCTCGCCATCGACGTCTTCCCCGAAGAGCCGCTGCCCGCCGACGCGCCGATCCGCTCGACCCCCAATGTCATCCTTTCTCCCCACCGCGCCGCCGCCGTTCCCGGCGGCCGGCATCCCATCGGGCGGATGATCGTGCACGACATCGAAGCCGTGCTCGCCGGCCGACCGGAGCGCCATTTGCAATCCGCCGACCCCGCCCGCATCGCTCATATCCTCGGCGCGCCCGCCATGCGCGCCAAAGCCACCGCCTGAAGGACCGCGCCCATGGCCGATCTGGAATTGCAGAACATACAAAAATCCTACGGGGCCACCAAGGTCCTGCACGACATCAATCTCAAAATCGACGACGGCGAGTTTGTCGTCTTCGTCGGGCCCTCGGGCTGCGGCAAGTCCACGCTTCTGCGCCTGATTGCCGGGCTCGACGACATCACCGGCGGCGAACTTTTCATCGGCGGCCAGCCCAGCAAAAAACTCAGCCCGAAGCAACGCAATATCGCGATGGTGTTCCAATCCTACGCTCTTTACCCGCAGATGACCGTGGCCGAGAACATGGGCTTCAGCCTGAGCCTCGAACGCCGCCCCAAGCCGGAAATCCGGGAAAAGGTCGAAGAGGCCGCCCGCACCCTGAAGCTCGAGGCGCTCTTGGACCGCAAACCCGGCCAGCTCTCGGGGGGCCAGCGCCAGCGCGTCGCCATCGGCCGCGCCATCGTGCGCAATCCACAGGTCTTCCTGCTCGATGAGCCGCTGTCGAACCTCGACGCCGCCCTGCGCACCGAAACCCGCGTCGAGATCGGCGAGTTGCACCAGCGCCTCAAGACCACGATGATCTACGTCACCCACGATCAGGTCGAGGCGATGACCATGGCCGACCGCATCGTGATTCTGAATGCGGGGCGGATCGAACAGGTCGGCACGCCAATGGAGCTTTACAATTCGCCCGCCACCGAATTCGTCGCCAGCTTCATCGGCTCGCCCAAGATGAACCTGATCACTGGGCCCGCGGCGTCGGAATACCAGGCCGTCACCATCGGTATCCGGCCCGAGCACTTCGACATCGTCACCGACGCGCCGCACTGGCAGGGCCAGATCACCCTGGTCGAGCGCCTGGGCCACAACACCATCGTCTACGCCCGCGTGCCGGACGTGGGCCCGGTGACAATCTCGCTCGAGGGTCAGCACGATTACGAGGTCGGGCAGACCGTGGGGCTGGGCGCCGATCTCTCCAAGGTCCACCGCTTCGACAGCGCCGGGCGCCCGGTGGGCTGACGCAGGAGAAGACCTTGGCGACCAAACCCAAACGCCCCACCGTGCATGATGTCGCCCGCGAGGCGGGCGTCTCGGTCGCGACTGTGTCGCGTGCGCTGTCGCGGCCGAAGGACCTCAAGAAAGAGACCCTCGACCACGTCCTGAAGGTCGTGCGGGCGACGGGCTATCGCTCGAACCAGATGGCGGTGCAGCTTCGCACCGGGCTCAGCCGCACGTTGATGGTGCTGGTCTCGGACATCACCAACGCGTTCTACGCCGAGTTTTTTAAGGGGATCGAGGATTACGCCCGGTCGCGCGGCTATATCCTGCTGATCGGCGACACAAGCCAGGATGCGCAGAGCGAGCAGGATTATTTCGGGATGCTCTCGGCGAATAAGGCCGATGGGCTCTTGTGGAACGTCGACGCCACGCCGGCCGAGCTTGGCCAGGGCACCATTGCCGATCTTCTTGGCGGCCATCCACTGGTGTTGTGTAACCATAACACCGAGATCGACGCGCCCACCGTGCGGATCGATAACGACCTGGGCGGGCGCATGGTGGCGGAGCATCTACTGGACCTCGGGCATCGAGCTTTTGCCGAGGTGGCCGGCCCGCTGGAGCACGATTCGATACGCCGCCGCCATGACGGCTTTAACGCGGCGCTGGCCGAGGCCGGGGTGACCGTGCCGACTGATGGACAGTTGGGCGGCGCGCTCGGCATTGAAACCGGTCAGGCGGCAGCCCGCCAGATCACGGCTATGGAGACGCCCCCCACTGCCGTCTTCGCCCATAACGACGCTATAGCCATCGGGCTCTTGCACTCGCTTCCGAAGCTTGGGCTGCGAGTGCCGGACGACATTTCGGTCGTGGGGTATGACGACATGCCTTATGCCTGCGCGATGACGCCCGAGTTGACCTCGGTGCGCTTGCCACGCCGGCGCTGGGGCGCGGCGGCGGCAAAGATGCTGATTTCGGTACTGGAGGGCTCGGAAACCGGCACGCCCGAGGTCGCAATCCCGCCCGAGTTCAAACGCCGCGAAAGCAGCGCGCCCCCGCGCCAGAACTAGGAGACCCGCCATGCCGATCCGCGCCGTCGTCTGGGGCGAAAATGTCCACGAACAGACCAACGAAACCGTCGCTGGAATCTATCCCCGCGGCATCCACGGCACGATCGCTGCCGCACTGAATCAGGACAGCTCTATCAGCGCAAAGACCGCCACGCTGCAACAGCCCGAGCATGGCCTGCCCGAGGCGCGGCTTGCTGAGACCGATGTTCTGCTCTGGTGGGGCCATGCCGCCCATGGCGAGGTGGCGGATGCTGTGGTCGAACGCGTGGCGGAGCATGTCTGGTCCGGCATGGGACTGATTGTCCTGCATTCGGGCCATTTCTCGAAGATCTTCAAACGCTTGATGGGCACGCCCTGCAGCCTCACTTGGCGCGAGGCGGGAGAGCGCGAGCGGCTCTGGGTCACCACGCCCGGCCACAAGATCGCCGACGGCCTGCCGGCCTATTTCGAGCTAGAACACGAAGAAATGTATGGTGAGCCCTTCCATGTCCCAGAACCGTTGGAGACCGTCTTCATCGGCTGGTTTCAGGGCGGCGAGGTGTTCCGCGCAGGCCTCACCTATCGTCGCGGAGCGGGAAAGATCTTCTATTTCCAGCCCGGCCATGAAACCTACCCGACCTACCACGATCACAACATCCAGCGCGTTCTACAGAATGCCGTGAAATGGGCCCACAACCCCGCCGCGCGGCTTTCGAACGTGACCGACGCGCCCAACCGCCCGACGCACGAGGCGCTCGAGACCCTCGAAGAACGAGGACCGAAGCTGCACAAACCGGGCGAAGGAGGCTTCCGGTGACGGATGCCCTTAGCCCAGCCAAATCCCACTGAAATTGTACAAGATACTCCGGCCAATGAACTCGAACGCCGCAAAATTGAACATCAGATACACTTGAGAAAAACCCAAGGGAGGACAACATGATCACGTCAACGCGGGTGCTTGCCCCTGCAATTCTGGCCGCTGTGACGGCCACATTCGCCGCGCCGGGCTTTGCCCAAGAGGTGGCGCGCGAGGACACCGTCATCTTCGACCTGGATCGGACGATCAAGGACCCCGAGAACTTCAACTGGTTCACGCCCGGCACCAAGCGAATGCATGGTGCGCATCAGGCGATGTGGGAGCCGCTCTTCATCCTGAACGCCGGCACGGGCCAACTTGACCCCTGGCTTGGCGAGAGCTTCACGCCGAACGACAGTTTCGATGTCTGGACCCTTAAGATCCGCGATGGCGTGGAATGGTCTGACGGCGAGGATTTCAACGCCGACGACGTCGTGTTCACGGTCAATCTTGTCGAAAGCAACGAGGACATTTCGTCCCGCGAGGCAGCCAACGTGCGTGCTCAGGTTGACGCGGTGCGCAAGGTCGACGACCTGACCGTCGAATTCACACTCGCAAAGCCCAACCCGCGCTTTGCGGTGGAGAACTTCGGCATCCTCATCTTCGGCTCGATGCTGATCATGCCAGAACACATTTGGGCGGGTCAGGATCCGGCGACTTTCACCTTCTCAAGCCCCATCGGCACCGGGCCCTATACCTTCACCTCGTCAGCCACCAACCGCGCAATCTGGGACCGCAACGACGATTGGTGGGGCGCCAAAACTGGCTTCAAGGATCTGCCCGAGCCCAAGCGGCTGATTTGGCTTGAGAGCGGCGGCGAGGAAAGCCGGGCGCAGCTTATGGCGACAAACCAGATGGATGCCGCACAGAACGTCACCCTGGGCACCTTCGAGGGCATCATGGTGCAGAACCCCAATGTGATCGCCTGGTTCGAGGACCTGCCGTTCTCGCGCCCAGAGGTCTGTGCGCGGCAGTTAGAGATCAACACCACGGTCGCACCCTGGGACAATGTCGAGATGCGCCGCGCGCTGTCGCTGCTCATCGATCGCGAGCAGATCGTGACCGTCGCCTACGAGGGCACGACCCAGACGTCGGAGACGATGTTCGTGCAATACGAGGCCATGGCGCCCTTCATCGACGCGGTGAAAGCTGCAGGCTACGGGCTGTCGGCCAATGCCGATGTCGGCGCCGCGCAAGCGCTCATCGAAGCACAGGGTTGGACCAAGGGAAGCGACGGGATCTACGCCAAGGAGGGTGAGACGCTCGCGGCCAACATCCACGTCAATTCCGCCTCGACGGAATACACCCGCACCATCGACGTGGTGGTCGAGCAACTGAACCGTGCCGGCATCCAGGCCAAGGCGATCCCGGTCGAGAACGGCGTGTTCTGGGGCGAGGTGCTGCCCTTCGGCCGTTATGAGCTCACCTATTCCTGGCTCTCCTGCGGCTCGCTCTACGAGCCGTGGACCTCGATGGCGCGTTACAACAGCCGCGACGTGGTGCCCGTGGGAGAGCGCTCGCCCGGCTTCAACAACACCTCGCGTTGGAACACGCCCGGAACCGCCGCCTATACCGAGATTGTCGACGCGATGGGCGTTCTGGCTCCCGACGATCCGGCGGTGCCCGGCATGGTGGCCGATGCGTATAAGTACCTCGCCGACGAGGTGCCGTTCATCCCGCTGGTGCAGTCGACCAAGCTTTTGCCGTTCAACACCACCTATTGGACGGGTTGGCCCACGGCGGCGGATCCCTACACGCAGCCGTCGCATTGGTGGAACTCGACCCACCAGATGATCCACAACCTGGAAAGGGCGCAATAGGGCGGTCTCCCAGCCCCTACCCTTACCCGGGCGCGAGGGCCGGTCGCCAAGACCGGCCCTTGGTCGTTGTCAATTCTCGGCGGCCTGAGCACGCTCCAACCGTGCGGTACGTTTCTCGCGCATCCAGTAATTGTCGACCGGAACGGCGCGCTGCGCGCTAGGCGCGACCATGGACACGATGTAGGCCCGACGCTGGCGATCGGTACGGTTCGGCCCGGCATAGTGCAGCGTCGTCGGCAGGTGCAGCACTGCGTCGCCGGCGCTGAGAGGGCACGCCACCACCTGATCGGCAAAACGCTCTGGCCCATCGACCTCAAGCCCGTGCACACGCGGGTCGTTTCCGATCGAGTGATGCGGCAGCACGTCCATCCGGTGCGAGCCCGGAACGTATTGCATACACCCGTTCGCCTCATCGGTGTCATCGAGCGGGATCCAGAAGTTCAGGCCGCGTTCGTCGAGTGTGGGGTCGTGATAGGCCTGGTCCTGGTGCCAGGGCGTGGTGCTGCCCACACGTGGCGGTTTGAAGATCATGTGTTCGCCCATGATTGGATCTGCATCGGTTTCAAAGTAGTCCCGGGTGATCGCCCGAGCCCTCCGCACAGGCGAAAGCTCCAGCAATTCGGGTGCATAGCGCGAAGGCTTCAGGATCTGCGGCAGTTTTGGCGCGTCACCCTGATCCGTGCCCGCGAGGTCGAACTGATTGCCCTCACTCCAACCCGCCTTGGTGGCGAAGAGGCGGTCGAAGATCGACCGCAACGTTTCCAGTTCTCCCGCTTCGACAATGTTCGCGATCGTAACGAACCCGTCGCGGGACAACTGCGCCTTTTGATCAGCGGACAAAACAGGGTTCGGCATCCTCGCCTCCAATATTGCTGTTGTCCCAAGCCCTAGCAGATGTATGATAAAGCTGCGTTCACGCCCTCTGACAGGAGTTTTTCGAACAAATGTGGTCGCGTCAGGCGTTTCTCGACGGCGAAACAACACTGCGCGAACTGCCTGCGATCGGCCGCTCGAAACAGGACGCCGCGGTGCGGGGCAGCCTGCAGCCGCATGACCACCCGCATGCCTACGAGGTTGTGCTGGTCGAAAGCGGGCGCTTGCGCTGGTGGGTCGAAGACGAAGAGCTGACGCTTTCATCCGGCATGCTATTTCTAACCCGCCCCGGAGAGACGCACGGCGCAGTCGACCGGGTTCTGGAGCCAAGCGAAATCCGCTGGGCGCAATTCCGACTCGATATCGACGCGGCCTTTGGGCTGAGTGCGAAGACGCGTACCGACCTTCGCGCGACGCTGAACCAAGCCAACCGCACCGGCCGTGCCACCGAAATCCACCGGTATCATTTAGGTGCGCTGCTGTTGGAGCACCAGCGAACTGACCGGCGCTGCGACTTGGTCCGCGCCCACTCCGTTTGCTTTCTCGAAGCAACGGTATCGGCGTTGAGCCAAACCCATTCTTCCACCTTCGATCCCCGCATCGCCGAGGCCCTCATTCTGATGCGCGGCACCTTAGGCCAAGCCTTATCGGTGCCGCGGATTGCGGCGCATGTCGGCCTGTCCGAAAGTTGGTTTCATCAGCTCTTTCAGCGCTCTACCGGGCTGACCGTGGGCGATTGGCTGACCCGCGAGCGGATCGAACGGGCAAAATCCATGCTGTCGGATACGACGACCACCGTTACCGAAATCGCCCTGGATCTGGGATTTTCCTCCAGCCAGTACTTCGCAACGGTCTTCAAGAAACTCACCGGGCAAACTCCCCGTGAATTCCGGCAGGCCGCTGCAAGGCATTCCACGACTCTGCCAGCGACAACCCCACTGCGCAGTGTGCCGTACAACCCTGACTGAGGCGCTCTTGGTGAGGCCGATCAAAACCGACATGGAGGCATGGCCTGCGTCCCTGAGTGGCTGTGAGGGCGCATTCTGCTTGGTCTCGGGGGGCGCAGAAGTAGCAACTGTCTTCGTGTTCTCTCACGACAGCAACTGCCTTACCACAGCTATGAGTTTCTACGAGGACAACTTCACGTCCATGGTCATATGAACTGTGTGCGCCGCCGAGCGGCGCCTCGCGCATCAACAGCCGGTAAATGGCGCCCAGTAGGGTCTAAGTTCGCGACCGCAATGATCCTGCTATCTGCAGACAGGCGCGTTGGCTCAATCCACCGCCGCGCCACCGGACTTGCATTGCTGCTGGGTCAGCGTTGTCCGTGAATGAGCGGGGCGACGGCGAGGGCCCAGCCAGTATCCTTGTCCTGGTGGCAGGAGAGGCAGGTGAAGTCCACCGTAAGAAACGCCCGGTTCTGGTCGTCGGTGGCGACGAACTTGCCGTCCTCGGTGAACATGTTCCAGCCGGGATCGGTGGCGATGCGGTGGATGTGGCTGCGGATGTCACCCTTGGGCACGCTGCCGCCCTGGTAGGTGATCGCTGTCGCCACCGCGGATTTGCCGGCGAACGGCATGTGGCAGCTGGTGCAGTCGCTGTGGGCTTCTGCGGCAACCGCCACCGGAGCTTGCTCTTTGTGGCAGGCGTTGCAGGTCGCCTCTTGCCCCTTGAAACCGCCCAAATCGTACTTGGTCCCCTTATGCGGGTCATGGCAGGCGCCGCAGCCGAGGGCGTTATGCGGCGAAGCCAACAGATCCTCGTATTGTTCGTGGTGGCGGACGAGGCCATTGCTGGCGTCGATTTGCGTGACGTCGCCACGGATGTGGCAGGCATTGCAGTTCGGGGCGACCGAGAGGTCGACCTCGGCAGGATTGGCGACATGCGCAGACCCTGGCCCATGGCAGGCCTCGCAGGTCACGCCTGTCTCGACCCAGGTGCCGTGGATGCCGGGCAGGCCGTCCTGATGCGGGCCATCCTCGCCCGTGGCTTCCCAGCCGGTGGTGTGGCACGTCCCGCAGGTATAGGGCTTGCGCGGCGCGGTACTGGCGCTGTAGCCGGTCCAGTTCGCCGCTAGGCCGAGCGTTTCGTTGGCGAGGTTGTATTGCCGGTTCTGGTCGCCGGTTAGGATGTAGCCTTCGAGGTCCATGAACCGGGCCTTCCAGCCATAACCGCCGATGACGTAGGAGATGTCGGCCCATTCGAGGTCTGCCGGAGGCGACCAGACACCGGGTGAGGTTCCTTCCGGGTAAGTCGGCGCGGCGCCATCGACCTTGTGGATTTTCCAGGGATGGCCGGAGCGGGCGTAATCCTCGTAGATTTCAAGGTGACAGGCCTTGCAGGTTTCGGCTCCGGCATACTCGGCCTCGTCCTCCTGAGCGGTTTGCGCGGATGCAGAAAGGGCCGCGACAAGCGTCGCGGCGGTGAAAGCAACTAGGCTCTTCAACATCTATAGGCTCCATCGCGGCGCGATGACCAATCCCCGTCATCGCATGACCTGGCAAATTCCAATTCGTCCGCGCGGCCCCATGATAGGGGCGAAAAAGGCAAATCGCCAAGTCCTTTCATTCAATGCGGGGTGTGAGCCAATGAGCGCCAATTGTGCAGAGCGCGGTTTGGTTCGACCTCGCGCCGCTCACAGGGCCCCGGCCGGGCTTGCAGCGCGCTCCTAAGGCCTGCGGCACTTCGCTCGTTCGGCCCACGAAAGAGCAGAACGCGAACCCGGAAACCCACCTTGGCGGCCGGGTGAAGCTATGCGTGCGCCGGGATGCGGCGGACCCGCTTGTGGACGGCCTTGTAGATCTCCATCACCACAAGGATGGACAACGCCGCGGCCAGCAAAGTTGCCCAGTGTTCAAGCGAAACAGGCTGGATGTGGAGCACGTCGCTGATCCAAGGCGTGTACATCGCGCCGATATGGATCAGTTGCGCGACGACTGTGCCGATCAAAAGCAGCTTGTTGCGGAGTAGGTTGTGACGGAACGCCGAACGGGTCTCGGACCGGCTGTTGAAGACATTGACGTTCTCGAACAGCACCATCAGCAACAGAGTGCTGTTGCGGGCCTCGTCCAAAGTCATGCCGGTCGAAAGCAGCCACTGGAACAGGGTGAAGGCCACGATGCCCATGACCAAGGCGGACAGCACGACCCGTTCAATCATCAGACGGTTGAAGACCGGCTCGCGCGGTGCACGGGGGGGCTGGCGCAGTTCGTCGCCCTCACCCGGCTCGAAGGCCAAGGCGACATCCTGGATTCCGTTGGTCACCAGGTTCAGCCAAAGAAGCTGCACCGCAAGCAAGGGCAGCGGCAGCCCCGCGAACAGCGCCAGGGCGAAGAGCACCAGTTCGGCAGCCCCCGTCGAGATCAACAGGAAGATCACTTTGCGGACATTGGCATAGGCGATACGTCCCTCTTCGACCCCGGCCACGATCGAGGCGAAATTGTCGTCCGTGATGATGATGTCGGCGGTTTCCCGGGCCACGTCCGTCCCGCTTTCTCCCATCGCCACACCGACCTGGGCCGCGCGCAGCGCCGGGGCGTCGTTCGCGCCGTCGCCACTGACCGCCACGAAATAACCGCTGCGCTGCAAGGACTGCACGATCTGCAGCTTCTGCTGCGGCTCGACCCGAGCGAAGACCCGGCCGCGTTTGACCAGCGCGTCCAGCTCGGCCTCGTTCTCGGCAAGCTTGATACTCGGGCCGGTCACGACCTGATCTGGCGATTGAATGAGATTGAGTTCCGCGGCGATCGTCGCGGCCGTGGTCGGGTGGTCGCCGGTGACCATCGCCACCTCAATCCCGGCCTCGCGGCAGGCCGTCACCGCCGCCTTGGCCTCGGTACGCAGCGGGTCGATGATGCCGACGAGCCCCAGGAAGGTCAGGCCTGACAGGTGCTCCTCCGTAAAGACGCCGTCCGTCCCGGGTTCGATCTCTCCGCCCGCCAACGCAATCACGCGGAAGCCCTGGCTGGCCAATGCTTCGGCCTGGTCTTCGACAAGGTGCGGGTCCAGCGGAACGTCTCCCTCCGGTGTCGCCATCGATCGGCAAAACGTCAGGACCCGTTCAAATGCACCCTTGGCGAACGCGTAATTTTTGCCGTTCACGGCGTTGAGGCTGGCACAGAATTGGCGTTCCGATTCAAAGGGGATGGCGGCGACTTCCGGGTACGCGTTGACGGTTTCGGCGCGAATGGTTCCTCCCTTGTGCGCCATGATCAGCAGAGCGACGTCGACCGCATCCCCCTCGGTGATCCAGCCGCCGTCGCGGTGGCCCAGGAACCCATCATTGGCCAAAACGGCGGCCCGTGAGAGGCGCGCCAAAACTTCGTGAGCGGCCGGCGACGGGCTGCCTTTCGGTGTATGGATCGATCCAGTGGGCTCCGTGGCCTCCCCGGTGACCTCCCACGGGTCGGCGCCTGGGAACACGATCCGCCGCGCCGCCAGCCGGTTCTCGGTCAGGGTCCCGGTCTTGTCGGTGGCGATGAAGGTGCAAGACCCGAGCGCTTCGACAGCGACAAGCCGCCGGACGATCACGTTGCGCTTGGCCATGCGCTGCATGCCAATGGCCAGCGCCACCGTCAACGCAACGGGCAGCCCCTCGGGGATCGCGGACACCGCCAGGGCCACTGCGAGCAGGAACACCTCGTCCAGCGGCGTGCCCCGCGTCAGGGCGATCGCGGCCATGGTCACCGACGCGATCGCCACGGCAATGGCAATCCGACGCGTGAAACGTTCCATGCGGACGATGAGCGGGGCCTTCACTGGACGTTTCGTCAGCACGCCGGCCGCGATCTTGCCAAGCTGGGTGTCCGAGGCGGTCTTGACCACGACCGCGTGCTGGCGCCCGCGGGCCACCATTGTGCCCGCAAAGACCATGTTCACGCGGTCGCCCAACGCACTGTCGGCGGGCAGCACCGCTTCATCGTCCTTGATGACCGTCTCCGATTCGCCGGTGAGCAGCGACTCGTCGACCTCCAGATCGCGCCCGGACAAGAGGCGCATATCCGCAGGAACCTTGTCACCGGATTCGAGCCGAACCACGTCGCCCGGCACCAAGTCCTCGGAATCGACCAGGAACGCATCCCCGTCTCGCAACACGCGAGCCTTCGTCGTGACCAGCTTGTTCAGCGCCTCGGCGGCGCGTTGGGCCGAGTATTCCTGCAGCGTCCCTATGACGGCGTTGACCAGCAGCACCGCAGCGATCAGCACAGCGTCTGACCATTCCTGAATCAGCATTGAAACCAGCGCCGCCAAAACCAGCACATAGATCAGCGGGCTCGCAAATTGCCGCAGGAACACCCGGAAAGCGCTTGGCGGCTTGGTATGCGGCAAAGCATTCGGTCCCAAACGCTGAAGCCGGTCGGCTGCCTCGGCCCGGGTCAATCCGTGCCTTGAGACGTTCAAGGCAGAAAGAATGTCCTCGATATTGGGCGTGTGGGGCTCTGCCAGCGCGGACTCTGCCGCGACCGCAGGGCTATCGGTCGCGATCCCTTGTCGGGTGGACGGCACGCTGTCTCTGTTCATCCCGGACCGCCCCAAGTGAGTGACGCCGCAAATCGCCAGCGATCCGATTGGCGCACGCTCACCGGACCGATTGTCATTCGGTGTCTATGTGATCGCGTAACACAAGCTCGCGCAACTGAAATTGGGAAGGCCGCAGCGCCAAGTAGGCCTCGTTCTTCGATGAAGGATCTGCCCGACGACCGTCAACCGGTTGCCCCTGCGGATGTCGAGAAACAGTACAAACCGGCCCTTGCGCTCGCTGGAACGATTGTCTCGAATGGGCTCGAAGCCGTCACCTGACTGATTATGAGTGTTGATCGGGTTATTGCCGTTTGCCGCCTCTAGAACGACGAAAGCTGGGTTCGACCACAAAAAAATCCTCAAAGACTTTGGGAAGTCGATATGATGTCGCTTTAGTGGTTGATATATGGTGCCCGGGGGCGGAATCGAACCACCGACACGAGGATTTTCAGTCCACTGCTCTACCCCTGAGCTACCCGGGCACGGGCGAGCGGAGCTCCGCTCGGGTGCGCGGGTTTTAGGGAGTTGGGCGGAAGGTGTCCAGGGGGATTTTCGGCCCGAATAACACGATATCGAGGAGGTATGAGGTCCGCATGCCATGGGCGATTTTTTCGGACGTGCCAGCATGGCGTGGCGATGTCGAACCACACGGGCCAACTCCTTGGTTTGCTGGTCAAGGACGAATGTCAGATTGAGGAAGTCACTGCGATCCCGTTACGTTCGATCCGGCCGACGTTTCGGGGACGTATCACTTGGGCGTTGCCGGCGCCGGAACGCCCAAAGTCATCTTTAGTCTGGACCTGAGCGACGCAGGGACACACCTGTTCGGCAGGCGTTCAAAATCGTGCGCCGGCCGGCGAAGCTCGGAGGCCCGCTGGTTATTTCGCGAGGAAGTTCGCCAAAGGCGCGCGGGCGCGTTTTCGTTGCAATTCGTAATGGCCGAGCGGGGTCCAGCCAGCCAGCACGGTGTCGACCGGGTCTGCCTTGAACGCGGCACGCAAGGCTGTCTCGAACCCGCGGCGATCCCTCTTGGCCATAGGGGCAATGTCCAAGGTGATCTGGCCGCCGAGGCCGCGCAGGCGCAGGGCGCGCGGCAGGGCGCGGGCGAGCCCGAGATTGGCCTTCAGCGCGGCGGCGAAGGAGGCGTCGGCGCCAGTGTCGACGTCGACGGCCACCAGCGCGCGGGTGGGCTCTACCCAGGCCACGGCGCCACCGGGCAGGTCCAACCGAGGGCCGCGCAAGGCCTGGATCCGGTCGAGCAGGTCGAGTGTTTCGAGCGCGCCGGGCGCGTCGACCACGTCGGCTGGACCGGTCCAGTCGCGCCAGGCCAGCCGCCGCGGCCCGTCGCCGTCGAGCAGGCGCTCGGGCGCCTGGCCGGTGTCGGCCATGACCGCCTCGGCGGCCTGGCGCATGGCGGCGATGTCGGCGGCGATGTCGTCGGGCGCGGCCTCGGAGGCGGCCGAGCGCAGGATCAGGCCCATCTTGCTGCCTTCCATGGCGGAGTGGGCCAGCTCCAAAAGGTCGTCGCGCAGGGCCTCGTCACGCACCTGGCGAGAGACGTTAAGGCCTGGGGCGCCGGGAGTGACGATGGCGTAGCGGCCTTTGAATAGAACGCGGTCGGTGACGGGCAGCGCCTTGCCCGGCTCGGCGTAGCCGGAGACCTGCACCGTCAGGCCCTGGCCCGGGCGGATGCCCTTGGCGCCGCGCAGATAGGCGCTGCCGTCTGGTGTCTCGAGGAAAAGACCGCCTTGGCCCTTCAGCGGGCGGCGCGCGACGGCGCGGTAGACGGTGCCCGGGGCCGGGGCGTCGGCCTCGATCAGTAGGTCGTCGAGCTGGCCGTCTACCAACAGTACCGCAACCTCACGACCGCCGATCTGGTCGAGCACGATTTGGCGGCCCTTCATCGGAGTGCCTCTCCGACGGGATAACCGGCCGCGTGGAGGAGTTGCGCGGTCTCAAAGACCGGTAGACCGACGACAGCGGTGTAGGACCCCTGGATCCAGGGGATGAAGGCGCCGGCGGGGCCCTGGATAGCGTAGGCGCCAGCCTTGCCGCGCCAGTCGCCGGTGGCGAGGTAGCCGGCGATCTCCCGTTCCGTCAGGCGCTTGAGTTTGACGGCGGAGGTCACGTCGCGTTCCCAAACCCGGCTACCGCGCTTCACGGCAACGGCAGTGATGACGCGGTGGCGGCGGCCAGAGAGCTGCCGCAGGAAGGCGGCGGCCTCGGCTTCGTCGGCAGGCTTGCCGAGGATGCGGCGGCCGAGCGCGACGGTGGTGTCGGCGCAGAGCGCGATCTCGTTTTCGGCGAGCGTCATCGCCTCGGCCTTGGCCTGGGCGATGCGGAGGCAATAGGCGCGCGGGAGTTCGCCCTTGAGCGGGGTTTCGTCGACATCGGGTGGGCGGACATCGTCGGGGGTCAGGCCGAGCTGCGCCAGAAGCTCCAGCCGCCTTGGGCTGCCGGAGCCGAGGATCAGGCGCGGGTTCGGCAGCATGAGGCACCCAGGCTTTCACCGGGCGACGGCCGCAGATTGCTCTGCAATCCGCTTCCCCGCGCTGCGCGAAACATGCGTTTCGCGCTACTTAAAGCGATAGTTGATCCGGCCCTTGGTCAGGTCGTAGGGGGTCATCTCGACCTGGACCTTGTCTCCGGCGAGCACGCGGATCCGGTTTTTTCGCATCT